>NZ_AOLF01000029.1:0-16951 GCF_000336975.1 Haloferax sp. ATCC BAA-644
GCGGCGACTTCGTCTCCGCGTTCTTCGAGGTCGTCGACTGGGACGAACCCGCCGCCCGCTACGACCAGGCCGTCGAACTCTTCGAGTAAACCCGGTCATCCCGACTTTTCTTTCGGACGCAACGCCGTCAGCGGCGGCGCTGTCCGCGAATCGAATCAAATCAGTCCGCGGGTGCGCTCCGCTCGTCCTCAGGGCTGTCGGTCGCGGACGGTCGGGTCGCTGAACAGGTCCGCCCCGTCGAACTCGTCGTTCAGCGCGCAGACGCGGTCGTGCAGGGCGGCGAAGTCGCGGCCAACCCCGCGGTCGAACCCGGCGAGGATTCCGGTGGGGCGGTCGCCGACGAAGGTCCGAAACTGCTCGAACGAGTCGAACCCGCGGACGGTGTAGCCGTAGTCCGCGTAGTACAGCGTCTCGTAGGTGTCTCTCGTGACGTATCCGAACCGCTCGTTGTCGATGAACTGCGAGATGTCGAGACATTCGAGCGCATCGGACACGTCCTCTCTGACGTAGAGGTGTTCGTACCCGTGGTGGTCGAAGACCCAGAGGTCGCGGAGGTCGTCCCCGCCGAAGCTACGGAAGGCCTCGACGAGTCGTGCGGCGGCGTCGCTCATCGTTTCGGGTCTGGCGTCACGGCTCATAAGCCTACTTATGGGGTCGTCGAGGGCTGTAAGGGAGCGATGGGCACGCTCGTCAGTCGCACTGCCGTCGCCGCCGATGCTCCTCGCCCGCCGCCCGCGGTCGTCGGGGTTTTGCCCGTCGGCCGAGAAGCGCACGCATGCCCAAGCCGAAAGACGACTTCGACACCCTCTACGGGTATCTCCTGTACGAACCCGCCGACATCCTCGACCCCGACTACATGTACACAGTGGGCGAAATCGCCCGCCTGATGCAGGGGCTGTCGCCGCAGGACGACCTCGCCGAGGAGACCGAAGACCGCATCATCCAGTGGACGATTCCGTGGATCGTCGCCAACCAAGAGGACTTCGTCATCAACGATCCGCGGAGCGACGAACCGGGTTACTTCGGCCTCCATCCCGATGCAGTCCCCGAGGAAGACGAGGAATAACGACCGCACTCACACCGCGTGGCTCGCCGTTCCCGATATTCTTCCGGCGTGAGAGTCGCACAAACGGTTATCTGTCAGGTAGGTGTGTTCTCTCTCGTACGATGACTCAGTTCGACACCGAAGTCGCGGTCGTGACCGGCGCTAGCTCTGGAATCGGTCGCGCGACGGCGGAGGCGTTCGCCGCGGCAGGCGCGCGCGTCGTCGTCTCCGACGTGAACGTCGAGGGCGGCGAGGAGACCGTCGCACGCATCGAAGAAGCCGGCGGGACGGCGATATTCGTCGAGACGGACGTGACGGACGACGACGCCGTCGCCGCGCTGGTCGACACGGCTGTCTCCGAGTACGGCCGACTCGACTTCGCCTGCAACAACGCGGGCATCGGCGGTCCGCAGAAACCGACCGCCGACCTCTCGGCCGACGAGTGGCAAGGGGTCGTCGACGTGAACCTCAACGGCGTCTGGCGGTCGATGCGACACGAGATTCCCGCGATGCTCGACGGCGACGGCGGCGTCGTCGTCAACATGGCGTCGATTCTCGGGAAAGTCGGCTTCGCGAACGCGGCCCCGTACGTCGCCGCGAAGCACGGCGTCCTCGGGCTAACGAAGACCGCGGCCATCGAGTACGCCGAACAGGGCGTCCGCGTCAACGCGGTGTGCCCGGGGTTCGTCGACACGCCGCTGCTCGGGGAAGGCGGCCTCGACGACCCCGAGGCGCGGCAGGGAATCGAGTCGCTCCACCCGATGAACCGCCTCGGCGACGTCGACGAAATCGCCTCCGCGGTCGTCTGGCTCTGTTCGGACGGCGCGTCGTTCACGACCGGCGAGGCGCTCACCGTCGACGGCGGCTACACGAGCCGCTAGCGCGAGGTGACGCGGCGAGGCGACGGTTCACCTCGTCCGCGCCGCCTTCGACGCGAGTTCGAGGTCCTCGCTCGGGCGAGTCGTGACGCTCGGTCCGTGGCCGGTGTGGAGTTCGATCAGGTCGCCGCCGACGACCTCGCGCAGGCGGTCGATGCTCTCGACGAGCGCGCCGCGGTCGCCCTCGGGGAGGTCGGTCCGACCGAACCCGCCGTCGGCGAAGACGAGGTCGCCCGCGAAGCAGACGCCCGACCCGCGGGAGAAAAAGCAGAGGTGGTCGTCCTTGTGGCCCGGCGTGTGGACCGCCTCGAACACGTCGTCACCGATTTGGACGCGCTCGCCGTCGTCGATGCGCCTGTCTACGGCGAGGTTGCCGGTGTCGTAGCCCCACGTCTGCACGTCGAACGCCTCGCGGACGGCGTCGACGTTGCCGATGTGGTCGGGGTGCGTGTGGGTGAGGTACACCGCGTCGAGCGAGTCGGTGACCTCGCGGACCGTCGGCACCACGTCGAAGTTCGCCCCGGTGTCCACGAGCGCGGTGGTCTCGCCGTCGACGAGAAAGACGTTGCTCGTGAAGGCACGGATGTCTCCTGCGAGATTGCGAATCATGGTCACGGGTACGAAAAGCGGGGTATTCGGTGTTGTGGGCGCTGCGGAACTCCGGGCCGAGGACGGTAGGATTTAGAGGGACCGACGACGACCAACACCCAACCAGGGCACCTCTCATGCGCCAATATCTCGACCTCGTCACGGACGTTCTCGGAACCGGGCAGCACAAACCGAATCGAACGGGCGTCGACACCATCTCGGGCTTCTCGAAGCACTACACCGTCGACCTCCAGGAGGGCTTTCCGCTGCTCACGACGAAGGACCTCTCGGGCTTCCGCTGGAACTCCCTCATCCACGAACTGCTGTGGTATCTCTCCGGCGAGGAACATATCCGCACCCTCCGCGAGGAGACGGGCATCTGGGACGCGTGGGCCGACGGGGAGGGCCACCTCGACACGGCCTACGGCCGGTTCTGGCGGCGCTACCCGGTCCCCGAGGAGGGGCTTGCGGGCGAGGCGTGGCCCGACGACGGCCACCGCTGGATGAACGACGAGGGGACGTTCGACCAGCTCGCGTACGTCCTCGACACGCTCGACGAGAACCCGAACTCGCGCCGGCTGGTCATCAACGCGTGGCACCCCGCCAACGCCGCCGTCTCGACGCTCCCGCCCTGCCATTACACGTTCGTCTTTAACGTGCAGGGCGACGAACTCAACCTCCATCTGACCCAGCGCTCCGGCGACATCGCGCTCGGCGTCCCGTTCAACCTCGCGGCGTACGCCATCCTCGCGCAGGTCGTCGCCCAGCGCGCCGGCTTCGAACTCGGGTCGTTCGCCCACACTATCGTCGACGCCCACGTCTACTGCGGGGCCGGCGAGCGCGGCGCGTGGTACGGCGACCACCTCGACGAACTCCAGTCGCGCCTCGCCGACGTGGACTCCCCCGAAGGCTACCTCGACGTGCGCGACTGGCTCCTCGACGCGGCACCCGAAGAGGCCGAGGGCGAGGAGGACTACGACCACGTCCCCGGACTGCTCTTGCAGGCCTCGCGCGAACCGCGCGAGCGCCCCGCGCTCGACGTGGCCGACGTGCCGCTCGAAGAACTGTCGTTCGAGGATATCGTCCTCCGCGACTACGACCCGGCCGACGGGATTCGCTTCGCGGTGGCCGAATGAGCGGCGAGGCGCCTGCTGGGTCCGAAACCGAGGGCGACGCAGCGGTCCGGTTCGTCCTCGTCGCCGCCGTCGCCGACAACCGCGTCATCGGCCGCGACGGCGACATGCCGTGGCACCTCCCCGAGGACCTCAAACAGTTCAAGCGGACGACGACCGGTCACCCGGTCGTGATGGGTCGCAAGACCTACGAGAGCATCGCCCGCCGGCTCGGCGGCCCGCTGCCGGACCGTCACAGCGTCGTGCTGACGACCCGCGACCTCGACCTCCCCGAGGGCGCTGAAGCGGTCGATTCGGTCGAGTCGGCGGTCGCCGCCGCCGAGGACGCGGCCGACGAGATGGGCGTCGAGACGGTGTACGTCGTCGGCGGCGCGACCGTCTACGAGCAGTTCCTCGACCGCGCCGCGGGCCTGGTGCTCACCGAGCTCGACGCGGCCCACGAAGGCGACACGCGGTTCCCCGAGTGGGACCGCGGGAAGTGGGTCGAGATCGACCGCGACGACCGCGACGGCTTTTCGTTCGTCACGTACGAGCGCCGGGAACAGGGCCACCGAGAAGCCGCCGCGACTGACCGCGGCGCGGAGGAATCCGATGACTAACACGGGCGAGTGGGAGTACAAAATCGTCCGCACGGCCGACGGCGGCCTGTTCAGCGGCGACACGTCCCCGATGGAAGACGCGCTCAACTCCCTCGGCGGCGACGGCTGGGAGCTCGTGGACACGATTTCCGACTCGCGCGGCGCCGGCGCGAACAGCGGGCAGACGGCGCTCGTGTTCAAGCGGCCGAAGCGCTGAGACGCCGGGCGTCATCTCACGGGGCGCTCGTGAACGACCTGTGTTTCTCGTGACGCATCACGAGTAGCTTTATTGACGGGAACGACCTCGTAAGAGGGAACGAAGCTTCCCCTCGCTATGACCGCCTCGACACTCGCAGACCGACTCCGACAACCCGAGTACACCGGCGAGAACCGGTGTACGCCCTGTACCGTCGTGAACGTCGTCATCGCCGCCGCGTTGAGTCTGTTGCTCGGCGTCGCGTGGCCGCCGCTCGGGCTCGTCTCGTTCGCCCTCTTCGCGGGCGCGATTTACTTCCGCGGCTACCTGATTCCCGGCACGCCGACGCTCACGAAAACGTACTTCCCCGACCGGGTCCTCCGCTGGTTCGACAAGGAACCGACGCAGACTCGCGTCGGGGCCACCGCATCCGCTCCTGGGTCGGCCGCCGATGACGACGTTGACGCCGAATCGTCGGGCGAGGAGGTCGAATCGGGGCAGTTAGACGGCGATGGCGCGTCAGTCGCGGCGTTCGACGTGGAGGCGACCTTGATGGACGCCGGCGCGTTGGAGTTGGACGAGAGCGGCGACGAACTCCGCCTCGCACCGGCGTTCGAATCGGCGTGGAACGACGAAATCGCGCGCACCGACGAGACGGTCGCTCGACGGTGGCTCGCCCGCTTGACCGGGGTCGACGAGGCCGATGTCACGCTAGAGTCTCGCGCTCGGAGCCGGTGGCTCGTGGCGATGGCCGACGGCACCACCCTCGGCACTTGGGAGTCGAACGGCGCGCTCGTCGCGGACGTGGCTGCCGACGCCGCGCTCGACGGTCGCCTCGACGACCGGGACCAGCTGACGGCCGAACAGCGGAGCGCGCTGGCGCGAGGGCTCCGCATCTACCTCAACAGCTGTCCGACCTGCGGCGGCGGCGTCCGGTTCGGCTCGGAGACCGCCGAATCGTGCTGCCGGTCGTGGGAGGTGTTCGTCGTCCGCTGTGAGGACTGCGAGACGCGACTGCTGGAAGTCGACGCCGAGGCGCTCGAACCCGAAGCCGCCTGAGCCGCCGGACTGGCGCATCGACCGCGACGCTCCGCCGGCGAATACATTTTTGTCGGCTGACAACAGTTTCTCCGTATGAGCAAGGCGCACTTCGAGGTGTTCGTCGACGCGGCCGACAAGTACCGCTGGCGACTCGTCCACGACAACGGGAACATCCTCGCCGACTCGGGCGAGGGCTACGCGTCGAAACAGAAGGCGAAACAGGGCATCGAGAGCGTCAAGCGGAACGCGCCCGACGCGGACGTTATCGAAGCGTAGTTCCGCGGTTCGAGCCTCGGTTCGCCTGAAATCGGCGGATAGTCCGCCGGTTCGAGTACGAACCCCACACCGATGCCGGGTGTGGAGGCTTTTTCCGCCTCCGGGACTGACCGGAGAGTAATGACGAACGTCGCCGACGCGAGCGAGGAGGTCGCACGATGAACCGAAACGACAAGCAGGCCTACGACCGCGGAACGTCGCTTTTCTCCCCCGACGGACGCATCTATCAGGTCGAGTACGCCCGCGAGGCCGTCAAGCGCGGCGCGCCGGTTCTCGGCGTCCGCACCGCCGACGGCGTCGTGCTGGCGGCGCTCCGGTCGACCCCGTCGGAACTCATGGAAGCCGAAAGCATCGAGAAACTGCACAAGCTCGACGACGCGCTCGGCGCGGCCACGGCCGGCCACGTCGCTGACGCGCGGAAGCTCGTGGACTTCGCGCGGACGACCGCCCAGCGCGAGCACCTGCGCTACGGCGAGCCAATCGGCGTCGAGACGCTCACGAAAACCATCACCGACAACATCCAAGAGAGCACGCAGTCCGGCGGCACCCGCCCGTACGGCGCGTCGCTCCTCATCGGCGGCGTCGAAAACGGCTCGGGTCGCCTGTTTGCGACCGACCCCTCGGGGACGCCCCAGGAGTGGAAGGCGGTCGCCATCGGCGGCCACCGCGAAGACGTGCAGGCCGCCCTCGAAGACGGCTACGCCGAGGACCTGTCGCTCGAAGACGGCCTCGCGCTCGCCGTCGAGGCGCTCGTCGCGGCCGACGAGGAAATCGAGAGCGACGAACTGAATCTCGTCACCGTCTCCGAGGCGGGCTACGAAATCGTCGACGAGGAGACCATCGCCGAACTGTTCGCGGACGCGACCGAAGACGACGAGTCCGGCGAGTCCGGCGAGACGGCCGACAGCGAGGAGTAGATGACAGACGGGAGCCCGGACGGCGATAGCACCTCGGCGGCCGCGGCCACGGATGCGGAAGCGGGCGCGACCGCCGGCGCGGCGGCCGTGACGCTCGACCGCATCGCGGTCTACCCCGTGAAGTCGCTCGACGCCGAGTTCGTCGACGCCGCCGACATCGTCGAGAACGGCGGGCTCCGCGGCGACCGCGAGTACGCCATCTTCGACGCGGACGACGAGTACGTCAACGGAAAGCGCGAGCGGGCGGTCCACCGAATCCGGAGTTCCGTCTCGCTCGCCGACGGGACGGTCGAACTGTCGGCCCCCGAGATGGACGATTACGACGGCCCGATAGCCGAGGCCGACGGCTGGCTCTCGGCGTACTTCGGCTACCCGGTCGAACTCCGGCGCGACCCCGCCGGCGGATTCCCCGACGACACCGAGGCCAGCGGGCCGACGGTCATCTCGACGGGGACGCTCGACGCGGTCGCCTCGTGGTTCGACGGCGTCGACGCCGACGAGATGCGCCGTCGCCTCCGGCCGAACCTCGTCTTCGACGCGAGCGAGCCGTTCTGGGAGGACCACCTGTTCGACCGGCGCGGGACGGTCGTCGAGTTCAGCGTCGGCGGGGTCGCCTTCGAGGGCGTCAACCCCTGCCAGCGCTGTGTCGTCCCGGGCCGCGACCCGGACACGGGCGCGGAGACGGCCGACTTCCGGACGACGTTCATGACGAAGCGCCGCGAGACGCTCCCCGAGTGGTCCGGCGGCGACTGGTTCGACCACGACTTCCGGCTCATGGTCAACACCGCGGTACCGGAATCGTCGTGGGGCGAGACGCTGTCGGTCGGTGACGCGGTCACCGTCGGTGACATCGTCCCCGAGTGAGGGTCGGGTTTCGTCGCGTTCGAACGCCTCGCAGTCGGTCGGTTGTTCTTCGCTGACACCCGCGGCTTTAGGTCACCTGCCCGGGTTGACACACATATGTTCACGCTAACCGGCGTGCGGGTCGTCGACGCCGACGGGACCCGCGAGGCGAACGTGGTGATAGACGAGTCGACCGGGCGCATCGCGTCCGTCAGCGACGAGACCGAAGGCGAGACGCGACACTGCTCGGGTGCGGTGGTCGCGCCGGGACTCGTCGACGCCCACGTTCACCTCATGATGGACGGTCGCCCCGACGTGGCTGCCTATCGGTCCGAGCCGGTCGAACGCGCCTGCTATCGGGCCGCGGCCAACCTCCGGAAGACGCTGGAAGCGGGCGTCACGACCGTCCGCGACCTCGGTTCGCCCGGCAACACTGCGACGAGTGCGAAGGCCGCAGTCGCCGCCGGCGAGCTCGACGGGCCGCGCGTCCTCGCCGCGGGGGAACCCATCACCATGACCGGCGGCCACGCCCACTGGTTGGGTCGGGAGGCCGACGGTCCGGACGAGGTTCGTAAGGCCGCCCGAGAGCAACTGAAGCGCGGCGCTGACGTGGTGAAATGCATCGCGACCGGCGGCGTCCTCACGACCGGCGCGGTCACGGGCGCACCCGAACTCACGGAAGCGGAGATTCGCGCCCTCGCGGAGGCCGCGAGCGCGAAGGGCGTCCCGACCGCGGCCCACGCCCACGGCGAGGACGGTATCAAAAACGCCGCCCGCGCGGGGGTTTCGAGCGTCGAACACGGGATGTTCATGGACGAGGAGGCCGCCGACCTCATGGTCGACAACGGTACGTACTGGGTGCCGACGGCCTCGGCCGTCCGCGAAATCGTCGAGGCGGGCGTCGAGGCCGGCATCCCGCCGGAGGCCGTCTCGAAGGCCGAAGACGCCGCCGAGCGCTTCGAAGGCGCGTGGTCCCACGCGCTCGACGCCGGCGTGAACATCGCCATGGGCACCGACGCGGGCACGCCGTTCAACGACCACGGCGAGAACGCGCTCCGCGAGATGGAACTGCTCGTCGAGTACGGCCTGTCGCCCGCCGAAGCGCTCGAAGCCGCGACCGTCGGCGGCGCGGACCTCCTCGGGTTAGACGACGTGGGGAAGGTCGCCGAGGGCTACGTCGCGGACCTCGTCGTCCTCGACGCCGACCCGAGCGAGGACGCCGGCGCGTGGCGGACGGTCCGGCAGGTGTATCGAGAGGGCGAACGGGTCGTCTAATCGCAACACGGCAGGCGGTATCACACCCGATTTGAAGCGACAACCTTTTACAACCGCGAGCAATATCTGGTGATGTACCAACGTGCTCTGTTGGTGTAGTCCGGCCAATCATATCACCCTCTCACGGTGATGACCAGGGTTCGAATCCCTGACGGAGCACTTCCCTCACTCTTGAACCGCGAGCGATAGCGAGCGTGTGCTTTTACGTGGTACGATTTCGCACTGCACCTACAAGTCGGGGTCACCGAGTTGCGACATCACGAGGTCCTCGGCGGTTCGCAGTCGGTACTGAACCGTCGAACGTGGCACGTCGAGCACGTCGCTGAGGTCTTCGACGGTCACCTTTCGCGGGCGCTCGTAGTAGCCGTGTTCGACGGCGGTTTCGAGCGCCTCCCAGTGAGCCGACGAGAGGTCGGCCGCGATGCGCGACTCGGCGTCCCAGTTACCGGCGCTCGTGAGGTGTTCGACGTCCAGTTGCAGTCCCTCTCTGAGCTGCGCCTCGATGGTCTCGTACAGTTCGCCGAGCGGGTGGTCGCCGGGATAGAGAATGCGCCAGCGGTACGCGCCCGCGCGGCGGGACGACTCGAAGATGACCCCCGGCCCGACGTGTTCGAGGACGTAGCGCGGAATCGAGTGGCAGTTGCTCACCTCCTCGCGGTAGGTGTAGACGGTCATCGAGTTGTCCGAGCGGTCGAGGACGTGGTAGTTGCGATGGGTGTGGCAGTCGGGCGCGTCGAGACACTCGTTACACCGCGTCTCGTCGAGGAACACCTCCTCGAACGCCGACAGCGCCTCCGGCGTGCCGACGACGTGGTCGACCCGCCACATCACGTCCCTGGTGGACGAACAGACCGACGACCGGGACCGCAGGCTCGGGTACTCGTAAAACAGGTCCATTAGCTCGTCGGTGCCCTCCGAGAAGCGAACGACGAATTCGAACTCGCGCATTCGGTTTCCGCTCTGTCGCGGAGCGACTTAGCAGGTACTAATCAGACACCGACCGCGTTCTACCTTCGTTCCGATTCAGACTCGGCTTCGAGGCACACCACTTACTGAAGTTAGCAGATACCAACAGAACTGAGAGGGCACTTGAGCACGGAGTAGCGACCACGACGAACGGACACCGAACGCCGCGCGTCAGGCGTGGTTTCCACCCGCTCTTTCGGACGCGCGCTCGCGTCCCGCTGGTTCGTTCGTCCGCGGGGACCGGTTCCGACCGTCCCCACCCCCACCACCGACTGCACTCGAACGCTCCAACCAACCTCGGACGACGGCCGGGTCACCACCTATTTTACGCCCGGTCGTCTACCCGCACGAGGATGTTACTCGCGGGAACGGTGGTCGTCGACGCGTCCACCATCATCGAAGAGGGTGCCGTCGTCGTCGACGGCGACCGAATCGTCGCGGTCGGAGCGCACGCGGACCTCACAGACCGGTATCCTAACCACGAGCGACGCGAGTTCGGCATCGTCGCGCCGGGACTGGTCGGCGGGCACGTCCACTCGGTGCAGTCGCTCGGACGAGGTATCGCCGACGACACCGAACTCTTGGATTGGCTCTTCGACCACGTACTCCCGATGGAGGCCGGCCTCGACGCCGAGGGGATGCGCGTCGCCGCCGAACTCGGCTACCTCGAATGCATCGAGTCCGGGACGACGACGGTCGTCGACCACCTCTCGGTCAATCACGCCGAGCAGGCGTTCGAAGCCGCGGGCGAGATGGGTATCCGCGGACGCATCGGGAAGGTTCTCATGGACACGAACGCTCCCGAGGGACTCCAAGAAGACACCGACGCGGGCCTCTCCGAGTCCGAGCGCCTCATCGAGCGCTATCACGACAGTTTCGACGGGCGCATCCAGTACGCCGTCACGCCGCGGTTCGCCGTCACCTGCTCGGAGGCGTGTCTGCGGGGCGTCCGCGACCTCGCGGACCGCTACGACGGCGTCCGCATCCACACCCACGCGAGCGAGAACCGAAGCGAAATCGAGACGGTCGAAGACGAGACGGGAATGCGCAACATCCACTGGCTCGACGAAGTCGGTCTCACCGGCGACGACGTCGTCCTCGCACACTGCGTCCACACCGACGACTCCGAGCGCGACGTGCTCGCAGAGACCGGCACGCACGTCACCTACTGCCCGTCATCGAACATGAAGCTCGCGTCGGGTATCGCGCCGATTCCCGACTACCTCGACCGCGGCATCAACGTCGCACTCGGCAACGACGGCCCGCCGTGTAACAACACGCTCGACCCCTTCACCGAGATGCGACAGGCCAGTCTCCTCCAGAAAGTCGATGCGCTCGACCCGACGAGCACGCCCGCCGCGACCGTTTTCGAGATGGCGACCCGCAACGGCGCGAAAGCCGCCGGCTTCGACCGCGTCGGCGAACTCCGTGAGGGGTGGAAGGCCGATATCGTCGGTATCGACGCCGACCGCACGCGAGCGACGCCGCTCCACGACGTGCTGTCTCATCTCGTCTTCGCCGCCCACGGCGACGACGTGGTGTTCACCATGGTCGACGGCGACGTGCTCTACGACGAGGGCGAACACGTCCGCGCGGACGCCGACGGCATCCGAAAACGGGCGCGGGCGGTCGCCGACGGTCTCGACTCGGCGCCGACGAGCGACTGAACAGCGTCTCCGCCTGCGAGACCACCTCGAACGCGAGACCGGCCGGCCGCACCCGCGAGGCCCGCCGCCATCGTCGCCTCTTTCTCTCCGCGCGACGCCACCTGAGTCATGACCGTCCGACTCCGCGCGGCGACGCCGTCCGACCTCCCCGCAATTCGGGAGATTTACGCGCCGTTCGTCGAAGACACCGCGATTTCGTTCGCCTACGACCCGCCGAGCGTCGCGGACCTCGAAACGAAACTGGAGCAGAAGACCGACTACCCGTGGCTCGTCTGCGAACTCGACGGCGAGGTGGCCGGCTACGCCTACGCCGGGGCGATTCGAGAGCGCATCGCCTACCAGTGGACCGTCGAGACATCGATTTACGTCCGCCCTGAGTTCCAGCGCCGCGGCGTCGCCCGCGGCCTCTACACGGCGCTTTTGGACCTGCTCGAACGGCAGGGCTACGCCTCGGCCGTCGCCGTCATCACGACGCCGAACCCCGCGAGCATCGCCTTCCACGAGTCGTTCGGCTTCGAGCGCGTCGGCCGTTTCGAGCGCGTCGGCTACAAACACGACGCGTGGCACGACGTGGAGTGGTGGAGCCTCGACCTCGGCGACCGGCCCGACGACCCCGACGCGCCGCTGTCCGTCGCCGACGCTCGCGACCGTGACTGGTGGGACGACGCGCTTACCCGCGGTGCGGCGCTCGTCGAAAACAGCGCATAACGGTTCCACCCGAACTGAGTCAACTCCCGTCGTCCGACTCGGTCGCGTTCAGACGCCGGCTTCGAGGGAGTCTTCAGTCTCGGCGTCCGCCGAGTCGCCTTCCTCGGCCGCCTCGACTTCGTCTGCCGCGTCGGCGGCTGCTTCGCCCGTCGCTCCCTGTTCGAGTACGTAGCGCTCGACGCCGGCGGAAAGCATCCCCTGCCAGTCGTCGAACTCGGTGTTCGCGTCGACGTACCGGTCCAACTCGTGGGTCGGTATCGACTCGAAAGAATCCTGATCCGCGACCGCGAATCCGCTTTCTTCGAGGAATTCACTAATCGATGCCGCCTCACAATGTGACTCGACCCACGGCGACGGGAACAAGTCGGCCAGCGTTACCTCGCCGCCGAGACCCCCAATCTCGACGTCGAGCGTCGCGGCCGTCGTTTCGGCCTCACCCATACCCGGGTCCTACGTCCACGGATATAACGGTGTTGCGGTTGGCGTCCGAGAGAGTCAGTTGGTCGAGACGATTTCGACCACGTCGCGGTGCGAAAGCTCGTGGTCAGACCCGATTTGGCGCTTCGAGTGACAGTCGATGCCGTGGAGGAGGCCGTCGCCGATGTCCGAATGCAGATGGTACGCGAAGTCCTCGGTCGTCGAACCCTCGGGCAGGATAAAGCAGTCGCGGAAGACGCCCTGCGAGTCGCTCTTGCCGTTGGCGCTGCCGGGGAAGATGGCAATCGCTCCCATCACGTCGAACAGCGCGTTTTCGAGCGACTGCTGGACGCCCGTGCCGCCGAACTCGGTGACGAACTCGCGAATCTGTTCGAGGCCCGCCTCCTGTTCGTCGCTCACGTCGCCGACGATGTCGAAGTCGTCGTCGCCGGGGCGGTAATCGACGACGCCGCCCTCGTCGGCCTTCTTCAGCGCCTTTTCGGCGTGTGCCGAGGTCGGGACGAACGTCAGGTGTTCGTAGTCCGAATCGGCCGTGATTTCCTCGTAGTTCTCCTGGGAAACCGGCTTGTCCATCTTGTTCGCCGCGATGATGATTGGCTTCGTGCGCTTTCGAATCTCGCGGGCGAGCGACTCCTTGTCGGCGTCGTCCCATTCGTCGGGGTCGAGTTCCAAGCCGAGAGAAAGGATTATCTGCTTGATTTCGTCCTTGTTCGTCTTGAACGCGGACATCTGCTCCGCGAGGTCGACTTCGATATCTTTGTCCTCGCCGTGATAGCCCGAGCGGTAGCGGTCGATACCTTTCTCTAAGACATCGAGGTACCACATGTCCAGTTCGTTTTCGAGGAAGCCGATGTCCTCGCGGGGGTCGTGGCCCTCCGTCGCCTCGCCTTCGATGTCCGTCTCACCGGAGAAGTCGACGACGTGGACGAGCACGTCCGCCTCGTTGAGGTCGGTGAGGAACTGGTTTCCGAGGCCCTTTCCCTCGTGCGCACCGGGGATGAGCCCCGCCACGTCCACGAGCTTGACGGGGACGAACCGCATTCCGTGGTCGCAGTAGCCGACCGAGGGCGTACACGACTCGTCGAACTCCGGGGCCGCACACTCGACGCGGACGTACGCCTCGCCGATGGAGGGGTCGATAGTCGTAAACGGATACGCGCCCTCGGGTACGTCGTTCATCGTCGCCGCGTTGAAGAAACTCGACTTCCCGACGGACGGTTTTCCGACGAGACCGATCTTGTAACTCATTCGTTGGTCGGACTGGTGTCTCGAACGCTAATAACCGTTCGACGTTCGCCTCGCTGTGCGTGAAATTCACACGCTACCGGGGCCGAGCAGGGTGATTCTCCGCGCTCGACTCCCGGGTTCGAGCGCCGGAGAGGTGACGCCGTCGTCGGGTTCGGAGCGGACAGCAGCAGGGTCCGGTTCGGTGTCGGAGGTCTCCTCGTCATCATCCGATGAGTCGGCGCGACGACGCCGTCCGGTGCATCTTTGTCTTCACGTCCCCGACTGCCGGGCATGACCGACCCCGACGAGACGGCGAGCGAACCCGCATCCGCGTCGACTGCGGACTCCGGCGCGGCGACCACCGACTCCTCGTCGGACGGCGCGACCGACGCGGACACGTTCCGCGTCGGTATCCACGTCACCGAGACCGAACTCCGTTTCGTGGTCAACGTCCCGTCCGACATCGACTCGGGGTGGACCGACCCCGACGCGTTCCAGCGCCTCGTCGAACGCGTCACCTGGGAGCAACTCGACCAGCGGGCGACGCTCCAGACCGTCGCGACCAACGCCGCCGAGGGCGAGACGGTGTTTCTCGGCACGGTGACGCTCCGACCGGACGAGACCGTCGTCGACCACCCCCTCCGCGTGCCGCCGCTCGACGGCGCGTGACCCGACTCGGCGTCACCGATGACCGACCCCACGACTGAGACTGCGATTCGCGAGATGCAAGACGCCGCGCTCAGTCGCGCGCTCACCGACGACGACCACGCGAGACAGTCGCTCGCCGTCGCGGGCGCGCTCGAAACGGCCAGAACGGAAGCGACCGACGCAGCGTTCGACGGTGGCGGCGTCACGCTCGCGGCGTCGCTCGCGTTCGTCTCGACGCTGTTCGCGCACCGTCGCCTCCGCGAGTCGCTCCGGGCGAGCGTCCGCGCATCCGACGATTCGGCGTGGTATCCCAGCGGCGCTCCCGCCCGCGTCGACGACGACCTCGTGGTCGCGGGCGCGCGGCTCGCGGTTCGACGGTTCGACGCCGACCCGGCGCTCGTCGCCGCGCTCGGTGACGTTTCGATAGAAAGAGTCGCGTCGGGCGAGTGAGTAGCCCGACCGTCAGCCTCTGACAACGACGGTCGGGGGCGTAGCGGGATGGGGTGCCTCTGATCCACAGTACCCGCCCGGACGCGGAAGGGTGAAGCCCGAACCCCACGCTCGCTGCGTGGGAACGTATATTAGTTAGTTGTTGGCGTGGTCCGGCGGGCCACCGCCGTTACCGTTGCCGTTCGATTCGTCATCCGAGTCATCCGAGTCGTCCGAATCGTCCGAGTCGTCATCGTCTGACTCGTCGTCAGCGTCGTCTGCGGTCTCAGACTCCTCGTCGTCGGCCTGCTCGGTTTCGTCGGTCTCTTCGTCTTCCTCGTCGCTCGCCTTATCGTTGTTCGCGTGCTCCGGCGGGCCGCCGTTACCGTTCTTGGCGTTGCCGGAGTTACCGGGCGCGTCCTCGTCGCCGTCAGCGTCGTCGCCGTTCTGCGGACCGGCGTGGTCCGGACGCTTGTCGTCCGCGTTACCCGGGTTGTTCTCGGTCACGAAGTCGGAGACGGCCTGCCCGAGCGGGCCGTCGCTACCCGTGTCCTTGAGACGCTCGACGAAGCTGCTGACGAGCTGTCCGAACGGGTCCTCGGCGGCGACCTCACCCTGCAGGGTGACGGTCGTCTCGGCGGTGAGGCCGTCGTGCTCGGCTGCCACGTCGACCGTGACGGTCTGCAACGGCGAGATAAGGTCAACCGTACCGTCCGCGTCTGTCTCGTACTCGCCCGCGTCCGTGTAGTTCCCGTCGACCGCGACCGAGGCGTTCTCGACGGGGTCACCGTCTTCGGTCACGGTGATGGTGACCGACTCGTTTTCGTCCTGCGAGACGGCGATGTTGAGGTCGTCAGCCTCGACTTCGACCGTCGTCTCCGCGGTGAGACCGTCGGCGGTCGCAACGAACGTCAGGTTCGTCGTGGTCGTCGGCTCGACAACCTCGATGGTTCCGTTTGCGTCCGTCTCGTACGTGCCGTTGCCCGCGTAGTCCGTCCCGTTGACCTGAACCGAGGCGTTCTCGACGGGGTCGCCGGCCTGCGTGACGGTCGCGATGACCGTGTCGTTGGCGTCGTCAACCTCGGCGGAGACCGAGAGGTCGTCGCCCTCGACCGCGACCGTCGTCTCGGCGGTGAGGTCGCCGTCCATCGCAACGAACGTCAGGTTCGTCGTGGTCGTCGGCTCGACAACCTCGATGGTTCCGTTTGCGTCCGTCTCGTACGTGCCGTTGCCGGCGTAGTCCGTCCCGTTAACCATGACTGACGCGCCTTCGACGGCGTCACCGTACTGGGTGACGGTGGCGACGACCGTGTCGTTAGCGTCATCAACCTCGACGGAGACATCGAGAGACTCGCCGAGCGGGACGAGGACGACGGACGAGGTGGTCGTGTTGCTCCCCTCAGTAACGGTGACCGTCGCGTTCACGCGTTCCTGCGGATTGGGGAGGTCGACGGTGCCGTTCGTCCCCGTCGCGTACGTTCCGTTTCCGGCGTAGTTACCGCTCGATTCGACGACGACCGTCGCGTTCTCGACGGCCGTCTCGTTCCGCGTCACGGTCACTGTCGCGTCGCCCGTGTCGGCGTCCTGCGTGATGCCGACCTGGAGGGCATCGGAGCTCGCTGCTCCGACGGCCCCGGGGACCACCGCGACGGCGAGCATCGCAACGACCATGACTACGGTGAAGTGTTTGCTGCCGCGCATGCAACCCTTCCTTCTAACCCCGATACGGTAAAAGGGGAGAATCGTAACCCCGGTTTTCGCTGAATTTCACCCCAATCAACGCGTTCGAAATCGGGGCGTCGTCTGGCGATTTCATCCATTTCGTGCCGAACGGGCGATCAAGTTGTATCGAAACGCCCTCGCAGTCGAACGCGAGCGGCTGTCGGCCGACCCGGTGTGCTCGACGAGAGCGTTGCCACTCTCGGACGATGGGAGATGCGACTCGGCGGGGTCGGAGTGGGTGCGAGTCGCTGAACGACCGTGCGTGCCGCTCTGCATAAAATGAACAAAGCCCACTGGACGCGGTGTCCAGTGGGCTTTGTGAAGTATGAGTGGGGGCGGCGAACTGGATTTCCCAGAGGATCGCTCACTCCAGTAC
>NZ_AOLF01000030.1:0-66262 GCF_000336975.1 Haloferax sp. ATCC BAA-644
GATCCAGGTCCGTTATGGGTAGTCCGTACACCACATTGCCCGAAGGCTTCGGTTTGGACTGTATCGCGTTCACTCGCCGTTACTAACGACATCGCGGATTGCTTTCTTTTCCTGTTCCTACTAAGATGTTTCAATTCGGAACGTTCCCCATTGCGCGAGGCAATTGCGTGGGGATTCCCATTCGGAGATCCTCAGTTCTTTCCCTCCATGCGGGTCCCTGAGGCTTATCGCAGCTTGGCACGTCCGTCATCGGCTCTCGAGCCGAGCTATCCACCAGCTGGCACAGTAGCCAGTTGATATAGTCACTGTGACCCGGAGAACGGGTCCAGTGGACGCCTGGATTGCACGTACACACGGTTTCATCAAATCCCCTCGGTGACGACCCGAGGCGAATTTTCGACCCTTCCCAACCTCGCTTGCGCGGGATGGTGCATCTGTCGTCAGTATCCATTCAGTCGAAACGTCTTGCCACACTTAAGGGGCACGATCGTTTCGGAGTGGAGTACTGCTTACCATGGACCCACAGGGATTCGAACCCTGGGCATCCTCCTTGCAAAGGAGGCACTCTACCACTGAGCTATGGGCCCGTGTTAGCCCTAGTAGTTCTAAGGTGTCCGAACGGGTGTCATTNGCATCCTCCTTGCAAAGGAGGCACTCTACCACTGAGCTATGGGCCCGTGTTAGCCCTAGTAGTTCTAAGGTGTCCGAACGGGTGTCATTGGTGAACTCGGAAGATCGCGTGTGAGCCACCCCGTCAGGGTGGTCTCGGTTGTTAGGAGGTGATCCAGCCGCAGATTCCCCTACGGCTACCTTGTTACGACTTAAGCCCCCTTGCGAAGCCCAGATTNGATCCAGCCGCAGATTCCCCTACGGCTACCTTGTTACGACTTAAGCCCCCTTGCGAAGCCCAGATTCGACCACCGTGTGGTGGCCTCATCCGGACCTCACTCGGGTGCTTTGACGGGCGGTGTGTGCAAGGAGCAGGGACGTATTCACCGCACTCTATTGAAATGCGATTACTACCGAATCCAGCTTCATGAGGGCGAGTTTCAGCCCTCAATCCGAACTACGATCGAGTTTAGGAGATTAGCGTTCTCTTTCGAGATAGCAACCCATTGTCTCGACCATTGTAGCCCGCGTGTAGCCCAGCTCATTCGGGGCATACTGACCTACCGTTGCCCGTTCCTTCCTCCGCTTTAGCAGCGGCAGTCCTTCTAATGTCCCCAGCCAGTCGAAACTGCTGCTGGCAATTAGAAGTGCGGGTCTCGCTCGTTGCCTGACTTAACAGGACGCCTCACGGTACGAGCTGACGGCGGCCATGCACCTCCTCTCTACAGCGTCGTGATAAGGTCATCAACCTGATCGTCATCACTGTAGTCGGAGCTGGTGAGATGTCCGGCGTTGAGTCCAATTAAACCGCAGGCTCCTCCGGTTGTAGTGCTCCCCCGCCAATTCCTTTAAGTTTCATCCTTGCGGACGTACTTCCCAGGCGGCTCGCTTCTCGGCTTCCCTACGGCACAACACAGGCTCGTAGCCTGTGTCACACCTAGCGAGCATCGTTTACAGCTAGGACTACCCGGGTATCTAATCCGGTTCGAGACCCTAGCTTTCGTCCCTCACCGTCGGATCCGTCTTCTCGAGGTGCTTTCGCCATCGGTGGTCCGTCCAGGATTACGGGATTTCACTCCTACCCCGGACGTACCCCTCGAGCCTTCCGGTCCCAAGCCATGTGGTTTTCACCGGACGCCCGCCAGTTGAGCTGGCGGATTTCCCGATGAACCTTCATGGCCGGCTACGGACGCTTTAGGCCCAATAATATCGGTCATCACTTGAGCTGCCGGTATTACCGCGGCGGCTGGCACCGGTCTTGCCCAGCTCTTATTCCTCGACCGCCTTACAGTCGAGAAAAGCGAGGACTATATGCCCTCGCACTTGGGGTCCCCTTATCGCACTTGCGTGCAGTGTAAAGGTTTCGCGCCTGCTGCGCCCCGTAGGGCCCGGAATCTTGTCTCAGATTCCGTCTCCGGGCTCTTGCTCTCACAACCCGTACCGATTATCGGCACGGTGGGCCGTTACCCCACCGTCTACCTAATCGGCCGCAGACACATCCTACGGCGCCGGAGCGTTTGGGGGAGTCGGCATTTCCAGCGCGACTCCCCTATGAACTATNCCGTCTACCTAATCGGCCGCAGACACATCCTACGGCGCCGGAGCGTTTGGGGGAGTCGGCATTTCCAGCGCGACTCCCCTATGAACTATTAGCCTCAGTTTCCCGAGGTTATCGTTCTCCGTAGGGTAGTTTGTCCACGTGTTACTGAGCTTTCCGCAACGAGTCTAAACTCGTGCAACTAGCATGGCTAAATCGGACCCCAATAGCAATGACCTCCGGCAGGATCAACCGGAATGGGTCGCGACCATTTAAACCTGGTCGCGGGGTGTTGGCGGGNCTAAATCGGACCCCAATAGCAATGACCTCCGGCAGGATCAACCGGAATGGGTCGCGACCATTTAAACCTGGTCGCGGGGTGTTGGCGGGTGAATGGCAGCGGTATGCTGTCAAATCACCGTTCAAAGGTCCGAGTTCGCGTGACATCCGTTCGGATGTCACCGAACTACTAGGGCTAACATCAGATACCGTCTTGCGGCGTACCGCAGGGGCGGAATCCTCATTTCCTTCGGACCTGAATCGAAGCGATTCGAGGGTATAAACCCTTCGAACCTCGTTCGGTTCGGGCCCGGTGAGGCAGGACGCGTTGAATCGCCCTGCAATCGCGGTGTGTCGTTCGCATTCATCCGAAATGCCTTGGACCACTTAAGGCCGTCGTATCGTGGCGACCCCCGGGACGGTGTGTCATCCCGGNCCCTGCAATCGCGGTGTGTCGTTCGCATTCATCCGAAATGCCTTGGACCACTTAAGGCCGTCGTATCGTGGCGACCCCCGGGACGGTGTGTCATCCCGGAGAGCGCTTGACGACCTTGGGGTCGGGGGCGTTCGGTGGAAGCTTTCGGGGGGAGTACCCCCGTGCGCTTCTTCGCATTAGTCCGAATGCCCGGGATACATAAAAGGCCGTCGAACCGATGGCGCTTCGTCATGCGGTTTCATGGCGAGATAACTCATAAGATGATGACAGACTCTCGAAGGGACCGATGCCTCTCGAAGGGATAGATATCGCGCGACTGGAGGCCGGTCGGTCATCCCCCGCGTCGCACGTGCGGTCTGACCGGGTGTCGGTCGCGCAAGCAGACGCTGGCGGCGCTATCTGAAAGGCGTATCGACTGCTCCTCGTTTGTTGCTACGCGTGCGTACGTACGGTAAGAATGTGAACGTCGGTCGGATTACTCGTCGAGGTGTTCGATCCCCTTCTTTGAGACGTTCCCCTTGGTAATCTTCCCCTCCATCCAGCCGGGCTTGTCCTCGGGGGCGCTGCTGTTCCACGCCCACGCGTCGAAGATGTGGACTTTATCAGTCCCTTTCTCCCGGAGTCGAATCTCGACCGCGTCCGACTTCGCGTCGTCCTCGGAGCCGGCGGGGTCGAGTCGTCGGGCCGCCTTGAGTGCCGCCTGTCTCGGCATGCTGCCCGAAAACACGCTCGTCTCTGTACCGTCCTCCTCTCGGAGCACGAAGTTTCGCTTACCGTCCTCGCGTACCATGATTTTCCACCTCTATGGCAATGAACCACATGGCACATGATAAATATATCGCCGGATTTCGACCGACGACGCCGTGTTACTTATAAACCCGACCGATTTGCCGGGCCGCCGACCCCACCGAGGTGGCGACGAGTTTCGATGCGAGACGGTCCGGTTGCGGCGAAAATCACCACTCCACGGAGGGACGGAGACAACACTTATGTATCCCCTGCGGCGAACCAACGGATAGACCCCCAGATGGTCCGGAAAAAGAAGCTCAGTCCGAGTGGCGCCAAAGACGAGAACGGCGAGTACCACAACGTCCACGTCAACCTCCACGAAGACGAACTCGCGGTCGCCGGGATGGAGATCGGAGACGAGGTGTTCGTCCGCGTTCGGGACGGCAAAATCATCATCCAGAAAGCGGACCCAGACCAGGTCGAACACGACTTCTAAGCGCGTGACCCGTATCGTCTCGAACCGACTCGTCCCCAGCGGACGGCCCGACAGACAGCAATGAACCCCTACCGACTCGCCAAACCGCTCCTGTTTTCGCTCCCGCCCGAGACCGCCCACCGGACCATTCACGGCCTACTCGCGGCCGCGCGTGGTACGCCCGCCGAACCGCTCTTGGAGCGGCGCTACCGCGTCGACGACGCCCGGCTCGCCACGCGCGCGTTCGGCCTCGACTTCCCGAACCCGGTCGGCGTCGCGGCCGGCTTCGACAAGAACGCCGAGATACCCACCGTCCTCTCGGCGCTCGGTTTCGGCCACGTCGAGGTCGGCGGCGTCACCGCGGAGCCGCAGCCCGGAAACCCGCGCCCGCGGATGTTCCGCCTCCCCGAAGACGAGGCGCTCATCAACCGTATGGGCCTCAACAACGAGGGCGCGGACGCGGTCGGAGAGCGCCTCGCCGCCGGACACCACCCGGACATCCCCGTCGGCGTCAACCTCGCGCTCTCGGAGGTGACGCCCACCGAGGAGGCCCCCGAGGACTACCGCTACACCTACGAGCGCGTTGCCGACGGCGCGGACTACTTCGTCGTCAACGTCTCGTGTCCCAACAGCGAGGGGTTCCGCGACTTGCAGAACCGCGACTCCCTCGAAGCGATTCTCGGGACGCTCGTCGACGCCGGTGCCGACCCGCTGCTCGTGAAACTCTCGCCGGACCTCCCGGACCCCGCCGTGGAGGACGCGCTCGAAGTCGTCGATGACCTCGGACTCGACGGCGTTATCGCCAGCAACACGACCACTTCGCGGCCCGACACTCTTCGGAACCCGAACCGAGCAGAACGCGGCGGCCTCTCCGGGAAACCCATCGAGGCCGAGGCCACGAACATGATTCGCTTCATCGCCGAGCGGACCGACGTGCCCGTCGTGGGCGTCGGCGGCGTTTCGGACGCCGAAAGCGCCTATCGGAAGATTCGCGCCGGGGCCGAGATGGTCCAACTCTACACGGGCATGATTTACGAGGGGCCGTCTATCGCCCGCGACATCAACCGCGGCCTCCTCGACCTGCTCGACCGCGACGGCTTCGACGACGTGGCAGACGCCGTCGGGTCGGGGCTGTAACGTCGCCCGCGACGACCGCTCACTGCGAGAACCGACCGCCCGCGTCTCGGTGCCGAACCGAAGACTGATTTTCCGCCCGGTCGCTTGACAAATCGTGCGCCCGCCCTCCACTCGTGACTCCGGCGTGCTCGCGGTTCTCGTCTCGAACGCCGTCGCGCCGCTCGGCGTCCTGTTTCTCGGTTGGGCACCGGCCGCGCTCTTCGGCGTGTTCGTCGCCGAAATCGCCGCCGTGCTGTGGTGGACGCTCGTGAAGATACCCTTCGCGGCCAAGCGCCCCAACAACGCCATCGGTGACGGGGACCGGCTGTTCGGCCCGTTGCAGGCCAAACGAGGGTCAGTTTCGCTCCCCGACCCCCTGCCGCAGTTCTATCCGCGGAACGTCCCGACGCTCCTCATCGCGGCGTTCCTGCTCGTCCCGCTCGAACTCGCCGTCGCCTTCGTCGCGTTCGGCCTGACCGACCCGGTCGTCACCGACGAGGTCGCCGGACAAATCCTGCTGGGCGGCGCGGGTGTGTTCGTCGGGCGGGGCGTCGAAACGGTTACCAAATACTTCGCCGCGGGCGGCTACCGCGAGCACTCCGCGCGGTCGGTGTTGCTTCCCCCGTTCAAGCTCCTGTTCGCCGCCGGACTGCTGATGTTCGTCTTCGGGCCGTTCGCGGTCGAACTCGAAAACGACGTGTTCCTCGTGGTTCTCGTCGGCCTGAAACTCCTCTACGACCTCCGCGCGCTCCAGCTCGAACGGAGCGAAACGCGGGGCGTCTTCTACCGCCTCTACGGGAGCGAAGAGACCGAGATAGAACCGGTTCCGGTCGAGGAGCCGACGGGAGCGCCGACCTATCGAACCGCGCCCGCCCGCGCGGTCGCCCTCACCGATGCGGCCTACCAGAGCCTCCGGTACACGGCCACCAGCGGCGTGCTGTGGTGCTACGGCGTCGCCGCCGCGCTCGTCTTCTTCGGCGCGTGGACGTTCGCGCTCGCGCCGCTCGCCCTCGCCGCCGCGTTCGGAACCCTCCGGGGGGTCTCCCGCTATCTCGAAACCGGCCCCGTCGAGTTCCGGTGCTACGGGGACGTACTCGTCGCCCACGACGCGCTGTTAGACGAGCCGCAAGCCCGCCTCGAACGCGCCGCGGTCACCGAGGTCGGCGCGTCCACCGACGCCGTCGACCGCCTGTTCGGCACGGAGACGATACGGTTCGAGACCGGCGTGGACACGACACCGGACGTGCAACTCACCGTCCCCGATCCCGAGGAGGTCCGCACCGACGACGCGAACGCGAACCATCCGATGACGGTTCCCCACGTCGAAGACGCGGCCGCGGTGCTGGACGCCTTCGACGGCGGCGAAACCGAGGCTGAAGCTGAGTCGGAGGCGGAGACGGAATCTGAGACCGAGACCGAGGCTGAGACCGAGACCGAGGCTGAGACCGAGACACCGGTTCCGAGCCGCGACGACTGATGAGCCGCGGGCTGGGCGACCGAGTACCGACAAAAGAACGCGAACGAAAACGACCGAGTCGCCGCCTCAGTCGGCGTGCTGGACGATGACGACGGCGTCGCCGGCTTCGAGCATGTCGCCCTCGCCGACGTACTCGCGGGACTCCTCGATGGTGAACATCTCGGGGGCGAGTTCGACGCCCGCGACGTGCATCACGCCGTCTTCGACCTCGTAGTCGTCGCCTTCGAGCGCGGCCTCGATGTCCGGGACCTGCGCGCCGTACTCGGGGCCGACGAGCGAGTAGTCGAGGTCGACGCCGGTCACGACCGACTCGATTTCGGGCTCCTCGTCGAGGAGTTCGAGTTTCTCGATGTGCATCACGCCACTCACGTCCTCCTCGAAGCCGTGGATGTCGCCGTACACTTCCACGAGGTCGACCGGGGCGTTCATCGAGAGCTGGTTGTCGCTTTTGTACTTGCGGAGCGCGCCGACGACGGCCATCGCGGTCTCGCCGGCCGCCACGTCGGCGTCGAGACCGAGCGGTTCGGGCCACGACTGGTCGTGGACGCTCGCCTCGTCGTACATGTCGCGCCAGAGTTCCTCCGTGACGTGCGCGAGGATGGGCGCGAAGCAGGCCAGGAACCGCTTGTGGGCGGTCTGGAGCGTGTACGCCGCCGAGGGGTCGTCGCCCTCGCGGACGCGCTGTTTGGCGATTTCGAGGTAGTCGTCGCAGAACGTGTGCCAGAAGAAACTCCGCAGGCGGTCGCGGGCCTTCGAGAACTCGCGGTTCTCCAGTTTCTCCGTGACGAACTCGAGTTCGCGGTCGAGCGACGCGAGCAGCCAGCGGTCGATGGCCTTCAGGTCGTCGTGGTCGAACTCGGCGGGCGCGTCCTCGGTGAGGCTCTCGACGAGCTTCGAGGCGTTCCAGAGCTTCCGCATGAGCTTCTCGCCCGCGACGAGTCCCTTCTCCTGGTACGGCAGGTCGTCGCCGACGGCGCTCCCGGCGGCCCAGTAGCGGGCGGCGTCGACCGGGAACTTCTCTAGAACCTCGTCCGGCGAGACGACGTTGCCGACGGACTTCGACATCTTCTCGCGGTTCTCGTCGAGGACCATCCCGTTTATCATGACGCTGTCGAACGGGACCTCGCCGGTGTGCTCGTAGCACTTGACGACCGTGTGGAACAGCCAAAAGGAGATGATGTCGTGGCCCTGCGGGCGCATGTCGAACGGGTAGAGTTCGGCCCGTTCGAGTTCCATCGCCTCCGTCTCGGGGTTCCAGTCCCAACCGCCGTTGATGAGGGGCGTGAGCGACGAGGTGGCCCACGTGTCGAACACGTCGTCCTCGGCGGTGAACTCGTCGTGGCCGCACTCGGGACAGGACTCGACCGGCGGGTCGTCCGAAAGCGGGTCGACCGGCAGGTCCTCGCGGTCGGCCACGACGACGTGCTCGCAGTCCTCGCAGTACCAGACCGGGAACGGAATCCCCGAGGAGCGCTGCCGCGAGATGGCCCAGTCCCATTGGAGCCCCTCAATCCAGTTTTTGTACCGCGTGAACATCTTCTCGGGGTACCAGTCCATCTGCTCGCCGGCTTCGAGATACTCCTCGCGCTTGTCGAGCAGTTTGATGTACCACTGGTCTTTGACGAGGAACTCGACGCTCGTGCCGCAGCGCTCGTGGACGTTGACCGTGTGGGTGATGGCGCGCTTGTCGAGGAGCGCCCCGGCGTCGTCGAGGTCGGAGACGATGGCCTCCCGCGCCTCGTCGGCGGAGAGCCCGGCGTAGTCGTCGGCCTCCTCGGTCATCGTGCCGGACTCGTCGATGGCGACGCGGAGCGGCAGGTCGTGGGCCTGATACCACTCGATGTCGGTCTGGTCACCGAAGGTACAGCACATGACGAGGCCCGTGCCCGTTTCGAGGTCGACGCGCTCGTCTTCGAGGATGGGAACCCGCTGTCCGAACAGCGGAATCTCGGCTTCCTGGCCGACGAGGTGCGCGTTGTCGTCGTCGTCGGGGTGGACGAAGACGGCGACGCAGGCGGGGAGCAGTTCGGGGCGCGTCGTGGAGATGACGAACGACTCCTCGGAATCGGCCACGCCGAACTCGATGTCGTGGAAGTGCGACCCCTGCTCGTCGTCTTCGGTCTCGACCTGCGAGATGGCGGTCTCGCACTCGGGACACCAGATGGCGGGCGCGCGCTGGCGGTACTGCCGCCCCTTGTCGTAGAGGTCGATAAAGGAGAGCTGAGAGACGCGCTGGACCTCGGGCGAAATCGTCTGGTACGTCTGGTCCCAGTCGATGGAGATGCCGAGGTTCTGCATCTTCTCCGTGAACTCGCCTTCGTACTCCGCCGTGACCTCGCGGCAGAGCTTCTGGAACTCGCGTCGCTCGTAGTCCTGGTGTTTGATGCCGAGTTCGTCTTCGGTCAGGAGCTCCGACGCGATGCCGTTGTCGTCGTAACCGAACGGGAAGTACACCTCGTCGCCGCGCATCCGGTTGAACCGGGCGACGAAGTCTTGGAGGGTGAAGCCGTAGACGTGGCCCCAATGCAAGCTTCCGGACACCGTCGGCGGCGGTGAGTCGATAGAGAAGACGGTGTCGGGGTCTACCGCACGCTCCGGGTACGCGTACAGGTCTTCGTCGACCCACCTCTCTTGCCACTTCGCCTCGACGGTTTCCGGGTCGTATTCTCCGCTCGGCATTGCGTTGGCGTACCTACAACCGGGCGGACTGTTAAACGCCTCGGTTAAGTGCCCGAGGGGACGGAATTCGGCCGTGCGAGCCCCGGACTCCTCAGAGGACCGACAGCGCCGACGCGAGGTCCGAGCGCAGGTCGTCGACGTGCTCGACGCCCACCGACAGCCGCAACAGCGAATCGGAGATGCCGAGCGCGTCGCGTTCGGTCTGCGAGAGCGGCGAGTGCGTCATCGTCGCCGGGTGCTCGATGAGGCTCTCGACGCCGCCGAGGCTGACCGCCAGCGGGAACTCCCGGAGTGCGCCGAGGAACTCGGCGGTCCCGTCGAGGTCGGTGTCGAGTTCGAACGACAACACGCCGCCGAAGCCGGACTGCTGGCGGGCTGCGAGGTCGTGCTGCGGATGGGACTCCAGCCCCGGATACAGCACTCGCGTCACCGCCTCGTGGGAGTCGAGGAAGTCGGCGATTTCCATCGCGTTGGCCTCGTGCTGGCGCATCCGCAGGGGGAGCGTCTTGATGCCCCGAAGCGTCAGGTAGGAGTCGAACGGCGAGAGCATCGACCCCATGCCGACCCGCTGGAGGAACGTGAGCTCCTCTAGTACGTCCTCGCGGTCGGTGACGACCGCGCCGCCGATGGAATCCGAATGACCGTTGAGGTACTTCGTGGTGCTGTGGACGACCACGTCGGCCCCGAGCGACAGCGGGTTCTGGAACTGCGGGCTGAGGAACGTGTTGTCCACGCCGAAGACCGCGTCGCCCTCGTCGGCAATGGCCGCGATGGCCTCGATGTCGCAGAGGTGCATGAGCGGGTTCGTCGGCGTCTCCATCCAGACGAGCGCCGTCTCCTCGCGCATCGCGGCCGCGACGTTCTCGGGGTCGGTGGCGTCGACGAACGACACGTCCACGTTCAGTCGGTCGGTGAACAGCCGGGTGAGCATCGTCTTCGTCCCGCCGTAGAGGTCCTCGAACGCGACGATGTGGTCGCCCGGCCGGACCACCGCGGTCATCGTCGCCGCGATGGCCGCCGTGCCGGAGACGAACGCCAGCGCGTGGTCGGCCCCTTCGAGCGCCGCGAGCCGGTGTTCCAGCGCGTTCCGCGTCGGATTCGACAGCCGCGAGTAGAGGTACTCGCCCGCGTCGGGGTCGAGCGTCTCCAAGTCCGCGTCGGGGTCGATGCTCGGCACCGCGTAGGTCGACGAGAGGTGGACCGGAACGACGACGTCCTCGACGCCCGGGGCCGGGGCCTGCCCCCGCTCGCCGTGGGTCACCGCCAGCGTCTCGCGGCGTACTTCATTATCGTTCATACAAGAAACGCGACGACTCGCGTCCTAAAGGTTTCTATCGGGTTCCGAGAGAATGCATGAAAAGAATTACTGGCGGCGTAGAATTACCAATAGTTATTCGTGGTTGGTTCGTGGACTCTCAAAAATCTGGACCAAAAACGACCGCCTGAACCTCTACGCCAGCGCCGACAGGTCGATGCTCCCACCTTTTTCCGCGACTCGCACCGCTCGTCGCGCAAAAATCTGGACCAAAAAGTACCGTCCGAACCTCTACGCCAGCGCCGACAGGTCGAACTCGAACGCCGCGACCGGCAGTTCGAGGTCGTGGTCGACGATGACCTTCGGGTGGAGTTCCCCGACGACGCCGACTTCCTCGCCGTCGATGACGACCGCGGCGGTGCGGCCGTCGATGAACGACGGGTGGTCGGTCGCGGGCGTCTCCAGTTCCGCGTCGAAGTCGCGGCAGAGCGCCGCGAGGCGGGCTTTCGCGTCCTCGTAGGTCGCGTCGTGACGGGCGAGGACGGCCGCGACGTGGCGGGCCTCGGCGACGCGGGTGTTCTCGTCGTCGTCGCGGTGGGCGACGTGGCCGATTTCCGCGAGGTCCTGCGGGTACGCCCGGTGGGTGTTGTTCTCCAGCACCATCGTCAGCGAGGGCAGCACCCACGTCCGAAGCATGGTGTAGTCCTCGCTGTACGGTTCGGTGATGGAGGCGGGTTCGCCGCCGCCGAGATACTCGGAGCCGACCTCAACATCCATGCGCTCGTAGTTCTCCGCCTCCGAAATCATGTGGAAGTTGAGCAGGTCCTCGAAGCCGAGGCCGACGAGCGAGGTGCGGACGGCGTCTTCGAGTCGGGAGCGCTCGTGACGCTGGCCGACCGTCCCCACGTCGGGGTAGCGCGGTTCGAGTTCGTTGAAGCCGTAGGCGCGGCCCACGTCGTCGACGAGGTCGAGCGGGTGGAGCACATCCACGCGGTACGGCGGAATGGAGACCTCGTAGACGGTCTCCTCACCTAACTCGGCGTCCGCGTCGAGGCCGGAGCGCTCGAACAGGTCGATGACCTCGTCCAGCTCCAACTCGACGCCGAGGACCGTCTCGATGCGGTCGTGGGAGACGTGTTTCGTCTCGACTTCGAAGTCTGGCTTCGTGACGGTACCCGTCTCGTACTGGACCTCGACCTCCTCGATGGTCGCCCCGCGGGCGGCCAGCGCGTAGCAGATGATGTTGCACATCCGGTCGATGGTCCACTGGTCGGTGCCGGTGAGTTCGACGAGCAGGTCGCGGGAGTCCGTCGACACCTCGGTCCGGCGGCCGTTGATGACCGGCGGGAACGAAAACAGGCCGATTTCGTCGTAGATGGCCGGATAGCGGTCGTACTCGCTCACGAGGTCGGCGTACTTCCGCCCGGTGTCGTGCCGTTCGAGCACCTCGGCGGGCGTGAGTTCGTCGTTGGAGTCGAGCGCGACGAACGTGTCGCCGTCGGGTTCGATGCCCGTGTACGTGATGGAGTTGCCGGAGGCGTTCTCCGAGAGCACGTCGCCTTTCAGCATCGTCAGGTCGTGGATGCCGATGGCTCCCTTGGCGCGCTTGCGGCCCATCGTCGCGTGGAGCTTCTCCTGCAACTGGATGAGCGAGTCGAGCGCGGCGTCGTCCAAGTCGACCCCGCGGACGACCGCGCCCGTGACGTAGGGGCGCTCGTCGGGCACGTCGTCGTCGACGACGAAGGTCCAGTCGGGGTCGTTCGTGTTCGGCACCGAGACGCCGCGGGCGTCGCCGTACTGGTAGCGAAGCGAGCGGGCGACGCCCTCGACCGACAGGCGGTCGAGGCGGTCGGGTCCGAACTCCAGTTGGAACGCCCCGTCGTCGGTGACGCCCTCGAACTCCAGTCCGAGCGCGAACAGGTCGTCTTTGAACTCCTCGTCGGATTTGTCTTCGTGGCCGGTCAGGCGGCGCAGTTCGTCGGGTTGAACGTCGACTACGGGCATTACTTGAGCACCTCCGTCTCGCGGAGCAGGTCGAGGTCGCACAGCGTTCCGTGCACGTCGCGGATGTCGTCGAAGCCGTACATGAGCATCAACAGGCGTTCGAGGGCGAGGCCCCACGCCATCACGTCGCAGTCGACGCCGAGCGGCCGCAGGACTTCCTCGCGGAACATCCCGGAGTTACCGATTTCGATGAGTTCGCCCGTCTCGGGGTGTCGGCCGAACAGCTCGAACGACGGCTCCGTGTAGGGGTTGTAGTGCGGCTTGAACTGGATGTCCGTGATGCCGAAGTGGGAGTAGAACTCCTCGAAGGTTCCCATCAGGTCGCGCACCGAGAGGTCCTCGGCCATCACCCAGCCCTCAATCTGGTAGAACTCCAAGAGGTGCGTCGGGTCGAGCGTGTCGTTGCGGTACACCTTCTCGACCGAGAAGTACCGCTGCGGCGGCTCTAACTCCCCGACCTCGTGGCCCGAGAGGTAGCGCATCGACAGCGACGTGGTGTGGCCGCGGAGCGCGATGGCCCGCGCGAAGTCCTCGGACCACGGCGAGTGGTAGCCGTCGCCGTCGTCGCCGACGCCCTCTAAGTGGGCGTCGCGGACGTTGTCGATGAGGTCCTCGGGGATGTCCTCCATCGGCGGCACGTCGAGGGCGAAGCGGTCCCAGTGGGTGCGCGCCGGGTGGTCCTGCGGCATGAACAGACAGTCGTTGATCCAGAAGTCCGCGTCGGCGTGCGGGCCTTCCATCTCGGCGAAGCCCATGCCGGTGAGCACGTCCTTCACGCGGTCGGCGGTCTGCCGGAGGATGTGCTTTTTCCCGCCGCGGGCCTCGGGCGCGTCGGCCTCGACGTTGTACTCCGTGAACTCCACGTCCGCCCACTCGCCGGAGGTGAGCATCTCGGGGGTGAGGCGGTCGACCGTCTCGGCCGCCTCGACGCCCTCCATCAGCGCCGTGACGCCCTCGTCGGTGAGGGTGACCGCGCGGATGGTGCGCTCGTGGCGGACCACGAGGTTCCGCGATTCGAGCTGGTCGAGCACGTCGTCGGCGACGGACTCGCCCGCGGCGAGGGCCGCGAGCGCGGCGGCCTCCTCGTCGGCCTCGGGGTCGGCGTCCGCGTCGGGCGCGAGTTCGCCCGAATCGATGGTCCCGTAGCCCTTGCGCGCGAAGTTCGACAGCGCGATGTCGACCTGCGGGCCGCCGAGGGAGGACGCGCCGATGACCTGTCCCATCGGGACCGACTCGCCGTCGCCCGCGTCGAGCGCGGCGCGGTAGAGCCGGACCTCGGGAAGGCCCTCGTCGGCGTACTCGACGCCCTCGTCTGTCAGTTCGACGGACTCCGCCGTGGTCTCGGTGACCGAGACGAGTCCCTCGTCGCGGAGGTCGAAGACCGCGCCCGTCACCGTCTCGGGCTTCTGGTCCGTCGCCTCCGCGAGCTGTGCAATCGTTCGTTCGTCCGTGGCGCTCGCGGCGTTCAACACCGCGACCTGTGATTCCGGAAGTCGCATCTGGTTCGTTGTGGCGTTAGCCGTCTGGTGGTCGGTTAGCAGTTTCGAAGCCTCGCCGCGCTGGCGGGGCTGACCGGCGGGGTCGGTTTCGTCCGGCGGGCGCGGTGACGCTCGGCCGGAGTCCGCCGACCTCAGGCGGTCAGAAAGAAAACTCCGAACCCGTCGGTGGTCGGTTCGCTCGCTCGCGCCCCGCGTTCGGGTTCGGATGCCATACGCGACCGATTGTGAGTGCCGAGTAAAAACGTTCCGCGTCGGCACCGCGCCGCCCGACGGGCCCTCCTACGCGACGTTCCGCTCGCGGAGCGTCTCGCCCGATTCGAACCGGTCGAGCGACAGCGCCGACACGTCCACCTCGCAGGCGTCCTCGCCGAGACAGAGGTCGGCGACGGCCTCGCCCGTGGCGGGCGCGTGCTGGAAGCCGTGGCCCGAGAAGCCCGCGGCGACGACGAGACCGGGGGCCGCCTCGTCCAGAATCGCGTGGTGGTCGGGCGTCACGGCGTACAGCCCGGCCCACCCGTTTCGAATCCGCGTCTCCGGGCCGAAGTAGGCCGCGGCGTCGTCGGCCCGCTCGGTCGCCTCCACCGCCCACTCCACGTCCATCGACTCGTCGAACCGGTCGGGGTCCACGTCGGGGTCCGTCTCAGAGAAGTGCCCGCCGACGATGGCGGTCCCCTCCCGCTCCGGGCGGAAGTACGCCCCCGTGTCGAGGTCGATGGTCAGCGGGGCGTCCGCGGGGAGGTCGCCTTCGGGTTCGACGACGGCTATCTGTCGGCGGCGCGGCGCGAGTGGGAGGTCGACGCCGGCGAGCGCCGCGACCCGGTCCGACCACGCGCCCGCCGCGACGACCACGGCGTCGGCGTCGATGGGACCGTCCGGCGTCTCGGCCCGCCAGCCGCCGGCGTCGGGAGTGGCTCCCGCATCGACCGAGCCACCGCCGTCACCGACGCGAGCGAGGTCGGTCACGGGCGTCTTCGTCCGAACGTCGACGCCGGCGGCGCGGACCGCGTCCGAGTAGCCCTGCACCGCGGAGTGCGGGTCTGCGACGCCGTCGGCCGCCGAGAACGTCGCCGCGACGAACGACTCGGTTCGGAGTTCCGGGAGGTACTCGGCGGCCTCCGCGGGCGAGAGGACGCGACTCGGCGCGCCCGCGTCGGTCTGCATGGCGACGTTTTCTCTGAACGCCGCGGCGGTCGCCTCGGTCCGGGCGAGAAAGAGGTAGCCCGAGCGCCGGTAGTCGATGTCGATGCCGAACTCGTCCGCGAAGGACTCCCAGACTGGGACGCTGGCGAGCGAGAGGTCGACGTTCACGCGCGTCGAGAACTGCGTTCGGATGCCGCCCGCCGCGCGACCCGTACTGCCGCCGCCGAGCGTTCCCGCCTCGCAGACGGTGACCTCGGCCCCGCGACCGGCCAGCGCGTGGGCGCAGGCGAGTCCGACGACCCCGCCGCCGACGATGAGGACGTGCATGGTCCCGTCTGAGTCGCCACCGACATGAGTGTGTCTGTCACATACTGTCAAGAGACACTGTTTTCACGCGGCCGCGGAGAGTAGTTCGGGTATGGTCCGTATTCTCTCCGCCGACGCCGTCGGCGGGTTACTCTCGCTCGCGGAGCTGTTCCCGGTCGTCGAGGAGGCGTTCGTCAAGCAGGGCCGCGGCGAGGTCGAACGCCCGCCACGGCCGCACTTTCCGGTGGGTAGCGACATCGACAGAGTCCGGGACGGGACGAACGGAAACGGCGTCGCGGGCGCGGGAACGGAAACGCGCTCGGGTTCGAAACCGACGGAGCAGGACGGCCCGCTCGGCACCGGCCTCACCATGCCGGCGTACATCCACGGCCGCGAGGTGTACGCGACGAAACTCGCGGCCGTCCACCCGGAAAACTGCGCTCACGGCCTTCCGACGGTGAACGCGCAGGTCGTCCTCACCGACGCGACGACCGGTCTCCCGCTCGCGCTCCTCGACGGGACGACGATTACCAGCGCCCGGACGGGCTGTATCGGCGGGCTCGCCGCGGAGTCCCTCGGGACCGACCCGGTCCGCCTGGGCGTCCTCGGCGCGGGCGCGCAGGCTCGCTGGCAGAGCCGCGCTATCGCCGTCGGTTCCGCGGTCGAATCGGTCCGCGTCTACTCCCCGAGCGACTCCCGCGAGGCGTGCGCCGCCGCCCTCCGCGAAGACGGCGTCCCCGCCGAGGCCGTCGATTCCCCCGAAGCGGCCGTCTCCGGCGCGAACGTCGTCGTCACCGCGACGACCAGCGAGACGCCCGTCTTCGACGGCTCGTGGCTCGACCCCGGAACGCTCGTCGTCGCCGTCGGAGCCTTCACGCCCGAGGCGCGCGAACTCGACGCCGAGACGTTCGAGCGAGCCGCGCGGGTGTTCGCCGACGTGCCCGAGGAAGTGGCCGACATCGGTGACGTTCGCGGGGCCAACCTCGACGAGTCCGACCTGCTTCCGCTCTCGGCCGTCTTCGAGGGCGACGCCGGCCGCGACGGCGACGACGAGACTCTGGTGGTCGAGAGCGTCGGGTCGGCGGTGCTCGACGCCGCGACCGCCGAGTACCTCTACGAGAAGTCGAGCGCGCGCGGCGTGGGAGAAGAAGTGGGGTTGTGAGCGGTCGGTAGTGTTGTCGCCTCGCTAGTGCTCGGCGGCCACGCCCCGTCGCTCCGTCTCTAAGTCGATGTCCAGCGAGTCGAGGAGTTCCTCGGCCTCCTCGCGCTTTTCGTGGTGGTCTTCGAGGAACTCGCGCATCATCGTCGCCGCCTGCTCCTTACAGCCGCCGCAGAGGCGCTCGCCGCCGACGCACTCGTCGTAGACCTCCTTGGCGAGGTCGTCGTCGTCGCCCGTCAGCAGGTAGGCGTACAGCTCGTACACCGGGCATTTGTCGGCCTCGCCGCCGAGTTCCCGCTGCTGTTCGGCCGTGTCGCGGCCGCCGGTCGTGGCGGATTTGACCTTGTCGTAGCCCTCCTCGGGCGCGTCCAGCAGCGAAATGTGGCTCGCCGGAATCGACGACGACATCTTGCCGCCGGTGAGGCCGGTCATGAAGCGGTGGTAGATGGACGACGGCGGGATGAAGCCGTAGCCGCCGTGGTGGGCCTCGACCTCGCGGGCGAGCTCTTCGGCCTCGTCGACGCCGATATCGAACGCGTCGATGTGCTGGTCGTACCGGCGCTTTTCGCCCTCGATATCCTCGATGAGCGCCTCGAACGCCTCGTCGGTCGCCTGTCGAGCGAAGAAGCGAATCCGCGGGCGGAGCGGTTCCATCCCGGCGTTTTCGAGCTTCTCGACCGCAGAGTCACGGACCGACTCGGAGACGAGCACGCCCGCCGCGTCGAGGTCGGCGTCGTCGAGCCAGTCGGCCGCCTCGCCGCACCGCGGCGTGTCGGCGTCCTCGGCGTACTCCTCGCGGGCGTCGTGGGCGGCCGCGACGAGCGGGCGCTCGGCGTCGTCGAGTTCGAAGCTCGCGAACGCCTCCGTCACCTTGAAGAATCGCATCCGGGTGGCGAGGTCGCGGGCGAACCGGACGTGGGGGTCCTGGTCGGGCCCGACCGGGATGACCGTCGGCTTGGGGTCGTCCAACTGCGGGTAGAGGATGTCGGCCATCTGCGTGACGACCGACTGCATGTGCGAGACGTTTGTCTCGCCGTCGAAGCCGTAGATGGACTGGAACTCCGAGAAGTTGGCCTTCCCGCCGAGCTCGAACGCGAGCCGCTGGAGGCGGTCGTTGTCGGACTGCCGGTAGAGTTCGCCCGCCTCGGGGTCGAACCCGAGCGCGATGAGCGACAGCAGGTAGTCGCGGCTGTGCTCGTTGATTTCGTCCCACGGGATGCCGCGGGCGGAGTGCGCCTCCATGTCCGCGATGAGGCCGTAGGCGTCGCCGCCCTGCTGTTGATGCCAGATTATCTCGTCGAAGACGAGCTTGTGGCCGATGTGGGGGTCGCCAGTCGGCATGAACCCCGAGAGGACGGCGAAGTCGTCGCCGTTGCGCATGGCGTCGAGCACCGGCCGGTAGTCGCGGTGGCCGAAGATGACCCCGCGGCGCATCAGGTAGTGCGGGTTCGGCACCTCGTCGAGCACCTCGTCGAACTCCTCGATGCCGAACTCCTCGAACAGCTTCCGGTAGTCGGAGACGGTCGACGAGCCCCACGGGTCGAGGGCGACGTCATCTGCTCCCTCTGCTGTGCCTCCATCGGTGCGGATGCGCTCCGCGGGTTCGTCGTCTGTCATGGCGTGAGCCGACTGACCGAAAGCCAGTCTATCTCTCCGTTGTCGTCGGTCAGCGCAAAAACCATTCGCTTGCGGACACCGCCGGCGAGGCGCACGTCGAGCGAGAGGTCCCGCGGGACGAACGTGTGGCCGGGCGCGACCACGCGCACGAGGGACTCGGAGTGCGAGAGGTCAGACACCGACTCGAACTCCGTGTAGACGCGGAAGTCGGAGCCGAACTTGAACCCGCTCTTGGGGACCGTCGCGGCCTCCCGGAGCGCGGCGTAGACCGCGAGCCGGCGGTCGAATCGGTCGCCCTCCACGTCGCGGCCGCGGGAGACCACGTCGCTCTCGTCGATGGCGAGCGCGTCGGCGCGGGCGAGGTACGCGGCTTCGAGAAGCGACAACTGGAGCGGCCCGCTGTCGGCGTTTCTGCCGTACAGGCGCTGGCCGAAGAAGCCGCGCTGGTAGAGGCGGTCGACGCCGTCCCAGACGAGCGCGCGGTCCGAGAGGAGTTCCGCGTCGAGGTCGGCGGGGAGGTCCTCCGCGGCCGTCCCCTCGGGGGAGTCGCCCTCGGTGTCGAAGTAGGTCAGGTCGCCGTCCTCGTCGACGATGGCGAGCACCACGTCTCCGAGCGACGAGACGGGGATGCTCTCGCGCTCGCCGACGACGCGAACCCGATATTCGACCTCGCCGTCCCACGGCCCCTTCCCGCGGGGGTAGACGAGGAAGTCAGCGCCGGCGGCGTCATCGACGCCGGGCCACCCCTCGCGGGCGGGCGAGAGGTAGAACCCGCGGTCGCGGAGGTCTTTGTAGACGACGAAGTCGAGGGTGGTCCCGGTGCGCGCGAGGAGTTCGCGCAGGCCCATCCCGTCCACGCCGTCGATGTCGTCCCGCGAGAGCAGGTGGGCGGCCTCGACGGGCGCGACCTCGAGGTCGTCGCCGCCGGTGGGTCTCCCGTAGCCGCGGGAGTCGTGGAACCGCTGTCGAGCGTCGCCCGGGAGGTGGACGACGCCGTCTTCGAGGCGTCCTTGCATACCCGAATCGGGGCGCGGCGACGACAAAGGGGCTGCGATGCCGGCGGCGCGGCCCGCGGGGGTGTCGGAGCGGCCGCCGTCGCCGCCACCGGTTCGTCGCGGTCGCGGCCCCGACCCCGGACGTACCCCTCGCGGCCGGCCGTGACGCCAGCGACGGGGCCACGCTTGTCGCCCCCCGTCTTGCTGCCCTGCGCGTGGGCGTCGGCTCATGCGACCTCGCAGGTCGAGTCGAGACACCGCCGGCCGCGACTCGTCTCGAATATCGGGAGGCCGCACTCGCAGTCGTCGCCGACGACGCCCGCGGGGAGCGAGAAGGCCGTCTCGCAGTCGGGATAGGCGTCACAGCCGGCGAGCAGGCGACCGCTCCGCCGGATGATTCGGAGGGGCGACCCGCAGTCCGGACACGACCACTCGCCGTCGAACCGGGCTTTCACGCGGTCGTCCAGCGGGTCGCACCGACGGTCGATGCACACCTCGAACGGCGCGCCGCGCTCGACGCGAATCAGCGGCAGCCCGCAGTCGTCGCACGTCTCGTCGAGGACGGTCGCACCCGCCGGCAGGCGGTACTCGGTCCCCGAGTCGAGGGCGACGACGGAGCCGTTGGTCCTGACGAGCGGGTCGCCGGTGTCGGGGTGTGAACCGACCGGGACGCCCGCGTCGCTCGCGGGGTACTCGGTGCGACCGGTCACGTCGTTCGACTCGACCGTGAGGGTCTGGTCGCCGGCGCGGGCCACGAGGCCGAACGACCCCGGCCCGGACTCGACGGTCAGCGAGTCGGCGCGGGTCAGCCACGCGACGGGCTGGTAGCCCCCGGCGTCGTGGACGAGGACGGTTCTGTCGGGCTTGGCCACGACGACGACCCGGCCCCGCTGGGTGCGGTCGCGGGAGCCTTCGAAGCTGACGGTGCAGTCGCCGGCGAAGACGCGTATCGAATCCATGCGGCGGGGTGGTCGCCGGTTCCGATTTGAACCTACGTGCGAGGGTTCACCGGGCATGCCGCGGCACGAAGCTCTTTGGTCGGGCGCGGCCGAGGGCGAATCATGGACGCGAACGTCGTGCTGTTCGACATGGACGGAGTGTTGGTCGATTCCGAGCAGTACTGGCACGCCTTCGAGGACGAGTGGGTGTTCGTCGACGCCATCGAGTCCGGCGACCCCGACCACGAGGAAATCACGGGGATGAACTTCCGCGAGATATACGACTACCTCGACGCGGAGTACGGGACGACCGTCACGAAAGACGAGTTCATCGCGGCGTACCACGAGAACTCAGAGAGCGTCTACGGCGAGCACGTCGTCCTGATGGACGGCGCGGAAGAACTGTTTTCGGACCTCCGCGCGGCGGGCAAGCAGGTTGCCATCGTCTCGTCGGCCCCGCGGGACTGGATTTCGACCGTCCGCGAGCGGTTCGGCCTCGACCCGCTCGACCTCGTGCTCTCGGCCGACGACATCGACAAACCGGGGAAGCCCGAGCCACACATCTACGAGCACGCCGCCGCCGAGTTCGGCGTCGCCCCCGAGGAGTGCGTCGTCATCGAGGACTCGATAAACGGCATCGAGGCGGCCGTCCGGTCCGGCGCGTACACCATCGCCTACCGCGGCGGGCAGAACGCCGACCTCGACCTCTCGCGGGCGGACAGAATCGTGACTGGGCCGGCGGAGTTGCGGGCGGCGCTGTTGGGCGAAGAGTAGGCGAAACGCGACCAAAAACGACCGAAAAGCGGCTGCCGCCGCGCTTTTCTATTCGACCCGAACCGTCCGCGTCTCCCGAATCGGGAGCAGCGGCAGGTCGGGGAACGTGACTTCCACGACGAACTGGAGTTCGTCGTGGGTCGCGCCGAAGACGCCGACGGGGACGGTCACCTCGTCGGAGAGGTAGCACGTCTTCGCCGACATCTCAACGTCGTTGACGGTGACGCGGATGCCGACCGAGCCGCCGCCGCCGTCGTTTCGCACGCGGATGTCGTGCATGTCGCTCTCGCCGCGGGCGACCGACTCGGGGAACTCGCCCCAGTCGATGTCGGGCGCGGGGAGGTCCTTCGCGCTCTCGATGACGCGCTCGGCGACGCCCTGCGAGAGCCCCGCGCGAGTGAGTTCTTTCACGCCGGCGTCGGCCACGTCGGCCGGGGTCGAGAGGCCGCCGGTGGCGAGCTTTCGCGCGCGACCGGGACCGATGCCGTCCACGGCCGTGAGCGCCGCGGCGTCGCTGCTGACGCCGTTGTCGACGCGGGCCTCGACGCGCCTTGCGAGGTTGGCGGCGCGGGCGTCCGCGAACGTGTCGAGGAACTCGCGGAGCGCGGAGAGCAGTCGGAGCGCGTTCTGCTTGATGACCCACGCGTCGCTCCGGAGCTCGCTCGGCGTCGAGTTCGCCATGCTGGCGTGGAGGATGGCGAGCACCTTCTTCGGGCCGTCTTCGAGCGTGGTCGAGACGCCCGTCAACACCGAGTCGACGGCGTCGACTTCGGACTGGCGCGCCGACACCTGTCGGAAGTCGGCCGCGCCCGCGACGGTTTCGAGGATGTCGTCGGCGGTGATGCGGTCCCGTTCCGCGAGGTCCGCGAAGCGCGAGGCGGTCCCGAGACGGAGGTAGTACTTCGAGGTGAGTCGCCCGAGCGGGGTCGCGTCGATGGAGAGGTCGTCGTCCATCTCGACGAAGCCGCGGGAGACGAGGCGGTCGAGCACGTCGCGGACGCGCTCGCGGAGGTCTTCGAAATCGTAGGCCGCCGGGTTCGACTGCGCCCGCCGGTAGTAGAACGTCGTCTCCAACCACGACATGACGTCGTCGAGGTCGCGGATGGTCCCCATCGCGATTTCGGCGTTGAGGTGCGAGTCGAGGTCTTCCGCGAGGCGCGACTCGATTTCCTTGCCCTCGCGGAGCAGGCGGCGGTACTTGTTCTGGTCCGAGCGGTCGCAGACGACCCAGCCGTAGCCGACGTCGTCGTAGCCGGGGCGGCCCGCGCGGCCGAGCATCTGGAGGATGTCGAGCGGCGAGATGTCCACCTCGCCTTCGAGCGGGTCGTGGTGTTTCGTGTCGCGGATGACGACGCAGCGGGCGGGGAGGTTCACGCCCCACGCGAGCGTGGAGGTCGAAAACAGGAGCTGAATCTTGCCCGCCTTGAACCACTCCTCGACGGCCTCGCGGTCGTCCCGCGAGAGGCCGGCGTGGTGGAAGCCGACGCCGTCCAAGACGCCCTTGGCGAGCGAGTCGTTGCTCAGTTCCTTCGCCTCGTTGTGGAAGTCGTAGTCGCCGCGCGCGCCGATGGGCACGTCGCGCTTGGCGAGTTCGTCGCGGGCCTTGGCGGCCGCGCGGACGGCGTCCTGCCGCGAGGAGACGAAGACGAGCGACTGGCCGCCGTCGCGGATGTGCGGCTCCGCGAGGTCGAACGCGCGGTACAGTCGGCGGTACTTGTCGGCAAAGGAGTTCTCGCCGTGGGTGTAGGTCTTGACGCCCGCGTGGAGGTCGACGGGGCGATAGTCGTCACCGAACTCGAAGGTGGTCTCGTCCGGCGCGTCGAGCCACGCCGCCACGTCGTCGATGTTGGGCATGGTCGCAGAGAGCGCGACGATTCGGGGGTCGCAGATGCGGCGCATCCGCGAGACGGTGACTTCGAGGACGCCGCCGCGGGTCTCCGAATCCAGCAGGTGGACCTCGTCGATGACGACGCAGTCGACGTCCTCGATGAACGAGTAGCGCGCGGAGTCGTGTTTCCGGGTCGCGGAGTCGGTCTTCTCGGGCGTCATCACGAGGATGTCGGCGCGGGCGGCCCGGCGGGGATTCAGGTCGCGCTCGCCGGTGACGACGTAGACGGAGTAACCGAGGTCCTCGAAGCGCTCCCACTCGGTTTCCTTTTCGGTGGTGAGCGCGCGGAGCGGCGCGATGAAAAGCGCCGTCCCCTCGTCGCGGAGCGTGCGGCAGATGGCGAGTTCGGCGAGCGCCGTCTTCCCGCTGGCGGTGGGCGCGGAGGCGACGACGTTGTGGTCGGTGTCGAGGATGGCGGGCAGCGCCTCGCGCTGCATCCGATTGAACTCCTCGAACCCGAAGGCGTCTGCGAACTCGGGGACCGCCTCGGCGACTTTCACTGGGCGCACCTCCGGGTGCGCGCTGGCGTCGGGGACGAGACGAAGACGAGCGTCATACACGAAGCCGAGTCGTCCGTGGGGAAAGGCGTTTCTCCATCCGGCGCGGCGGCTCGCGGGCGTCGAACGAGCGGAACACGAAGGGACTGAGGTTGGTGGGTGGGAGGATTGGGAGGGTCGATTCGGGGACCGAGGCGCAGGCCCGCTTACGCGGCGCCGGCGAGCGCGGCGATGAACGACCAGTTCGTCCCCGCGGTCGCCTCGTGCTTCTTCGACTCGGCCTTCGTCATGTCGCGGCGGTGTTTCCAGTTCATACTCGATAGAAGTCTTTACTCGGATATAAGTTTTTCAGTCAGATGATATATCTAGCACGGTCGTACATGCTGTTTGATAGAAAGTCGTGATGTATTTGACTCGAACGTTTCGTTTCTCGCGACAGTAGTGTTCGTTTGAACGATTCTGAACGAGGCGTGGTAGCACGGGACGTGCATACGATGGCTAACGTCGCGGGGACGCGGGTTCGGTCGCCTCCGGCGAGCGATCCCGCCGCCAACCCGACAGACGGCGGACCAATCCTCACGTTTTTGCCCGTCGCCTCGCAAGAACTGCCTATGCGCACGCGGCGGAAGCCAGACTGGTTGAAGATGCGACCGCCATCGGGCCGGCGCTTCACCGATATCAAATCGACGCTCCGGGACCGGAACCTCAACACCGTCTGCGAGGAGGCGAACTGCCCGAACCTCGGGGAGTGTTGGAGCGGCCGCGACGGCCCCGGCACGGCCACGTTCATGCTCATGGGCGACCGGTGCTCGCGCGGGTGTAACTTCTGCGACGTGACGACCGGCGGGATGGAGCCGCTGGACCCCGACGAACCGGCGAACGTCGCCGACGCGGTGACCGAAATCGGCCTCGACTACGTCGTGTTGACCTCCGTGGACCGCGACGACCTGCCGGACCAGGGCGCGGCCCACTTCGCGGAGACCATCCGCGAAATCAAGCGCCGCGACCCCGAGGTGCTCGTCGAGGTGCTGATTCCCGACTTCCAGGGCGAACCCGACCACGTCCGGGAGATAATCGACGCCGGACCCGACGTCATCGCCCACAACATCGAGACCGTCGAGCGACTCCAGTGGCCGATTCGGGACCGCCGCGCCGGCTACGAGCAGTCGCTTTCGGTGCTCCAGCAGGTGACAGACGAGTCCGACATCCACACGAAGACCTCCGTCATGCTCGGCCTCGGCGAACACGCCCACGAGGTCTACCAGACGCTCTCGGACCTCCGCGAGGCCGACGTGGACATCGTCACCTTCGGCCAGTACCTCCAGCCCTCCCGGAGCCACCTCGACGTGTTCGAGTACGTCCACCCCGACGCCTTCGAGACGTGGCGTCGCGTCGCGGAGGACGAACTCGGGTTCCTCTACTGTGCGTCCGGGCCGATGGTCCGGTCGTCGTACAAGGCCGGCGAACTGTTCGTGGACGCGCTGCTCCGCGAGGGGTCGAGCGTCGAGGAGGCGCGGCAGGCCGCCCGCGCGGCCGCCGGACAGTAAGCGGTCTCGCTACTCCACCCCACGCCGCGTGACTCGACAGCCGGGGTCCGACTCCACGCCCGCCCCGAAACAGTCCTGCAACGCTGCCGATATTTCCGATTATTTCTCGGTGATGTGTGGGTTCACACGAATGAACGTCAGGAAGAATCGTTTAGAAGCGAAAATGTCCAATTTTACCCCGCGTGAGTTGACATAGCACGACGCGAGACGCAATATTCCGAGCCAAAGTAAATTATATACGAAAACAATATAACGCCGGCGGGTGTCGATTTTGCCATGAACAGGAGGGTTCTCCCGTGAGCGTGCTTCAGCGCGACCCGCAGGACCAGGTACGAGTGCTCGACGAGGACGGGACCGTCGTCGGCGAGGTCCCCGACATCGACGACGAGACGCTCGTCGAGATGTACCGATACATGCGTCTCGCCCGGCACTTCGACACGCGGGCGGTGAGTCTCCAGCGACAGGGGCGGATGGGGACGTATCCGCCGCTGTCGGGACAGGAAGGCGCACAAATCGGGAGCGCAATCGCGCTCGACGAACAGGACTGGATGGTCCCGAGCTATCGCGAACACGGCGCGTCGCTGCTCCGGGGGCTCCCGCTGAAGCAGACGCTTCTGTACTGGATGGGCCACGAGAAGGGCAACGAGATGCCCGAGGGCGTGAACCTCTTTCCGCCGGCGGTGCCCATCGCCTCGCAGATTCCGCACGCGACCGGCGCGGCGTGGGCGAAGAAGCTTCGCGGCGAGGACGACACGGCCGTCATCTGTTACTTCGGTGACGGCGCGACCTCCGAGGGCGACTTCCACGAGGGGCTGAACTTCGCGGGCGTCTTCGACACCCCGAACGTCTTCTTCTGTAACAACAACCAGTGGGCCATCTCGGTGCCGCGGGAGCGACAGACCGCGTCCGAGACGCTGGCGCAGAAGGCGACCGCCTACGGCATCGACGGCGTGCAGGTCGACGGGATGGACCCGCTCGCGGTCTACTCCGTGACGAAGGCGGCGCTCGACAAGGCGAAGAACCCCGGCGAGGGCGAGGGCCGCCCGACGCTCATCGAGGCGGTCCAGTACCGCTTCGGCGCGCACACGACCGCCGACGACCCGACGGTCTACCGCGACGACGAGGAAGTCGAGAAGTGGAAGGCGAAAGACCCCATCCCGCGGCTGGAGTCGTTCCTCCGCGAGACGGGCCGCATCGACGACGAGGCCGTCGAGGCCATCGAAGAAGACGTGAAAGGGCGGGTCGCGGACGCCATCGAGGCGGCCGAGTCCGACCCGCGGCCGGACCCGAGCGAGATGTTCAACTACGCCTACGCCGAGCGGACCCCGGAGATTCAGGCACAGTACGAGGAGTTCGAAGCGCTCCGCGAGAAGTTCGGTGACGAAGGATTCCTCAGAGAATGAGCAGTCAGAACCTCACCATCGTGCAGGCGGTACGGGACGGTCTCTACACCGAGATGAACCTCGACGACGAGGTGCTCGTCATGGGCGAGGACGTCGGCAAGAACGGCGGCGTCTTCCGGGCCACGGAGGGCCTCTGGGACGAGTTCGGTGACGACCGCGTCATCGACACGCCGCTGGCCGAATCGGGAATCGTCGGCACGGCCATCGGCATGGCCGCGATGGGGCTGAAGCCGGTCCCCGAGATTCAGTTCTCCGGCTTCATGTACCCCGGGTTCGACCAAATCGTGAGCCACATGGGGCGGTTCCGCAACCGCACCCGCGGCCGCTACACGCTCCCCATGGTGCTTCGTGCGCCCTACGGCGGCGGCATCCGCGCTCCCGAGTCGCACTCGGAGTCCAAGGAGATGTTCTACGCGCACGAGGCCGGCCTGAAGGTCGTCATCCCCTCGACGCCGTACGACACGAAGGGACTGCTCATCTCCGCCATCCGCGACCCCGACCCGGTCATCTTCATGGAGCCGAAGCTCATCTACCGGGCGTTCCGCGGCGAGGTCCCCGAAGAGGAGTACACGGTCCCCATCGGCGAGGCCGCCGTCCGCCGCGAGGGCACGGACGTGTCCGTGTTCACCTTCGGCGCGATGACGCGCCCGACGCTGGAGGCCGTCGAGAACCTCGAAGAAGAGGGTATCGACGCCGAGGTCGTGGACATCCGCACCATTTCGCCGCTCGACCGCGAGACCATCGTGGAGTCGTTCAAGAAGACCGGCCGCGCGGTGGTCGTCCACGAGGCCCCGAAGAACGGCGGTCTCGGGGCCGAAATCACGGCGACGATTCAGGAGGAGGCGCTGCTCTACCAGGAAGCGCCGGTCAAGCGCGTCGCGGGCTACGACGTGCCGTACCCGCTGTACGCGTTGGAGGACTACTACCTCCCCTCGGTCGCCCGCGTCGAAGAAGGTATTCGTGAGGCGGTGAACTTCTGAACGATGGCGCTCAAGGAATTCAAACTCCCCGACGTCGGTGAAGGCGTCGCGGAAGGCGAACTCGTAACGTGGCACGTCGCGCCGGGCGACGAGGTAACCGAAGACCAAGTGCTCGCGGAGGTCGAGACCGACAAGGCGCTCGTCGACGTGCCCTCGCCGTTCGACGGGACGGTGAAGGAGCTCCTCGCCGAGGAGGGCGATGTCGTGCCCGTCGGCAACGTCATCATCACCATTCAGGAGGATGGCGACGACGAGGAGGCCGCCGACGCGGCCGGGTCTGAGTCGACCGAGAGCGACGACGCGCAGGCGTCCGACGACGCCGACGGCGGTTCCAGTTCCGGCGGGCGCGTGTTCGCCCCGCCGAGCGTCCGCCGCCTCGCCCGCGAACTCGGCGTCAGTCTCGACGCCGTCGACGGCAGCGGCCCGAGCGGCCGCGTGACCGAAGGCGACGTTCGCGCCGCCGCGGACGACGACGCCGACGAGGACGAATCCAGCGGCCCGCGGACCGTCCAGACCAACGGGAAGTCCGCGACCGCGAAGCGCGACGAGGGAACGTCTGCGTCCACCTCCGCATCCGCGTCCGCGCCGGCCGAAAGCGCCGACCGCGAACAGACGCTCGCCGCGCCCGCGACCCGCGCGCTTGCCAAGGAGGAGGGCGTCGACATCGACGCCGTCCCCGCGACGGAGATGCGCGACGGCGAGGCGTTCGTCTCGCCCGAGGCCGTCCAGGAGTACGCCCGAGCACAGCGCGAGGCGCAGGCCGCGGACGCCGAGGCGGTGGCCGCCGAGGCCGACGCCGGGACCGCGACCGCCGAGGCGACGGGCGACGCGGCGAGTGAATCCGCACCGCCCGAGGCCGGCCCCGGTGCCGGCGAGCGCGTCCCCTACAAGGGAGTCCGCAAGGCCATCGGCGACCAGATGCAGCGCTCGAAGTACACCGCGCCGCACGTCACCCACCACGACGAGGTGGACGTGACGGAGCTCGTCGAACTGCGCGAACAGCTCAAGCCCGTCGCAGAGGAGCGCGGCTCGCGGCTGACCTACATGCCGTTCGTGATGAAGGCCGTCGTCGCGGCGCTGAAGGACTTCCCGTACCTCAACTCGCAGCTCGACGAGGAAAACGAGGAAATCGTCCTGCGCGACGAGTACAACATCGGCGTCGCGGCCGCGACCGACGCCGGTCTGCTCGTCCCCGTCGTCCACGACGCGGACCGCAAGGGGATGCTCGAACTCGCCGACGAGATGAACGAGAAGGTCGAGAAGGCCCGCAACCGCAAGATTGCGCCCGAGGAGATGCGCGGCGGCACCTTCACCATCACCAACGTCGGCGGCATCGGCGGCGAGTACGCCACGCCGATTATCAACTACCCCGAGGTGGCGATTCTCGCGCTCGGAGCTATCAAAGAAAAGCCCCGGGTCGTCGACGGTGAGGTCGTGCCGCGAAACGTCCTCACCCTCTCGCTGTCGTTCGACCACCGCGTCGTCGACGGCGCGCAGGGCGCTCGGTTCACGAACCGCGTGAAGGAACTGCTCGAAGACCCCAAACTGCTGGTGTTAGAATAATGGTCGTCGGAGACATCGCAACCGGAACCGAACTGCTCGTCATCGGCGCGGGACCCGGCGGCTACGTCGCCGCCATCCGCGCCGCACAGAACGGCATCGACACGACGCTCGTCGAGAAGGACGCCTACGGGGGCACCTGCCTCAACTACGGCTGTATCCCATCGAAGGCGCTCATCACGGGCGCGAATCTCGCCCACGAGGCGGGCAACGCCGAGGAGATGGGCATCCACGCCGACCCCGTCGTGGATATGTCGCAACTTCGCGACTGGAAAAGCGGCGTCGTCGACCAACTCACCGGCGGCGTCGAGAAGCTCTGTAAGGCAAACGGCGTCAACCTCGTCGAGGGAACCGCCCGCTTCAAGGACGAACACGCCGTCCGCATCGCCCACGGCGGCGAGGGGCAGGGCTCGGAGACCATCGAGTTCGAACACTGCATCATCGCCACCGGCTCGCGCGTCATCCAGATTCCCGGCTTCGACTTCGGGGACGAGCCGGTGTGGTCGTCGCGCGACGCCCTCGAAGCCGACACCGTCCCGGAGCGACTGGTCGTCGTCGGCGGCGGCTACATCGGGATGGAGCTATCCACGACGTTCGCGAAACTCGGCGCGGACGTGACCGTCGTCGAGATGCTCGACGACATCCTGCCGGGCTACGAGTCCGACGTGGCCCGCGTCGTCCGCAAGCGCGCCGAAGAGCTCGGCATCGACATGCACTTCGGTGAGGGCGCGAGCGGCTGGCGCGAGGAGGACGACGGCGTCATGGTGACGACCGAGACCGAAGACGGCGAGGAAAACGAGTACCGCGCCGACAAGGTGCTCGTCGCCGTCGGGCGCTCGCCCGTCACCGACACGATGGACATCGAAAACGCCGGCCTCGAAGCCGACGACCGCGGCTTCCTCTCGGTCGACGACCGCCGCCGCACCGACGTGGAGCACATCTACGCCGTCGGCGACGTGGTCGAGGACACGCCGATGCTCGCGCACGTCGCCTCGAAGGAGGGTATCGTCGCCGCCGAGCACATCGCCGGCGAACCGGTCGCCTTCGACAGTCAGGCCGTCCCCGCCGCCGTCTTCACCGACCCCGAAATCGGTACGGTCGGCATGACCGAAGCCGACGCCGAGGAGGCCGGATTCACGCCGGTCGTCGGGCAGATGCCCTTCCGGGCGTCCGGCCGCGCGCTGACGACGAACCACGCCGACGGCTTCGTCCGCGTCGTCGCCGACGAGGAGTCCGGCTTCGTCCTCGGGGCGCAAATCGTCGGCCCCGAGGCCTCCGAACTCATCGCCGAACTCGCGTTCGCCATCGAGATGGGCGCGACGCTCGAAGACGTGGCCTCGACCATCCACACCCACCCGACGCTCGCGGAAGCGGTCATGGAGGCCGCCGAGAACGCGCTCGGGCAGGCGATTCACACGCTGAATCGGTGAGGAAGCGTCCGAAACACGGCGAGCTGATTTTTTAGGCGGTCAGGTCGCCGTCGAGTTCCGGGTCGAAGAGGTCCTCGACGCGGCAGTCGAAGTACGCCGCCAGCTTGAACGCCAGTTCGAGCGAGGGGTCGTACCGCTCGCGCTCGATGGCGTTGATGGTCTGTCGGGTGACGCCGACCGCTTCTGCGAGTTCGCCCTGACTGAGGTCGGCGGCCTCGCGGCGCGTTCGGACCCTGTTTTTCATGTCCGAGCGCGGACCCAGAGGTAGCACAGGGCGAAGAGACCGAACAGTCCGACGAAGCCGTACAGCGCGCCCGAGACGAACGGCGAGACCTCGAACAGCCCGAGCGTCGCGCCGAGCCGGGCGGCGGACGCACCGAGGACGAGGATTACCGCGGCGGCGGTCATGGTGAGCTGACTCGCCCGCCGTTCGAGCGAGCGGTCGCGCTCGTCGAACAGCGCGACTTCGGTGCCGCGCCAGACGGCGAGCGCGGCGACGATGCCGAGCCAGTAGACGGCTTCCCCGAGGACGGGGGAGTCGAGGAATCGGAGGACGAGGGAGGCGAGGACGCCCGCCCCGATGGAACCGAACAGCAGGCGTCGGTACCGCCGTTGTCTGGAGAGCCGAGGCGTCGGTGAGCGTTGGACTTGTGACATAGTGCTGTGTAAAGCGCCGGTCGCGGGAGGTCGGGTGGAAAGTTCGCTTTACAGTAAAGTATACTTTACACATCGACTTAATCGTTGTCCCCGTTCGGTCGCGTCGCTCCGAGGTCCGCGCAGTCGCAGAAAGAGCGGTTCAGCGTCGGTTCGGGTCAGATTCGAATTCGGGGTCGGGGCCGGTGTCGGGCCAAGGCCGCGGGCGCTCACCGTCGCACTCGCCGGGCGCGCTCACCCGTCGTCGAACCACCACAGCGCCAGCATCGTCCCCACGACCGCCGCGGCCGCGGGAATCGACTCGTCGACGCCGAGCGTGCGGATGTCGAGGAGGACGACGCCCTCGAACAGGGCGGCGAGCGCGAGGGCCACGAAGACGAAGCCCGCCACCCATAGCTCGGGCGTGTTGACATCGCTGATTGGCATACGCGGCGCTACGGCCCCAGATATGATAAGTGTTAGCAGACCCCAAACAGTCTACTCGTCGGCGTCGAGAATCCCGTGGCTCTCGAAGAGCTTTCCGAGTCGGTCCATGGAGGCGACGACGGCGTCGCAGGCCGGGCGGACCGCGTCCTTGGGGACGAAGCCGACCGAGAGGCCGGCGACTTCGAGCATCGGAAGGTCGTTCGCGCCGTCGCCGACCGCGACCGTTCGGTCCATGGGAACGTCGAGTTCGGCGGCGTGAGTCTCCAGCGCCGTGTCCTTCGTACCCTCGATGAGCGACCCCTCCACGTCGCCGGTGAGTCGACCGCCCTTCACGGGCAGGCGGTTCGAGACGATGTCGTCGACCTCGACGCCCTCCGTTTCGAGCGCGCGCTCGACGCCGCGTTCGAACCCGCCGGTGAAGATGGCGACGTGGTGGCCGTAGTCGCGGAGGCGCCGGATGAGGTCGGCCGCGCCGGGTCGGAGTTGCACCTCGCCGTAGGCCTCCTCTGCGAGTTCCTCTTCGAGACCTTCGAGGAGGCGGGCGCGCGACCGGAGGCTCTCCGCGTAGCTCAGCTCGTCGTTCATGGCTCGCTCGGTGATGTCGGCCATCTCGTCGGCCGTGCCGTTCTTCTTGCCGAGGAGGACCGTCATCTCGGAGTCCGAGAGCGTGCCGTCGAAGTCGAAGGCGATGATGCGCATATCTGCCCGTCGTCGCCGCGGGGTTTCAAAGCTTCCGCGTCGGCAGTTATGCGGCGCGGGAGGGACGCTGGCGAGCCGACCGCCGGGAAACCGGGGTGACCGCGCACAGCTATTTATCCATCGTCTCCCTGACAACACGTATGGACGACCTGCACGACGCCGAACACGAGACGCTCAGCGACGTCGAAGCCGACCTTGCCGGGGACTTCGGCGAGGAAGGAGACAGTCCGCTCCGACAGTTCGTCCGAAGCCTGCACGACCTCGACGAGGCCGAGGTGCGCGCGGTCGGCCAGTACGACGGCGAGGCGTTCGAACTGCTCTACCTCCGCGACGATATCGACGAGGCGCTCGAACCGGACGCGCGCACCGAGCGCGTGAAGACACTCGTTATGAAGGCGCTCGGCGAGCCCGTCAGCGAACCCGAACTCGACGACTACGGTGAGTTGAACGCTGTCATCAGGTGGTTCGACGAAGTCGTCGTCGCCATCTACCCGCACGACGAGTGGTCGGGGGCCATCGCGACGTTCGACCGGGCGAACTCGCCGCTGGTCGACCTCGCGGTGACGCACCTGTCGTGAGAAGACTCGCCGGCCGCCTCCGGAACCCGCTCAGATTCGAAGCGGCGTCCACGACCGCGGGCCGTCGTCGAGGCCGCGGACCCGGAACTCGGGGTCGCCGTCGGTGTCGCGCGTCTCGACGAAGCCGTCGAACGGCTGTTTGAGGAGCGCGAGTTCGCGCTCGTCGACGAAGCCGGTGTCGAGCGTGAAGACGCCCGTGAACCCGGCCGCGGAGATGCGGCCCGTGATGACGTGGAGGAACTGGAACAGCCGTTTGAGGTCGGTGTACATCACAAGCGTCGAGAGGACGTGCAGACCGACGCGGGCCGACCGGCTCGCCTCGTAGTGCTCCCGGAGCGACTCGGTCAGGTGGATGCCGATGCCGGTCAGGTCGCCGGGGCTGGAGACGTACCGGAGGTTCCCCGCGTCGGGGCGGTCGTCGAGGAGGTCAGCGACGCTCGTCGTGTCGATGACCTCGAACTGCTCCGGGGGCGACCCGCTGATGTACGACAGCTCCTGTGCGATGCTCGGGGCGGGCTTTTTCGTCGTCACGACGACCGTCCCCGCGTCGGTACGCTCGCCGGGCGCGAGCATCGAGAGCATGAGCCGCCGCTTCCGCGTCATCGTCGGGCCGGCGATGAGCACGGACCCGGAGTCCGGAAGCGACACCTCGGGCGGTTGCGTCGCCGGCGAAGCGTTCTCGGGACGGAAGACCATCTACTGAATCTATCGGACTCGCGCAGATAATACTAGTGGGCGAGCGTGCCGCCCCCGAACCGTGCGAGACAGTCTCAATGTCACGATATCGGCCGTTGTGACAACCCTTAACCCGCACGGGTCAGACCCTACGCGCATGAAGGTACTCGTCACGGACCCGATCGCCGACGCGGGTCTGGACCGGTTACGCGAGGCCGGTTACGAGGTAGAGACCGCGTACGACGTCGAAGGTGACGCGCTGCTCGAAGCCGTCTCCGACGCGAACGGGCTCATCGTCCGCTCCGGAACGCAGGTGACCGCCGAGGTGTTCGAGGCGGCACCCGACCTCGTCATCGTCGGACGCGCCGGCATCGGCGTCGACAACATCGACATCGACGCCGCGACCCAACACGGCGTCATCGTCGCCAACGCGCCCGAGGGGAACGTCCGCGCCGCCGCCGAGCACACGGTCGCGATGGGTTTCGCCGCCGCGCGCTCGATTCCGCAGGCCCACGCCCGCCTGAAGGACGGCGAGTGGGCCAAGTCCGACTACCTCGGCAACGAGGTCAACGGCAAGACCCTCGGCGTCGTCGGCCTCGGCCGCGTCGGCCAGGAGGTCGCAAAGAAGTTCTCGTCGCTCGGGATGGACATCGTCGCCTACGACCCCTACATCGGGGAGGAGCGCGCCGACCAGCTCGGTGCCGAACTCGTCGAGTTCGACGCCTGTCTCTCTCGCGCCGACTTCCTCACCGTCCACACGCCGCTGACCCCCGAGACGGAGGGGCTCATCTCCACCGACGAACTCGAAACGATGGGCAGCGGCTACCTCGTCAACTGCGCCCGCGGCGGCGTGGTCGACGAGGCCGCCCTCGCCGAGGCCGTCGACGCCGGCGTCATCGACGGGGCCGCGGTCGACGTGTTCGCCGACGAGCCCGTCTCGCCCGACAACCCGCTTCTGTCCGTCGACGACGTGGTCGTCACGCCGCACCTCGGCGCGTCCACCTCGGCCGCACAGGAGAACGTCGCCGTCTCGACGGCCGACCAAGTGGTCGCCGCGTTCCGCGACGAACCCGTCATCAACGCGCTCAACGCGCCCTCGGTCGACGAGAGCGCCTTCCCGCGCATCCAGCCGTACATCGGCCTCGCCGAGACCGCCGGCAAAATCGCCGCCCAACTGCTGGGCGGGCGCCTCAACGAAGTCGAGGTCACCTACACCGGCGACATCGCCGCCGAGGATATCGAACTCGTCACGGCCTCCGCGCTGAAGGGCGTCTTCGCGCCGCTCGAATGGCAGGTCAACGCCGTCAACGCCCCGCAGGTCGCGAAGGAACGCGGCATCGAGGTCGTCGAGTCGAAATCCCGCCAGTCGGACGACTTCCAGAGCCTCGTGACCGTCACCGTCCGCAACGGCGACGAGGAGATGACCGTCTCGGGGACGCTGTTCACCGGCGAGGACCCGCGCATCGTCCGCATCAACGGCTACCGTCTGGACGCCATCCCGTACGGCCAGATGCTCGTCGCCCGCAACTACGACAAGCCGGGGGTCATCGGCTTCATCGGGACCGTCCTCGGCGAGAACGACGTGAACATCGCCGGGATGTTCAACGCCCGCCGCGCGAAGGCCGGCGGCGAGGCGCTGACCGTCTACAACCTCGACGACGACGTGCCCGAAAGCGTCCGCGAGAAGCTCCTCGCCGACGACCGCATCATCGACGTGGACCTCATCACGCTCTGAAGCGGCCGACCCGAATCTTCTGAAAAACGAGACGAGCTACCGTCGGCCGAGCGCCGACGCGACGCCCTCGACAACGCGCCCGACGGCGGACCGCACCGCGTCGGCCGCGTTCGATTCGACTCCCGAGCGACGGGACCGCTCGTTCCGCCGACCTGAGTGGCCGCGGGTCTGTTTTCGGCTCTCGTCCCGACGCTCGGCCAGCAACCGTTCGTAGCGGTCGATTATCTTCTGTCGGTCGGCGTCGGCGCTGTCGAGTCGAGCGTTGAGCCGGGCGTTCGCGCGCCGAAGCGCCTCGTTCTCGCGCTGGAGGGCGTCTCGGCCCCGCGCGTCGGCGGGGGGCGACGGGCGGCGACCGCGCGACTGCGAGGCCGTGGACGCCCGTGCTGACGGAGTCGCGGACGCGGGTGGGGATGCGGGTGAGGACGAGGGCGCTGACGAGGCCGTGGATGCGTTGGTGGACGTGGCCGAAGACGCGGGGGCTGCGGAGGCCGAAGACGCGGTTTCGGACGGCCCGTTGTCGATTCCGTCCGGCGGGTACGTTCTCGAACCGGCCCCGTCCCGGCTGACGGTCCCGGTCGGCATACTGCTGAGCGACATCGTGTGCCACGACGTACCACAGAATGAAAAGAATGTGTCAGACGCGCACCCGACGCGCGTCATCGCCGGCGGTCGGACCGCGGCGAGCGCCGTCGTGCGCGGCCGTCAGCGACGGTCAGCGACGGTCGGTACCGGGTCGGCGGCGCGCCTACTCGGCGAGGTGTTCGAGGACCGCTTCGGTGTCGTTCGGGACGGGTTCGGGGTCGTCGCCCGCTTCGAACGCCGCGTCGGGGTCCTTCAACAGGTGGCCCGTGGTGAGACAGACGACCTGTTCGTCCGCGTCGACGACGCCCTCGGCGCGGAGCTTTCGGAGGCCGGCGACGGAGGCGGCGGAGGCGGGTTCGACGCCGACGCCCTCGGCCGCGAGGTCGCGCTGCGCCGCGGTGATTTCCTCGTCGGAGACGGCGACGGCCGTGCCGTCGGTCTCGCGGATGCCGGGGAGCGCCTTCGGCGCGTTGACCGGGTTGCCGATGCGGATGGCGGTCGCGCGCGTCTCGACGTCCTCCCAGCGGCGGGTCTCGTCCCAGCCGTTCTCGACGGCCTCGACCATCGGGGCCGCGCCCTCGGCCTGCACGCCGGTCAGTTTCGGCACGTCGTCGGCGTCGAGCGCGCCCGACTGGACGAGTTCGCGGAACGCCTTGTAGAGCGCGGCGGTGTTGCCCGCGTTGCCGACGGGGAGGACGATGCGGTCCGGGTAGCTGCCGTAGCCCTCGTGGAACTCCTCGAGGATTTCGAGGCCGATGGTCTTCTGACCCTCAAGCCGGAAGGGGTTCAGCGAGTTGAGGAGGTACGCCTCGCCGCGGGCGGCGAGGTCCTGGACGATGTCGAGACAGGAGTCGAAGTTGCCGTCGACTTCGAGGATGCGCGCGTCGTGGAGCGACGCCTGCGCGATTTTCCCGGCGGCGACCTTCCCGGCGGGGAGGAGCACGAGCGTCTCCATCCCGCCGCGCGCGCCGTAGGCGGCGAGCGCGGCCGAGGTGTTGCCGGTCGAGGCGCAGGCGAGGCGGCCGACGCCGAGTTCCTTCGCCACGCGGACGCCGACGGTCATGCCGCGGTCCTTGAACGAGCCGGTGGGGTTCATCCCCTCGTGTTTGACGCGGAGGGTCTCGACGCCCACGTCGGCTTCGAGGCGGGGTACCTCGTGGAGCGGCGTCGCACCCTCGGGGAGCGAGACGCCCGCTTCGAAGGGGAGCGCGGCGTTGTAGCGCCAGACGCCGCGGCCCTCGAAGTCGTCCCACGTCGGCGGGGACGCGTAGCGCACTTCGAGGAGGCCGTCGCAGTCGTCGCAGGTGTACCGAACGTCCTCGAACGGCGCGAACTGCGCGCCGCACGCGATACATTCGAGCCAGGTGCCGTCGGCGGCGACGGATGGCTCCTCGGGGGCGGGTGCCGTGAGTTCGAGGCTCATTGCTCGGGCGGTGGCACCAGAGGGACAAAAGCGGGCGGGTTTGGGCGGCACCTGCCGGGCGACGGACTCGCCGGGGACGCGGTCGGTCGCGAGCCTACGACTCGCCGAAGGCGTCGATGCGGGCGTGAACGTCCTCCGCCCACTCGTCGAGCGCGGCGTGCATCATCTCCTTGGCCTCGGGGAGCGGGGTCGCCGTGTACTGGTAGACGTAGCCGCCGGGGTCGAGCAGGCGGCGCTTGCGCTCGGTGAGGCCCTTGTCGAGGAGCGTCGTCAACGAGCGGTTGACGTTGCTGCGGTCGCGGTCGAGTACCTCCGCCAACTCCGCGACGGTGCTTCCGGGGTTGTCGAGCAGTGCGAGATACGTCCGGCTCTCGTGGCTCTGGATGCCGAAGACGCACGCGAGGACCTGTCCGAAGTTCGGGTCCTCGGTCTCCATCAGTTCGCCCATATCCGGTGCGTCGGCCATGCACACCTGTTCGCCGTGCGTCGGATTAAACCCTCACTTACAGGCGAGCGAGCGGCCGCCGCGGCCGGGAACCGCACCGACGCTACTCTTTCGCGTAGCCCATCTTCAGCACGCAGGCGCGCATCCCGTCTTCGTCCTCGTGTTTGTGGAGCGTCGTCGGCGTGTCGCAGTAAAAGACCGTCCCGTCGTGGCGGAGCGTCACCTCGTGGACGCCGCCGAGCAGTTCCGCTTGGACGACGACGCGGCGACCCTCGCGGAGCGCGTCGAGGATTTCGTCTGCGGTCAGTTCGCCGGACTCGACTCGGAGCGGCTCGGGCATACCGGAGGGTCGCGGGCGAGCGGTATCAGTATTGTCGATGGCGGCGAGTGCCGACGGAAGCGCGTGCCGACGGCGGGCGGCGAGCGGCGAGTCGAGCGAGCCGAGCGAGTCGAGCCGAACCCGGACCCGGCTCAGTTCGTCGTCCAGTTAGACCGGTGTTCCTCGTCGGTCGTCGGCACCTCCACGCCCTCGACGGCCTCCGCGACCTCGGTCTCTTTCGGCGTGTCGATGTGCCAGCGGTCGATTTCGTCCTCGAAGTCGCGCAGCGTCTCCGACACCATCGACTTCAGTTCGTCGTCGTTGACGTTCACCTCGAAGACGAACCGCTCGTCGCCGGAGCCGCGGCCGACCCGCTGGATGTTCGCGCTCACGAGTTCGTTGTCGAAGTAATAGGGGGCCAACTGGGTCATCACGTTGCGGTAGACCGTGTCTTCGACCTTCCGCAGCGCCTTCCGCCCGGCGGAGTCGGCCGCGCGGGCGACGTAGTTGATGGAGTCCTGCCACGACTCGACGGCTCCCTCGTTGTCGCCCTCCTCGACCCGCTCGTAGGACCGAGAGAGCTTCTCGCCCGCCGTCTTGAGGTCGTCGTTGGGCGTCTTACCAGCCTTCTCGCCTTCGCCCTCGCCGACGCTGGCCTGCTGGGCCGTCTTCTCGTTTACGTCCTCACCGAGTCGCTCGTGGGACTTCGGTCGCCACTCGTCCCAGTCGTCGAAGGCGGTGCTGTCGACGTCGGCGTCGCGGAGCGCGCGGGTGATTCGCTCCCCGTGTTCGACGACCTCGTCCCAGGTGCCACGGCGTTTGAACCCGGAGATGCTCTCTTCCATTGTCGTTGACGGGAGTACGTGCCAGACGGTATAAACTCTACGAGGGGACAGGTTCGCACACGGGTGAGAACGTCTAGCGGTCGCCGTAGACGAAGCGCTCGGCGGCCGCATCGAGGCGAGCCGACAGTTGGCCGAGCCACGCCGCCGGCGACGCGGCCCGAAGCGCCGACGCGTCGAGTTCGATTCGGTCGTCGCCGAGCGGGTCGCGAGACTCGTCGGCGGTTGCGTCCACGACGGTCGTCATCGAACACCGACCGCACCCCTCGCGGGTCGAACCTCCCATGCGCCGCGCTTCGGAACCTTCACGAATAAACCTTGGTTTCCGGGCGGGTCGCGACGGGCTTATACGGTCGAACGTGTTGCTCCGTCTCATGGGATATCGCGTCGTGGACGCAACCGCCGTCGAGCCCGCCGACGACCGCCCGTGCGAACTCCGCCGCATCGGCGGTGAGGGGGGCTTAGAGACCGTCGCGCTCAACCGCTTCCGGGCCGCCCCCGGCGAGCAAGTGCCGCTTTCGTACCACTACCACACAGAACAGGAGGAGGCGTTCTACGTCCTCTCGGGCACGCTGTTCGTCGAGACGCCCGACGAGACGTTCGAAGTCGGCGCCGACGGCCTGTTCGTCGCCGACCCCGAGAGCCCCCACCGGGCGTACAACCCCGAGGACGCCGCGGAGTCGGTCGAACTGCTCGCGCTCGGCTCGCCGGCCGTGTCGGGCGACGCCGTGCCCTTCGACTCCGACGAGGAATGAAGCGCGTCGAACCCGAGGACGCCGAAGGGGCGGGAGACCCGGATGGGCCGGAGGAGTCGGATGCGTCGGCCACGGAGCCCGCCCTCGACCGCCCCGAGTGGGACGACGAGTACCTCGACCGGGCGGCCGAGCGGCTCATGTACAACTACGACTTGCAGCGGGCGTACGCCGTCCGCGGCGAGCGGTTCGACCTGTTCGGCTCGATGCGGATGGAGAGCCAAAAGCAGTTCCTCCACCGGTCTATCAACTACGCCAACCACCACGCGATGGAGTACATGTTCGCGCGGCGGGTCGACGCGGCCACCGCCGCCGAACTCGAACGGCTCGTCGAACTGGGCCACGCGCTCGCCGACGAGTGGATAGACCCCGACGAGGAACACTACGGGACGGACTTCACCTTCGTCCTCGTCGCCGACGCGGTGCCGGAGGAAGTCCGGACGTTCGTGTCCGACTTCGCGGACCGGACGCTCCTGAAGTTCGGCTACTACGGCCACTACGAAGTGAACGTCGCCGTCGTCGCGCCGACAGACGAGGACGCCGTGGCGAGCCGCAACGCCGACTCGGTCGCCGCGTTCACCCTCTGGAGCGACGGGTCGCCGGCCGCATCCGACGGGGTGTTGGACCGACTCCTCGGGAAGCTGCGTCGGTGAAAAAAGCGGCGTCGAAACGGCGAACGACCGCGCGTCAGTCGTCGCTCGGCTGCGACCGACCGCCGCGACCGCCACCGCCGCCCGAACTCCGGGCGTCTTTGATGTTGTCGTAGCCGATTTTCGCCAGCGCCAGTGCCAGATAGACGAGCACCAGCGCGAGGACGATTTGGACGACCGCCGACACCATCGCGAAGGTGCCCGCCGAGGCCATCCACTCGGGGTTCATGAACTTCGCGTAGAGGTTGTCGTGGAACGCGAGCCACAGCAGGCCAAGCGACGTGATGGTCGTCATGAGCGCCATCGGCAGGCCCGTGCTGAGAAGCTGCTTAGAGTCGTCCCAGTTGGCGAGCCAGACGGTCGCGGTCAGGAGCGCCAGCGCGGCGAGCAGCTGGTTCGCGCCCCCGAACAGCTGCCAGAGCGTCAGCCACGAGCCGCTCGTGATGAGGATGTACGCCGGCAGCGACTGCACGAACGCGTTGCCGTAGCGGTTGGTCGCGAACTCCTCGACCGGCGTCTCGGGCGTTCCGACGATTTCCTCCATCATGTAGCGACCGAGGCGAACCGCGGTGTCGGTCGACGTGAGGAGGAAACTGACCAGCACGAGGGCCATAAACGGCCCGCCGAAGTCAGTCGGAATGCCGAAGCTCGACAGGATGACGCCGCCGCCCGCGGCGAACGTCGGCAGCGCGAGGCCGATACCGCCGCCCACGTCGGGCGCGATGATGGCGACCGTCGCCAGCGCGACGGTGGCGAGGAGGCCCTCACCGAGCATGCCGCCGTAGCCGATGACGCGCGCGTCGGACTCCTTGTTCAGTTGCTTCGAGGTCGTGCCCGACGAGACGAGCGAGTGGAACCCGCTGATGGTCCCGCAGGCGATGGTGATGAACAGAAGCGGGAACAGCGGCGCGCCGGAGCGACCGATGAAGCCGTAGTACGGTTCGAGGTTCGTCACGAGCGGTTGCGTCGGGGTCGTGAAGAACGTGCCCGCGACGATGGCGACGAGCGCGCCGCCGACGCCCGCGTACAGCAGGAACGACGAGAGGTAGTCGCGCGGTTGCAGCAGCACCCACACCGGGAGGGCGCTGGCGACCGCCCCGTAGACGAGGATAATCGGGACCCACGCCGCGGTGTTCCCGTTGAACGAACTCGCGCCGGGGAGCCACGAGCCGGAGCCGGAGAACAGGACGAACGTCTCGGCGGGCGCGCGGGCCGCGGGCTCGAACAGCGCAATCGGGTACTGAATCCCCGCGTAGACGCCGACGAACATCGCCGCGACGAACACACCCGTCCCGAGCAGGAACGGGAGATTCAGCTGATAGAGGTAGACGCCGAACAGCACCGCGAGGACGATGTACACCAGGCTCGCCGTGGCCGCCTCGGGATAGGCGTTAAACACGATGGCCACCACGAGGGCGAACACCGCGACGACGAGGACGATGGTGAGAAACGCGAACCACAACAGCATGTTCTTGCCGCGCTCGCCGACGTACTCGCCGATGATGTAGCCGATGGACTTCCCGTCGTGTCGCAGGCTGCTCGACAGCGACACGAAGTCGTGGACGCTCCCGAGAAGCGGGTTCCCGAGCGCAATCCACGCGAGCGCGGGGACCCAGCCCCACACCACGCCCGCCGTAATCGGCCCGACAATCGGCGCGCCGCCCGCGATGCTCGAATAGTGATGCCCCAGTAACACCGGCTTTTTCGCCGGAACGTATTCTTGACCGTCTTCGTACTTGTGCGCTGGCGTCTCACGACTGTCGTCGAGTTCGACGAACTGCGCGAGATATCGGGAGTAACCGAGATACCCGACGGTAAACAACGCAAGCACCGTGACGACCAACCAAATGACTTGTACCATGGTACGCTGCCCCATTGAGAGAAACGAAAATGCCTCCCTTAATGGTAACGATAGATAGGAATGTATCGTGTTCGAACGACAGGTTCGTTCGGAGATGTGCGTCGAAAACTTCCGCCGCGCGGCTCGTTGTGACAGCTTACTGAGTGTCCGGTGCGGTGTCTACGTCGAGTTCGGACGCGACCTCGCCGAGGAAGTCACCCTTGACCTCTGCGACCCGCGTCTCGACGGCGGCGACGAGCGGCGGTGAAAAATTCTCGCGGAGGTCGTCGAGTCGCTCGCGCTCTGTCTTGACTCGTTCGCGCAAGAACGTCGCCCCCCGGCCCGACTCGTCGGGGTCGGGTTCGGGCGTGAGGCGGTTGACCGCGAGGCCGCGCACGTCGAGGCCGTAAGAGTCGAGTTGGTCGATGGCGCGCTCGGTCTCGCGGAGCGATAGCTCGTCGGGGTTCACGACGAGGAAGAAGGCGGCGTCGTCCCGGAGCGTCGTCTTGGCGAACGAGAAGTCGTCGCGGCGCTGTTCGAGGCGGGCGATGATGGGGTCGCCGTCCATCATGCGCCGGGGCTCGTTGTTGCCGATGGCGGCGCGTTCGAACAGTTTGACCGACTCCTTGCGCTTGTGGAGGAGCCGCTGAATCCAGCCGTCGAGGTACTCCGGCAGGGAGAGCAGTCGGAGCGTCCCGCCGGTCGGTGAGGTGTCGAAGACGACCCGGTCGTAGTCGTCCGCCGAGCGCATCACGTCGATAAAGCGGTCGAACAGCGCCGACTCGTACGCGCCGGGCGTCTGGTGTGCCATCTCTATCTGCCGGTCGATTTCGTTGACCATCGCCGGGCTGACTTGGTCGCCCATCGCCCGCTTCGTCTCCATGAGATGTTCGCGGACCTCGGTCTCGGGGTCGATTTCCATCGCGTCGAGGTTCGACTCGCCCGCGACCGCCGCGGGCTCGTCGGTGAACGACTGGTCGAACACGTCGCTCGTGCTGTGGGCCGGGTCGGTCGACACGAGGAGCGTCCGGACGCCGTCGCGGGCGCACTTGACCGCGTAGGCGCTCGACATCGTCGTCTTGCCCACGCCGCCCTTGCCGCCGAAGAAGACGAATTTGCGCATGTTAGAAGTGGTACTGGTGGCCCTTGCGTTCGAGGAGCGACCCGCGGTCCCACATCCGCCGCTCCCACGCCTCGAACTCGTCTTCGAGATAGGGGAGCAGTTCGGCGGTGTAATAGGAGATGGGTGAGGGGATGCCGAACGCGTCGGGGAAGCACGCGAGCATGAACGCGTCCTCGTCGTCCTCGGCCTGCTGTTCTATCTTCTCGTAGGCGGGGTGCGAAATCATCCCGTGGTAGAGGCCGCGGAGCCACTCTTCGACGAGTTCGCGGAAGGACTCGATGCGCGCGGCGAGCGTCATCAGTTTACACACTCGCCCGCTGTCGGACAAAAGGGTATCGTTCACGAACGTCCGCGCTGGTTACCTGCGATTTCATATGTACGGCCCCGGTAGGCCCGCTCATGAACGCGGGGGAGACGATTCCGGTGACGGTGCTGGGCGGGAGTCTCGGGGCGGGTAAGACGACGCTACTCAACCACCTGTTGACGAACGCCGGCGACCGCGACATCGCCGTGCTCGTCAACGACATGGGTTCCGTGAACGTCGACGTCGAACTCGTCGCCGAGGAGTCCGACCTCGCGGTCGGCGGCGGCGTGACCGAACTGTCGAACGGCTGCATCTGCTGTGAGCTACAAGACGACCTCGAAACCGCGGTCGTCCGCCTCGCTCGCGAGCGGTCGTTCGACCACCTCGTCGTGGAGGCGTCGGGCGTCTCGGAGCCCGGGCCGGTCGCCCGGCTGTTCGTCACCTCGCGGGCGGCCGCCCGCTACGACGTGGCCGGCCTCGCGACGGTCGTCGACTCGCGACTGTTCGCGGACACCTTCGGCGGCGGCGACCCGGACCGAACCGTCGCCGAGGAGGGAGACGGGTCGGTGCGCCCCCTCTCGGACCTCCTCGTCGAGCAGGTCGAAAGCGCCGACCTCGTCGTCCTCAACAAGCGCGACCTCGTCTCCGACGCGGAACTCGCGGCGGTCCGCGACGCGGTCGAAGCGCTCCGGCCGGGCGCGGCCGTGGTGGAGACGACCCGCGGCGACGTGGACGTGGACCTGCTCCTGTCGGACCTCCACGACCCCGACGCGCCCGTCGGCTGGCGGGCGGCGCTGGAGGGCGAGACGGGCGGAAGCGACGACAACGAGGGCGACCGCGGCCGCGACGAACGCGCGGACGCAGACCGCGATGACCACGGCCACGACCATACCCACCACGACGACCACGACCGTACCCACCACGGCGACCACGACCATACCCACCACGGCGAGACCGCGCACGCCGAGGCGACCTACGGCGTCACGTCGTTCGTCTACCGCCGCCGCGCGCCGCTGGCCCCCGACGGCGCGGCCGCGGTGCTGGGCGACCTCCCCGACTCGGTCGTTCGCGCGAAGGGGTCGCTGTGGGTCGCCGGAGCCGAGGACGTTCACTACACTTACAGTCAGGCCGGCCCGTCGGCGTACGTCGCCGCCGCCGGCCCGTGGGTCGCCTCCCGACCCGAGTTCGAACAGGACACCTACCGCCGCAACCACCCCGACTTCGACTGGCACGACGACCACGGCGACCGGCGGACCGAACTGGTGTTTATCGGCCGCGACATGGACGAAGACGCACTCGCGGCCGCGCTCGACGCCCACCTGCTCGACCCCGGCGCGTCCGCGGACGCCGGCGACTTCCCGACCGACCCCGGCGAGGAAGTCGCGCTCGCGGAGCCGACCCGAGAGCGCGACTCGGTCCCGGCCGCGGGCGCGGTCCCGGAGGGCCGCCGATGAGCGGCGAGTCGGAGCGCGCCGGCGGCGACGACGAAAAGCGCGGCGAGGAGATAGAGTGGAGCGAGGGCGACCCGCGGGTGCTGTTCGTGATGAATCTCGTCCTCTCGACTGTGTTCGCGGCGGTGGTCGTCTACGGCCTGTCGTACCTCGACCTCGCGGCCTTCTCGGTCGTCAACGTCGCGTCGGCGGCGCTCGTGCTCACGGCGGTCACGTACCTCGTGACGAACTGAAACCGCGGGATGGGTCACCGACCCATTCTCCGCGTGAACTACCCGCAGGCGACCGCTGGCGGCCGATAGCCGCATTTATGTCCTTCGGGAAACCGCCTTCTCAGTAAGATGCCCATCGAAGACCGAGACGACGCGTACCTCATCACGCACGCGCTGGCGAAGGACACGCTCTCGCGCCTCCGGGACGTGGAGACGACGCAGGTCGCCTTCCGGAAAGGCCTCGTCAAACTCGGCCGCATCTGTGGCTACGAGATAATCGACGGCGCGATGGAGACCGAGTACGTCACCATCCAGACCCCGCTCGCGGAGACCACCGGTGAGCGCGTGAAAGGGCTCGACAACGTCGTCATCATCAACGTGCTCCGCGCCGCGACGCCGTTCGTGGAGGGACTGCTCAAGGCGTTCCCGCGGGCGAAGCAGGGCGTCATCTCCGCCGGCCGCGACGAGGAGGCGGGGATGGACGACGACGGCGGCTTCCCCATCACCATCGACTACGTGAAGCTCCCCGAAATCACGGAGAAGGACACCGTCATCGTGGCGGACCCGATGCTGGCGACCGGCTCGACGATGTGCTCGGTCCTCGACCACATCCTCGAAAACGCGGGCGTCGACCCCGAGAAGTTGTTCGTCCTCTCTGCGGTCTCCGCGCCCGACGGCCTGCTCCGCGTCGACAACGAGTTCCCCGAGGTCGACCTGCTGACGGTCGCCATCGACGACTATCTCGACGACGACGGCTACATCGTCCCCGGACTGGGCGACGCCGGCGACCGCGCGTTCCGCACGACGTAACTCGGTCTCGTCTCGTCCCGCCTCGCCCCGTCTCGTCCCGCCTCGCCTCGCCCCGCCTCGTCGCGTCACGGCTCGCGGGCGGTCGCGACGACCGCCGGCCCGGATTCGGGTAACGACTAAGTTACCGCCCGCGCACCTCCGACGCATGGACGAACCTCGCGCCGCCGGAGGGTGCCGACGATGAGCGACCCGTGCGACGGCTGTGGACGAGCGGTCGAAGACGCCCTCGCTCGTGCGGTCCAGTTGCAGGTCGACGGCTCGACCGTGGACGACCAGCGGCTCTGTCCGACCTGTTTCGCGGACTGGATCACCCAGTACGAAGAACAGATGTCGCCCAAGCGGTCGTCGGACGACTCGACGGATTCCGAGATAATCGTCGACTGACGGCGTCGGGTTGGGGGCCGTGTCTCCCACGACCTCGCAGACCCCCTCTTTTCGGGTCGAGAAACGAGTCCCCTCGGCGGGTTTTCGTTCGAGTCGAACGTCCCGAACCGCACCCCCGTAGACTACTGTGAGAGACTGTTGCAAGGGGTGCGGCGGGGTCGATACCCGAGTCCGCGAACCCCTTCGTTTCGGGTCGAAGTCCCGCGGCTCGCGGGTCGGGGGCGAAAAGGAAACGGAGGGAGCGCCGACGCGGCGAGGGTCGTCGAATCGGACCAACGGCCGCGCTACTCGATGCTCGCGCGGCCGCTGGTCGCGCTCCGGATGCGGTCGCGGAGCTCCGGGCCGTCCTCGACGGGGACGCGAACCTCGAAGGACACGTCGGCCTCGTAGGCGGCCTCGAACTCGACGCCCGCGCTTTCTAACAGCCCGCGAACGCTCCCCGAGTCGTCGTACTCGACGGTTACGGTGAACCGCTCGTGGGGAATCTCCTCGACGACGCCCGCCGCGTCGAGCGCTTCTTTCACGGCCCGGGAGTACGCGCGGGCGAGGCCGCCGACGCCGAGGTTGGTGCCGCCGTAGTAGCGCGTCACGACGGCGGCGACGTTGCGCACGTCCTGCTGGACGAGGACGTTGAGCGCCGGTTTTCCCGACGAACCGCTCGGCTCGCCGTCGTCGCTCTGGTACTCGCGGAGCATGACGCTCCCCTCGCCGGGGACCGACGACGAGGCCGACCCCGCGGGCACCCGGTAAGCGGGGACGTTGTGGGTCGCGTCGGGGTGGCGCTCCTCGATTTCGGTGACGAACGCCTCCGCCTCCTCGACCGTCTCCGCGGGGGAGACGTAGCCGATGAACTCCGAGCCGTTGACCTCGAAGCGGGCGTCGGCCCGGCCGGCGACGGTTCGATAGGCGTCGGTCATGCCACCGAGTTGGCGTCGCGGCGTGGAAAAGCGTTCGCACCGTGTCGTCGGCGCACCGACGCGGGCGGCGAGGAGGGCAAGCGACGCGACCAACAGGAAGCGGCGGCGACGGCGACGGGGATTCGAACCGGAATCGACGCGCTACTGGCCGCAGGCGTCCGCGTACGACGTACACCCGTTTTGGATGCAGACGCCGCAGAGGTGGCGCGTCTCGGAAATCGGCTCACCACAGCACATGCAACTGCGCATGGACACCATGCGAAAAACTACCGTGGGAGGTTACAAGAATCTTATTGCCGTGTTGACAGAATATTCGCGGTGCCGACGGGCGGGCTCAGGCGATGGTGATTCGGCGGACGAAGCCGAGGTTCGACAGGTCGTTGAGCAGGTCGCCGGGAACCGGCTCGTCGGTGATGATGTAGAGCTTCGGGTCGTCGGTGAACTCGGGGTCCTCGCTTATCGTCTGGCGAATCGAAATGTCCGCGTCAGCGAGTTTCGAGGTGACGGTGGCGACGATGCCGGGTTCGTCGGCGTCGGCCACCTCGACGGTGAGCACGGAGAGGTCGAGCACCGGCGCGAGGTCCATCAGGCTCGGAATCGACGAGATGTTCTGGAAGATTCGTCGAAGCTCCTCGTCGTCGAGGATGGCGTCGGTCGTCGAGTCGACGACCCGCCGGTCGACGTCGGCCTCGCGGGCGATTCCGGTGTTCGGTATCTCGATGCCGCCCGAGACGACCCGGCCCTGGTCGTTGACGGAAAAGCCCCGTTCCAAGAGGAGCCGAATGACAGCCTGCTGGCTCGGGCTGCCCTCGAACTTCTCCATAATCTCGTCGAACATTCGTTGGTCGGGGGATTTGCGGGCGGATGCATTAAGTGGTCCGTCACCGGCGACGCCGCGGCCGAGGGATTCGGCGGCGACCCCGCCGGCAGGCCGCCGACGCCGCGTCCGGGGAATGGGTTTAACCGTCGGCGCGGAGACCGGTCGTCCATGCGCGAACTACGCACCTGCGATTTCTGTGGGACCGACGCCGTCGGCGTGTTCGAGGTACTGCCGCCGGCGTTGACGCCGGCCGACGACCAGCGGCGCGTCGTCCTCTGCGAGCACTGCGAGGAGACCCTCAGCGAGGTCATCGCGCCGCTTCTCTCCCGGCTCGGCGTCGACGCCGACGTGGACGTGGCCGACGACGCGCGGGCCGAGACGGGCGCGTCCGCGGCACCCGAGCGAACCGCGAGCGGGTCGGGCGGCGCGGCCGCCTCGGTCGACGTGAACGCGGTCGACCCCGCGCCGACGCCGCCGGAGCCGACGGACCGCGACTCGCCCGACGAGGGCGACGACGCTGGTTCTCCGGGAGACGACGCGAACGACAACGACGACGTGGACGACGACGAAGCCGAGGCCAAGACCGAAACCGAAGCCGAGAACGAGCCCTCCGCGTCGGCGGCCGACGAGCAGCCCCGACCCGACGGCGAGTCCGGCCGGAGCGAGGAGCCGCCGAAGTTCCGGAAGGTCATCCGCATCCTCCAGAACCGCGAGTTCCCCGTCGAGCGGGCGGAGGTCGAGGCGCTGGCGTCCGGCGCGTACGACCTCGACGACGACGAGGTGGCCGACATCTTCGACTACGCAATCGAACGCGGGCTGCTCGTCGACGACTCGGGGACGCTCCGGCGGCCCTGAGCGGTCGAACGCGCGGAATCAGAGAGCAGGCGGCGATTACAGTTTCCCTTTCGTGCTCGGCGTGTCGGAGCGCCGCGGGTCCACGCGGGTCGCGTCGTCGAGCGACCGCGCCAGCGCCTTGAACAGCGCCTCGACCTCGTGGTGGGCGTTGTCGCCCTCGACGCCCGCGTGGAGCGTGAGGCCGGCGTTCATCGCCAGCGACATGGCGAAGTGTTCGGCCATGTGGCTGGTGAACTCGCCGACGTACGGTTGGGAAAAGTCGCCCGAGAACTCGAAGAAGGGGCGACCCGACACGTCGACGACGACGGAGGCGACGGCCTCGTCGAGCGGGACTTTGCGGTCGGCGTAGCGGACGATGCCGCGCTTGTCACCGAGCGCTTCGGTGAACGCCCCGCCGAGGACGATGGCCACGTCCTCGACGGTGTGGTGGTCGTCGATGTGGAGGTCGCCGTCGCACTGGACCGTCAGGTCGAACAGGCCGTGTTTGGCGAAGGCCTCCAGCATGTGGTCGAAAAATCCGATACCGGTGTCGACGACCGCGTCGCCGTCGCCGTCGATGGCCAGCGTCACGTCGATGGTCGTCTCGGCCGTCTCGCGGGAGACGGCCGCGCGTCGGTCGGCGTCGCTCATGTCGCGTTCGAGGCGGGCCGCGCATATAGGGATTCTCGTCGTCGAGCGGGCGGGGCACGCCACCGACGCGTCAGACGCACATCGGACGCGCGTCTGACGGACGTTCATGCGTTCGGACGCGTACGGTGGGGTATGCAGCGAAAGGGAGCGCTGGTGGTGGGGTACACCATCTGCGTCGGGGGACTTCTGCTCACCGCGCGGTCCGGGGTCGCCGTCGCGTTCGGCGTCGCGCTGGTGACGCTCGCGGTCAGCGCGGTCGTGCTCGGCGGGGGCGTCTGAAGTGATAGAGAGCGAACCGACGCGAAAAGTGTCGACCCGTCAGGGGGCGGGCGACTGATGGGCCGCGGAGCGACCGCCAGTCCGAAACGCGACGTAGTGACGGTCAGTATGCTCGTCCTCGCCGGGCCGTTCCTGGCGACCTCGCGCCCCGAGACCGCGATTATCGGCGCACTGTTCGTCGCCGTCGGCGTCTACGGGACCGTCGAGAGCCTCGCCGCGGCCGTCGCCGCGTATCTCGACGCGTAGCGGCGCGCGGCGTCCCGGCCACGCCTCGGCCACGTCTCGGCGTGCCGGCGACGCGACTACGCCTCCATCGCTTCTTCGAGCGTGAATCGACCCTCGTAGAGCGCGGTGCCGACGACGGTCGCCGCCGCGCCCGCCTCGCGGAGCGCACGCACGTCGTCGAGAGAGGCGACGCCGCCGGAGGCGACGACCGGGATGTCGACCGCGTCGACGACCGCCGAGGTCGTCTCGAGGTGGACGCCTTCGAGTTGCCCCTCCACGTCCACGTCGGTGAAGAGGATGGCCGCCGCGCCGAGTTCCTCGTAGCGGGCGGCCGCCTCGGCGGGGTCGAGGCCGGTGCCCTCGGTCCAGCCGGAGACGACGACTTCGCCGTCTTTCGCGTCGAGGCTGACCATCACGCCGTCGGGGTAGTCGGCGGCGAGTTCGGCGACGATATCGGGGTTCTCGACGGCCGCCGTGCCGAGGATGACGCGGTCGACGCCGCGGTCCAGGAGGTCGCGGGCGTCGTCGGCGGTGCGGATGCCGCCGCCGAGTTGGAGCGGCACGTCGACCGCGTCGAGGACGGCGTCCACCGCCGGGGCGTTCTTCCGCTCGCCCTCGAACGCGCCGTCGAGGTCGACGAGGTGGAGCGTCTCCGCGCCGGCGTCGACCCAGCGTCGAGCGGCTTCGACCGGGTCGCCGTAGCTCTTTTCGGTGCCGCGTTCGCCCTGCACGAGCTGGACGACTTCGCCGTCTTGCATGTCGACCGCGGGGACGACTTCGAACTCCGGGAACATACGTCACCGTGGGCGAGCGGCGTGCGTAAACGCACCGGATACGGCGACTCGGAGTTGGTGCGGATACGGCGACCGGGAGTCGGTGACCGGGACGCGGCGACGAACGTAACAAGCGAACCAACAGTTCGGAACGGCTTTGTCGCGCCGGAGTTCACACACACTCAATGAAACTCTTCGGTTCCAGCGGCACCCGCGGCGTGGTGGGTGAGAGCCTCACCCCGGAGTTCGTCCTCCGCGTCGCCAAGGCCGCCGGCACGGTCTGGAACGCGGACCGGGTCGCCATCGCACGGGACACCCGAACCACGGGCGAGATGTTCGTCAACGCCGCCGAGTCCGGACTGGCGAGCGTCGGCGTCGACGTGGACGACCTCGGCGTCGTCCCCACTCCCGCGGCGGTCCGCTACTGCGAGAATCAGGCCGTTCCGGGCGTCGTCATCACGGCCTCGCACAACCCCCCGGAGTTCAACGGCGTCAAACTCGTCGGCGACGACGGCGTCGAACTCGCCGTCGAGGAGCTAGAGCGCATCGAAGACCACATCCTCGCCGAGGAGTTCGACGTGGCCGAGTGGGACGCCGTCGGACGCGTCCGGTCGGTCGAGACCGCGAACGACGACTACCGGGAGGACCTCCTCGCCAACGTCGACCGCGAGAAAATCGCCGCCGCGAACCTCACGGTCGCGCTCGACCCCGGCCACGGGGCCGGGTCGCTCGTCACGCCCGACTTCCTCCGCGAACTCGGCTGCGAGGTCCGTACGGTCAACGCCCAGCCCGACGGCCACTTCCCCGGTCGCCAGTCCGAGCCGGTCCCCGAGAACCTCCGCGACCTCGAACGACTCGTCCGCGCGACCGACGCCGACGTTGGAATCGCCCACGACGGCGACGCCGACCGGGCCGTCTTCGTGAACGAGCGCGGCGAGTGCATCTCCGGCGAGGCGTCGCTTGCCGCCCTCGCGGCCGCCGCCCTCGAACCGGGCGACGCGACCGTCTCCGCCGTGAACGTCTCCCAGCGCCTCGTCGACGTCTGCGAGGAGGTCGGCGCCGACCTCGAACTCACGCCCATCGGCGCGACGAACCTCATCACCCGCATCCGCGAACTCTGGCGCGAGGGCCGGAACGTCCCCGTCGCCGGCGAGGGCAACGGAGGGGTGTTCTACCCCAACTACCGCCTCGTCCGCGACGGCGCGTACATCGCGGCGAAGTTCCTCGAACTCGTCGCCGAGCGCCCCGCGAGCGGACTCGTCGCGCCCTACGAGGACTACTACAACGTCCGCATCAACCTCGAATACGACGAGGAAGCCGAGTTGACGGCGATGCTCAACGCCGCCGCCGACTACGCCGAATCGGCCGACGCGACGCCGAACACGACCGACGGCTACCGCCTCGACTACGGCGACGCGTGGGTGCTCGTCCGCCCCTCCGGGACCGAGCCGAAAGTCCGCGTCTACGCCGAAGGCCGCTCCGAGGAGCGCGCGACCGAACTCGCCGAGGACGCCGCCGACGCGCTCCGAAGCGCGGTTGCGACGCTATAACTCGACCGCAAAACCGACCGAAAAGAACCTCTTTTCACCCGCCGCTCACAGGCTAATCGCCGCGAACAGGAGCGCCAGCGCGCCGAACACCAACAGCATGAACCCGCGTTCGAGGTCGTCGCCGTCGAGTTCGTCGTCCGGCGGGTCCTCGCGGGTCGGGTCGAGGACGAACTCCGGGTCGTCGGAGCGGGCGACCCGGCGGGCGGCCGCGGCGCTCTTGAGCAGTCGGCCGCCGAGGGCGAAACAGGTCAGCCCCACGACGATGGCGACCAGCGAAATCGGACTGACGTTCACCATCGGCCTGCGGTCGCAATCATCGGTCGGTCGCCACGGGAGTCGCCGTGGTCGCCGCGCCAGTCGGTGTCGTCATCGGTCGGCTCGCATCGGTCACTCGCCGTCGTAGACCGCGTCGGGGTCGAAGACGCGCTCGCCGACGTGCTCGCCCCCGACGGTGCGGTAGAAACACGACCGGTGGCCGGTGTGGCACGCGCCGCCGGTCTGGTCGACGAGATACAGCAGGGTGTCGGCGTCGCAGTCGACGCGGACCTCCCGAATCGCCTGTGTGTGGCCGCTCGACGCCCCCTTCTCCCAGAGTTCGTCGCGGCTCCGCGAGTAGTAGTGCGCCCGGCCCGTTTCGACGGTTCGGTCGAGCGCCTCCGGCGAGACGTACGCCAGCATGAGCACCGCTCCGGAGTCGGCGTCCTGCGCCACGGCGGGGACGAGGCCGTCCTCGCCGAAATCGACATCGACGGTCATGATTCGGGCCACGCGGTCGTCGGGGTTATCTCTTGTGCGTCGCCGCGCGGAAGACGCCCGGAACCGACTCTCCGCGGAAGCTCAGACGATACCGAGCGCGCCGAGGACGCCGAAGAGGACGTCGCCGTAGACGAACGCGACGACGAGGCCGACGAACATGGGGACGAGAAACGGGATGCCCGGCGAAATCCACACCGACTCGCGGGTCGTCACGAGGTCCAGTCCGCCGCGGAGTTTCTCCGGCGACGTGCCGTAGGCGCTGCCCTCGATGCTGTCGAGGAAGCGGGCCGCGCCCCACGGGTCGTCGAACGACCCGCCAGAGTCGGCTTCGCGGCCGTCGTCTCCGGGGGCGTCTCCGTCGGCGGCGTCGACGGTCTCGCCGTCGCCATCGAAATCGGCCGACGCGCCGCCGTCGGTGGCCGCGCGGTGGACCGCACCGTCCGTCGGGTCGAACGTCTCGTCGATGCTGTCGGGGTCGCGGAGCGCGTCCGGGTTCGAACGCAGGTCTGAGAGCGTCAGGCCGCGCCAGCGGAGGTACATCCGAAGGGCGTCGAGGTCGAGGCCGTTCCGCGTGATGCCCTCGGGCGACTCGAACAGGCGGCCGTGGGCCGTCGAGAGCGACGACACGGAGACGCGGCGGCCGACGAACGAGATGGGGAACTCGAACTCGCCGTCCGCGAGGTTCCGGGCGGCGAGAAACAGCGGGTAGGCGAGGCCGACGATGACCGTGTTCGTGAGAACCGTCATCGAGAAGACGCCGAGGCGGGTGGCGGCCAGCGGGAACTCCGTCCCGGCGAGGGTGTAGCTGGGGAACGTCGGGAGCAGGATAGCGAACACCATGAGCGCCTTCGCGTCCGCGCCGCCGAAGCCGCCGAGCCGCCAGAACAGATACGAAAGCGGGACGACGAGACAGACGCTCACGCCGACGCGAATCAGGTAGAGCCGGTCGAAGACGGTCTCGGGCGGAACGTGGCCGAGCAGTTCCCACGCGAGCAGAGCGATACCCAGCGCGGCCAGCGGATACCAGACGACGTTGGGGACGCGCCGCGTGCGAACGTCGCGTACCGCGGTCCACGCGAGGACGGGGAGTACCACCAACCGCAGGAGGTCGGGGAGCGTGCCGATACCGAACATACCCGGAGACGGGGGGCAGGGGAGTTAGGTGTTCGGGACGGGTATCAATCCTGAAACCGACCCCGGCGGCGGGTCAGAACGCCGCGAGTTCGACGAAGCCGACGAGCCGAACCGAAAGCGAAAACAGCGCCAGCGCGGCCGCGGGGGCCCACACCGACCGCGAGCGCTGGTAACCGACGGCGGCGAGTCCGAACGCGAGCGCCCACAGGACGTGTTCGACGCCGCCGGGAACGTCGACGAAGACGGTTCCGAAGACGGCGAGACCGAGCAGTCCGAAGGCGAACACGGGGGCGAGCGTCAGCCGCGAGACGGGCCGAAGCGAGCGCTCGGCCGCGCTTCGGTACGTCACGCCGACCGCGACACAGCCGCAGACGGTCGCGACGAGGAGCAGGCCGAGGACGGTGACGCGCCACGGTTTCGGGAAGACGACCAGCGTGAAGGCGGCGTCCCGAAGCACCGACTGAAAGAACGTCGCGAGCGCGGCCGCAGCGACGACCGCCCGAGCGGGCGCGAGCCCGACCCGCGACGAGGCGAGGTCGAACACCACCGCGACGAGGAGCCCGAAGCCGAGCCCGGAGAGAACCACGGTTTCGGCGGCCTGAACTGCCGCCGTTACGACCGACGCCTCCGGGTGGTACGTCCACCCGAGGAGCGCGGCGAGCGAGGCGTCGAAGCCGACCGCGAGGAGTGCGTTCGCGGCGACGACGGCGAGTCCCGGCGCGAGAGCCGCCGCCAGCGCGTCGGTGATGCGGGAGCGCTCGGGGAGACCGAACGACGGCGGGACACCGCGATAGCGCGCGTAGACGAGCGTCGGAACCGCGAGGCCGGCGACGTTCGGCGACGCGAGCGCGCCGACTACCGGGACGCCGAGAAGTCTGAGCGACACCCAGTAGCTGGCCGCGCTCGCGACTGCGAGACAGGCGAGAAACAGCCCGGTTCGACCGAGTTCGGACGCTTCGCTGGGGAGCGAGCGGTCGGGGCGAAACGCGCGGACGGCGGTCACGAGCCTCGACACGGGCGGACCGACCGCGCCGCGGGACAAATCGCTGTCGGCCTCGCGGCTCACTGCGCGGACAAATGGCGGACCCGCCGGTCACGGGTCGGCGCGTCGAAAGAAATGTGCGGGTGAGCGCCTTAGATGACGCGGTTCTGCAGGTAGTCGAGGTGCTTCGCGTTGTAGACGATCTTGACCTCGTCCTCGACCGGCGAACCGATGCAGGTGAGACGGACGTTCTTGTCGTTGACTTCCTCGTCGGAGAGAATCTGCTGCATGTCCATCTCGATTTCGCCTTCCTTGAGGATGGACGCGCAGTTCGCACAGGCACCGGCACGGCAGCTGAAGGGCCAGTCGTAGCCCTGCGCCTCTGCGGCTTCGAGAATGTACTCGCCCTGGTTGACTTCCATCTCACCGTAGTCTTCGGCGTCGAGACCGGCGTCGGCGGCCTGCTCGAAGAGGTCGTCGTCGTCGAGGTCCCAGCCGTTGTCGTCGAGAACTTCGTAGTTGAGGTAGGTTACCGTGGGCATCGACAGAGGATTCGAAGGCCACCCCATTAGACTTTGCTGTTCCGTGCGCCGAATTCGACCCGCGTTCCGGCGGCGACCGCCCGTTTATTACATTTTTGACCGTGGTAGTTTCAGAATGACAGGTGTGGCGGGTGCACGGGTCAGACGATGCCGGCGGAGAACAGCGCGTACGACGCGATAGCGGAAAGCGAGGGCGTGAGCATCCAGAAGAAGATGACGCGCCCGGTCGTGCCGGGGTCGAACAGGTCCTGCGCGGAGAGTTCGTCCGGCGCTTCCTCGCCCATCTTCGGCACCTCGTCCTCTCTCTCGACGGTGAGCGCGTTGACCGAGACCGGCGGGGCCTCGCCGCCGCTCAGGGCCTCCCCGAGGGTGACGGTTCGAGTCGCCCGCCCCCAGCCGAGGCCGACGATGCACATCGTCGCGCTCACGGCGAGGCTGGCGGGGATGCCGATGGCAGACAGGAAGGAGATGAGCGACGCGCTCACCGTCTCGACGATGAGCGCCGCGAGGATGGGCAGTTGCGTGAGGTCGTTGCCGACGGTGTCGAGCGTCCGGCGGGCGATGGTGAACGCGCCGAGGCCGATTGCGCCGCCGGCGACGAGGATGCCCGTGTTCATTTCGAGCGCGCCGTTGCCGACGAGCGGGGCGACCGCGTTGGCGACGTTCGACGCGCCCGCGGAGAACGCCATGTAACAGGCGACGACGACGACGAGGACGGTGCTGCCGAACTCGCGGTAGGTCGTGTTCGGGCCGAGTCGCGGCCGCGGGAAACCGCCGTCGCGGTCGAGCGCGACGAGCGCGCCGGGGCTGCGGTCGAGTTTGAGCCACGCGTCGAGGTAGGGGTAGACGTACCGTCCGATGACCGCGCAGACCCAGAAGGCGATGACGGGCGCGACGATCCACCACGAGATGATTTCGAGCATCACGCCGGCGTCGAGCGACCCGTGGGCGAGACCGAGCCCCGCGATGGCCCCGACGGCCGTCATCGACGTGGAGGCGGGGACGCCGAAGGTGTTGGAGACCAACAGCGCGAGGCCGACGAAAAAGAGGACGGCGACGCTCGCCGCGAGGGTGAACTCGCTTTGCGGGACGATTTCGCCGCCCATCTTGGCGACGACCTCCCGCCCGAGGGTCCACCCGCCGAGGAGCGCGAACCCGGTCATCAGCCCCGCGGCGGCGAGCTTTCCGAGCACGTCGCTCCCGACCGCGGGGCCGAACGCGACCCCCGTGGACGAGCCGCCGATGTTGAACCCGACGAACACTGCCACCAGGAGACCGACGAAGAGGAGTGCTTCTACCACGGAGATACCTACTGGCGCGGGAATAAAAGGAACGGTGGTCGGTCGCTCGGGCGACGCCGAAGCCCGCTCAGTTCGACGCGGCGCGAATCGCCTGGTCGAGGTCGTCGATGATGTCGTCGACGTCCTCGATGCCGACAGACAGGCGGACCATGTCGGGCGTAACGCCCGCGGCGGCCTGCTCGTCGTCGGTGAGTTGCTGGTGCGTCGTGGACGCCGGGTGGATGACGAGCGTCTTCGCGTCGCCGACGTTGGCGAGAAGCGACGCGAGTTCGACGTTGTTGACGGTGCCCTTGGCGGCCTCGTAGCCGTCGGTGAGGCCGAAGGTAATCATGCCGCCGTAGCCGCCATCCAAGTACTTCGACGCCTCCTCGTGGGTCTCGTGGGAGTCGAGGCCGGGGTAGTTCACCCACGACACCTTCTCGTGGTCGTCTAAGAACTCCGCGACGGACTGCGCGTTCTCGCAGTGCGCGCGCATCCGAAGCGGGAGCGATTCGAGCTTTTCGAGCGTCTGCCACGCGTCGAACGGCGACTGGGAGTTGCCGAGGTCGCGCAGGCCGCGGGCGATGGCGGCGTAGGTGAAGCCGGCGGGGCCGAACGTCTCGTCGAAGTTGACGCCGTGGTACGCCGGGTTCGGCTTGGCGATTTCGGGGTAGTCGTCGGCGTACTCGTCCCACGGGAAGCTGCCGCCGTCGACGAGGATGCCGCCGATGGTCGTGCCGGCCCCGTGAATCCACTTCGTCGTCGACTCCCAGACGAGGTCCGCGCCGTGCTCGATGGGGTTACAGAGGTAGGGCGTCGCGAACGTGTTGTCGACGAAAAGCGGCGTTCCGTGGTCGTGGGCAACCTCGGCGATGGCCTCGATGTCCGGCGTCACGAGCGCCGGGTTGCCGATGGTTTCGAGGTGGACGAACGCGGTGTCGTCGTCGATAGCCTCCTCGTAGGCGTCCACGTCGAGAGTGTCGACGAACCGGGTCGTGACGCCGCGGCGCTCGACGGTGTGGGTGAGGTAGGTGTAGGTCCCGCCGTACAGCGACGACGCGGAGACGATGTTGTCGCCGGCCGAGGCGAGCAGGAAGGTCGCGAGGTCGAACGCGGCCATCCCGGACGACGTGGCGACCGCGCCCACGCCGCCTTCGAGCGAGGCGAGGCGCTCCTGTAACATCCCGACGGTCGGGTTCATCAGCCGCGAGTAGATGTGGCCCGGCTTTTCGAGGGCGAACTGCGCGGCCGCGTCGGCGGCGTCCTCGAAGACGTACGAGGTGGTCTGGTACAGCGGCGGGGCGCGCGCGCCCGTCGCGTCGTCGGGGCTCTGTCCGGCGTGGAGGCTCCGCGTGTGGAAGCCCGGGCTGTCGTCGTCGCTCATGACCCGAACGTCGGCCCGGACGGGGCTAAAGCACGGCGTCGGTCGCAATTCCCGCCGGGTTCTGCGACACGGTAGCGACCCACAAGAAACCCCTGAGAACCGAGGGTCCCCCGCGTCGCCCCCGCGGCTCAGCGCGAGAACAGCGAGGAGTGGACCGGGGCGAAGTCCTCGTCCTCGTCGGATTCGCCGCCGTCGGGCGCGGTGTCGGTCACGGCGCGCCCCGCGACGCCCTCGTCGACGAAGTCAGCGAGCGGCGGTCCGACCTTCTCGGGTTCGACGAGGAAGGCGTCGTGGCCGTGGTCGGACTCGACGACGTGGTGGGCGACCGGCACGTCGCCGCGGCGGAACGCGCCCGCCAGCGACTCCGACTGCTCGGTCGTGAAATGCCAGTCGCCGGTAAACGAGACGAGGAGCGATTCGCCCTCGAAGGCGGCGAGCGCGGCCGCGTCGGACTCGTATCCCTCCGAGAGGTCGAAGTCGTCCATGGCGCGCGTGAGATACAGGTACGCGTTGGCGTCGAAGCGCTCTGCGAACTTCTCGGCCTGATAGTCGAGGTAGGATTCGACCTCGCGGTACGGGAAGAAGGACGCCGCGGGGTCCGACGGGAAGGCGTCGCCGCGCTCGCCGCGACCCGCGGAGCGCCGGCCGAACTTGCGCTCCATCGAGTCCTTCGAGAGGTACATCAGGTGGCCGAGTTGGCGGGCGAGGCCGAGGCCCGCGTCGGGCGAGGGGCGCTCTTCGCCGTAGTAGTCGCCGCCGTTCCAGTTCGGGTCGGAGGTGATGGCGCGGCGGGCGACGGCGTCGATGCCGAGACACTGCGAATCGAGGCGGGCCGCCGAGGCGACGACCGCGAGGCGCTCCACGTCGTCGGGGAACTGCACGGCCCAGTCGAGGGCGTTCATGCCGCCGACGGAGCCGCCGACGACGGCGTGGAGGCGGCCGACGCCGAGATGGTCGAGCAGGCGGCGCTGGGCGCGGGTCCAGTCGTGGACGGTGACCGGCGGGAAGTCCGTGCCCCACGGCTCGCCGTCCGGCCCCTCGCTTGCCGGGCCGCTCGTGCCGTAACACGACCCCGGAACGTTCACGCAGATGACGTAGTAGTCGTTGGTGTCGATGGCCTTGCCCGGACCGACGATGTCGCCCCACCACGCGCGGGCCTGCCCGGAGACGCCCGACTCCGTGCCGTGGCCGGCGACGTGCTGGCTCCCGGTGAGGCCGTGGCAGACGAGGACCGCGTTCTGTCCGTCGAACTCGCCGTAGGCCTCGTAGGCGACCTTCAGGTCCGGCAGTATCTCGCCAGACTCGAACTCGTGTTCCCCGATGTCGACGACATCTGATTCGACCCGGCGGCCGGGCGTGGTTCGCGTGCGACTCATTTATCCTCCGAGTCCCGGTCGGCCTGCTGACCCAAGGCGTGTTCGATTGCCCGGTCGAGGTCGGCGATGATGTCGTCGGCGTCCTCGATGCCGACCGACAGCCGGAGCATATCGGGGGCGACGCCCGCGGCGCGCTGTTCGTCCATCGAGAGCTGGGCGTGCGTGGTCGACGCGGGATGGATGAGAAGCGACTTCGCGTCGCCGATGTTGGCGAGGAAGCTCACGAGGTCGACCGACTCGCAGACGGTTTTTGCGGCCCCGTAGGCCGCCTCGTCGTCCTCGCCGTCGAGGCCGAACGTGACCATGCCGGCGTAGCCGCCCTGCAAGTACTCCGAGGCGAGGTCGTGGGTCTCGTGGTCCTCGAAGCCGGGGTAGGTGACCCACGCGACGCCGTCGCGGTCGCGGAGGAACTCGGCGACGGACTGCGCGTTCTCGCAGTGGGCGCGCATCCGGAGCGCGAGCGTCTCGACGCCCTGCAAGGTCTGCCACGCGTCGAACGGCGACTGGCAACTGCCGGTGCTCCTGACGGCGCGCTGGCGGACGGCCTCGGCGAAGGCGCGCTCACCGAATCGCTCGACGAAGTCGACGCCGAACGCGGGATTCTCGCCGGAAAGTTCGTCGTAGTCGGCCGCGTCCCACGGGAAGGTGCCACCGTCGACGACGACGCCGCCGACGGTCGTGCCGGAGCCGTGGAGCCACTTCGTCGTGGACTCCCAGACGATGTCCGCGCCGTGTTCGATGGGCCGACAGAGCGCGGGCGTGGCGAACGTGTTGTCCACGACGAGCGGGACGCGGTTCTCGTGGGCGACCTCAGCGATGGCCTCGAAATCGGGGGTCTTCAGCGAGGGGTTCGCCACCGTCTCGACGTGGACGAAGGCGGTGTCGTCGTCGATGGCGTCCTCGTAGGCCTCGATGTCGAGCGTCTCGACGGTTCGGGATTCGATGCCGCGCCTGACGGCGGTCTTCGAGAAGTACGAGGCCGTGCCGCCGTACATGTCCTCCGAGAGGACGACGTTGTCACCGACCGACGCGAGGACGGTGGTGAGCGCGTCGAGGGCACCCATTCCCGACGCGGTGGCGACCGCGTCGACGCCCGCTTCGAGGGCGGCGAGGCGGCGTTCGAGGATGCGGGTCGTCGGGTTGGAGATGCGGGAGTAGACGTCGCCGTCGGCTTCGAGTGCGTACAGGTCCGCGGCGTGGTCCGCGTCGTCGAAGACGTACGACGTGGTCTGATAGAGTGGCGGGGCGCGGGCCCCTGTCGCCGGGTCCGGGTCCTGTCCGGCGTGGAGGCCGAGCGTGCGGAAGCCTCGATTCATGTATGAGGTGCATAATCTTCGACAGAGGAATAACCGTCAGTTACGGCAAGCGTTGCCCGTGGTTGGGGGTCAAAAGTGGCGACCGACGAGCGGACGGCGGTTCGGCCGGTGCGCACTCGTCAGCCGCCCGTCTTCGCACCGCCACCCCGCCTACCTTCCCACCGCCACCCCGCCTACCTTCCCACCGCCACCCCGGAGCGTTTACCCGCCGGCCGGCCGACAGCCGAACCAATGAGCGACGCCGACCTCGACGCCGAGTCGAACCCGTACCTCCGCGACCCGCCGACCGAGTTCGAACCCGCCGAGTCGCTGTCGCGCGAGGCGGCCGAAGAGCAGGCCGCGCTCCTCCGCGAGGCCGTCCGCGAGCACGACCACCGCTACTACGTCGCGGCCGACCCGCTCGTCTCCGACGCGGCCTACGACGCGCTGTTCTCCCGCCTCGTCGCGCTCGAAGGCGCGTTCGACCTCGACACGACCAACAGCCCGACGAACCGCGTCGGCGGCGAGCCAATCGACGCGCTGGAGACGGTCGAACACGTCGCGCCCATGCTCTCTATCGACCAGAGCACCGAGGCCGCCGACCTCCGGGAGTTCGACGAGCGCGTCCGCCGCGAGGTCGGCGCGGTCGACTACGTCTGCGAACCCAAGTTCGACGGCCTCTCGGTCGAAGTCGTCTACGAGGACGGGGAGTTCGTCCGCGCGGCCACCCGCGGCGACGGCCGCCGCGGCGACGACGTGAGCGCGCAGGTGAAGACGATTCCGACCGTTCCCCTCTCCCTCCGCGGCGACCACCCCGACCGACTCGCCGTCCGCGGCGAGATTTACATGCCGAAGTCCGACTTCAGCGACCTCAACGCCCGGCGCGTCGAGGCCGGCGAGGACGCCTTCGCCAACCCCCGGAACGCGGCCGCCGGGACGCTCCGCAACCTCGACCCCTCGGTCGTCGCTGACCGCCCGCTCGCGGTGTTCTTCTACGATATCCTCGACGCGAGCGCGCGACCCGACAGCCAGTGGGCCGCCCTCGACCGCCTGCGCGAGTGGGGTCTCCGCGTCACCGACCGCATCGAGCGCGCCGCGGACGTGGCGGAGGCCATCGACTACCGCGACCGGATGCGGGCGGCCCGCGACGACCTCGACTACGAAATCGACGGCACGGTCATCAAGGTGGACTCGCGGGACGCCCGCGAAGAGTTGGGCGAAAAGAGCCGCTCCGTCCGCTGGGCGTTCGCCTACAAGTTCCCCGCGCGCCACGAGGTGACGACCGTCCGCGACATCGTCGTGCAGGTCGGGCGGACGGGCCGACTCACGCCGGTCGCCATCCTCGACCCCGTGGACGTGGGCGGCGTCACCGTCTCGCGGGCGACGCTCCACAACCCCGACGAGAGAGCCGCCCTCGGCGTCGCAGTCGGTGACCGCGTCCGCGTCAAGCGCGCCGGCGACGTGATTCCGCAGGTGGTCGAAGTCACCGAAGACGGCGGCGGGAGCTACGAGTTCCCCGACGAGTGTCCCGTCTGCGGGAGCGCCGTGGACCGCGACGGCCCGCTTGCGTTCTGCTCGGGCGGGCTGTCGTGTCCGGCCCAGCGGGAGGCCTCCATCGGCCACTTCGCGGTCAAGGGCGCGATGGACATCGACGGCCTCGGCGAGGAGCGCGTCGCCCAACTCGTCGACGCCGGCCTCGTCGAGACGGTCGCGGACCTCTACGACCTGACGACCGACGACCTCGCCGGGTTGGAGGGGTGGGGCGAGACGAGCGCCGAGAACCTCGTGGCCGCCGTCGAGAACGCCAAGCACCCCTCTCTCGACTCGTTCCTCGTCGGCCTGAGCATCCCCGAGGTGGGCGAGGCGACCGCCCGCGGCCTCGCCCGCGAGTTCGGGGCAATCGAGGCGTTCCCCATCGAGGCCGACGCCGAGGACGGCGAGTTCGACGCGTTCGAAGAACGCCTGACGACCGTGCCCGACGTGGGCGAAACGGTGGCGCGCCGCGTCCGCGACTTCTTCGAGAACGCGGACAACCGCGCCGTGATTCGCGCGCTGCTCGACCGCGGCGTCGACCCCGAACCCGTCGAATCGGGCGGCGACGAACTCGACGGCCTGACGGTCGTCGTGACCGGGACGCTCGCCGCGAGCAGAGGTGACGTGAAAGAACTCGTCGAATCGCACGGCGGCAACGTCACGGGGTCCGTCTCGGGCAACACCGACTACCTCGTCGTCGGGGAGAACCCCGGCCGGTCGAAGCGCGACGACGCCGAGGCGAACGACGTGCCGACGCTCACGGAAACCGAGTTCGAAGACCTGCTCGCGGAACGCGGCGTGGCGTATCCGCCGGAATAGAACAGTCAATCGGTTCGCTGAGACGGGCGCTGAGGCGACCGCCGCAGGCTCGGTACGTCGGCCTCAGAGGTCGGCCTTCTCGAACGCCCGGTAACCGAGCAGCGGCGGGACGACAATCCACGCGACGAGGATGGCGAGGATGAACGGCCCGGTGAAGTAGAACGGCAGCGACTGCGAGAACGTCGATTCGATGGCGAGTCGCTCGGCGAGGCCGGCCTTGAACAGGCGGGCGGCGACCGCGGGCCCGTACAGCTCCGCGACCAGCGTCTCGTAGGCCCGAAGCGGGTTCAGGTACTTGATGAAAAGCCGCATCTGGACGATTTGCGGCGCGGTCAGCGCGGTGAGACCGAGCTGTTCGACGACCCAGTTGACGAGCCGCGGGACGCCCGTGGCGACCGTCGACCAGAGGACGGCGAAGATGAAGTACAGCCCGACGGTGCCGAACAGCGCCTGCCGCTGGGAGGCCGAGGTCGCAGAGAGCCAGACGCCGATGGAGACGAACGCCGTGGCGAGCAGTCCCGAGAGGGCTACCTGCCCGGCGTAGGAGACGAACATGACTTGCCCGCCGGTGAACAGCATCGCGAAGAGGGCGACGACGAAGCCGACGAGCATCGAGACGAGGACGACGAGCGTGCGGCCGACCAGCTTTCCGAACACCACGTCGCGCCGGGAGTTCGGCAGCGACAGCAGGAGCTTGATGGTGCCCGACTCGCGCTCGTCGATGAGCGAGCCGTGGGCCGTCACGAGCGCGATGAGCGCGAGGACGAATCCGAGCATGCCCGCGTACGAGAAGTTGAACAGCCCGCCCGGGGCGGTCGTGAGACCGAACAGCGTCTCGGAGTTCGCGCCCGCGCCCGAGAGCAGGACGCCGTAGAACAGCGCCGTCGACCCGCCGATGAGGAGGGCGAAAAACAGCGTCAGCCCGAGGAGCCACCGCGACCGGAGGGCGTCGCGGAAGTCCTTGCGCGCGACGGATTCGAGCGTCACGCCGCCACCTCCGGTTCGTCGGCCGGGTCGTCGCCCTCGGTGTACGCGAGGAAGATGTCCTCCAGCGACGCCGAGTCGGTCTCGAAGTCTGCGACGGTCGCACCGCCGGCCTCGACGGCCTCGATGACGCGGGTCTTGGCGTCGTCGGTACAGCCGACGACGAGGCGGTTGCCGTCCGATTCGACCGACGAGACGCCGTCGAGCGCGCGGACCGCGTCGAGGTCGGCGTCGCCGTCGACATCGATTCGGAGCACCGCCTCGGCGTCGACGCGGTCGCGGAGGCCCTCGATAGTGTCCTCGGCGATGAGTTCGCCGTCGCGCATGATGCCGACGCGGTCGCAGACCGCTTCGACCTGCGCGAGGACGTGACTGGAGAAGAACACCGTCGCGCCGCGGTCGGCCTCGGTGCGGACGATGTCGCGCATCTCGCGCGCGCCGGCGGGGTCGAGACCGGAGGAGGGCTCGTCGAGGACGAGGAGGTCGGGACTGCCGGCGAGCGCCATCGCGAGCGCGAGGCGCTGGGACATCCCCTTGGAGTAGCCGCCGGCGCGGCGGTCGGCCTCGTCGGGGTCGAGGCCGACGCGGGAGAGCAGTTCGTCGGGGTCGTCGTCGGCTTCCTTGGACTCGATGGCGAATTCGACGTGTTCGCGCCCGGTCAGTCGGTCGTACACGTCGTACCCCTCGGGGAGTACGCCGGTCCGACGCCGGACGGCCACGCTCTCGGTCTGCGCGTCGTGGCCGAGCACGCGGACGGACCCGCTCGTCGGACGCACGAAGTCGAGAAGCATGTTGATCGTCGTCGATTTTCCAGCACCGTTGGGACCGAGGAACCCGAAGACCTCCCCCTCCGCGACGGAGAACGAGAGGTCGTCGACGGCGGTGACGGTGTCGGGTTCGGACGATGGGAGGAGGGTATCGAACAGTCCCTCGTCGTCTTCGAACCGTTTCGTCACCCCGTGTAGTTCGATGGCGGCCATGGGCGGGCCTGCGTCGCACTGCCTTAAAGTGTTTTAGGTGCGGAAATCACGGCCGATAACGCTGCGGGCGGAAACCGGGGGCCGTCGGGGGCGCAGTTCGCCGCCGTTTGAGCGTCAGACCTCGTCGCCGGGTTCGTGGGAGTCGGCCATCTTCGTCGCCTCCGCCGCGTACCGCTCGCGCAGGTCGTCGTCATCCACGGGTTCGAGATTCTCCGTCGGCGCGTCGATGGCGGCGGTCACGGTCATCCGGCGCTGGTGCATCACGGCCGCGGCGAGCTCCTTCCGGAGTTCGTACTCGCCGTCGGGCGTCGCGTAGATGAGGATGATGAGGTCGCGGTCGTCGTAGGACCGCTCGACCAACCAGAGCCGCGTCGTGTCGTCGTCGCTCATGGGCCGTGGTTCGGCCGGGGTTCCCTTACGCGTGCCGGCATCGCATCGCGGGGCGTGCCGCGCCCGGAGTCCCCCTATCGTTTATTCGCTCCGCAAGCGTACGATTCCGGCATGTTAGAGACGCTGCTCGGGGACGACGTGGAGTCGTCGGGCCGGTACCTCCCGGAACTCATCTACGGCGCGAACGACGGCATCGTCACGACGTTCGCCGTCGTCGCCGGCGTCGCGGGCGCGTCGCTGAGCCCGAGCATCGTCATCGTCCTCGGGTTCGCCAACCTGTTCGCCGACGGCTTCTCGATGGGGATGAGCAACTACCTCTCAGAGCGCTCGGAGGAGGACTACCACGACGCCCGCGGCGACGGCCACGCCCGGACCGACGGGAAGACCCCCGTCAGGACCGCCGCCGCGACGTTCGCCGCCTTCATCGTCGCCGGGTGGACACCCCTGTTTCCGTACGTGCTCCGGGTCGAGCCGCTGTTTCCCGTCTCCATCGCCGTCACCGCCTGTCTCTTATACACATCTCTG
>NZ_AOLF01000031.1:0-5551 GCF_000336975.1 Haloferax sp. ATCC BAA-644
GGGAACCTCCTCGCCGGCGTCGCCTGACGCGGACGCGTGTCCGACTCACGTCAGGCAGACCGGCTCCCGGTCAGCTCCTCGACTTCCGTGGCGAGCGCAGACAGCGCCTGCGTGCTCTCGTCGGTCGCCGTGACGATGCTGTCGACCGCGCCCTCGGTCTCGACGGTCCGGTCGCGCACGTCCTCGATGGTCGCGGTCAGCTCCTCGACCGCCTCGGCCTGCTCGTCGGTCGCGCGGGAGACCTCCGCGACGCCGTCGGCGGCGGTGTCGATGGAGGCGGCGATTTCCTCGAACGCCGCCAGCATCTCGGAGATGCGCTCGTCGGCGTGTTCGATGCGGTCGTTGGACTCCGTCGCCGCGTGGACCGCTTCGTCGGTCTGCGACTGGATGTTCTCTATCTGCGCGGTGATGTCTTCGGTGTGCTGGCGCGTCTCGTCGGCGAGCGACTTGACCTCCTCCGCGACGACGGCGAACCCGTCGCCGTCCTCGCCCGCGCGGGCGGCCTCGATGTTGGCGTTGAGCGCGAGCAGATTCGTCTGTTCGGCCACCTCGGAGATGACCTCGACGACCGCCTCGATGTCGTCCATGCGGCCGCCGAGTTCGGTCACGCGGTCGACGAGTTCGTCGCCCATCGTGACGACGCTCTCCGTGGCCTCCCGCGCCTCGCTGTTGGCCTCGCGACCCTCGGCGGTCGCCTCCCGCGCCTCCGTGGCCGCCGTGTCGACCTCGTCGGCGGTGGCGGCGACCTCCTCCATCGTCGCGCTGAACTGCTGCATCTGGGTCGCGCCCTCGTCGAGGAGGTCGCGCTGTTCGTCGACGTTCTCGACGATGGCGTCGGCCGCCGACGCCGCCCGCGTGACCGCCGCGGTCGCCGTCTCCGTCTCGTCTTCGACGTTCGACGCCAGCGTCGAGAGGTTCCGCGCCGTCTCGTTGACCGCGTCGACGACGAGATAGAGTTGGTCGTCGACGGCCCCGCTGTCGTCTATCGTCGCCCGCGCGTCGAGGTTCCCTTGGCTCAACTGGGTCAGCGTCGATTCGACCTCGGAGACGAGCGCGGCGACCTCGCGGTGGCGCTCGACCTCGGTCGTCCGGTTGCGGACGGTCTGGAGGACGCCGACGAGCTCGTCGCCCTCGTACAGCGGCATCGCGGTGTGCCGGGCGTGACAGTCGTCGCCGTTCGCGTCCGCGAACGTCTCCTCCGCGGCGTACAGCAGGCGGTCGGGGTCGTCGAGTTCCACGCCGTCGAGCGACGCGGCGTCGCGGGGGTTGTCGAGGACCTGCCCCGCGAGCACCCGGGCCGCGGCGTTGCCGTAGAACGTCTCACCGAGGTCGCGTCGGCCCAGCGCGGCGTCCGCGGACGTGCCGGTCAGCGACTCGACGCCGGCGTTCCACGCCGCGATACGACCCTGTTCGTCGAGGACGAACGCCGGAAGCCCGACGCCGTCGAGCAGTACGTCGTCGTCGACGTTCAGGTCCGGCGCGTCGGTGGCGGAACCGGCGACGATTCCGCCGTCCGGTAACGGCGTCTCCTCACCGAACCACGAGCGGACGCGTGAGAGTATACCAAGTGACATTATCGACTTCGTTTCAGGGCATCACAGGAGTATCTTTCGAGGACAGTATCAAATAAGATAATTGGGTGGCCACTGGAGGGCGGTGCGCCCGACGCGTCAACCTCAAGCCTCTCGCGCGGTAAGCCACCCCAGATGGACCCTGCCGCGGTCAGCGAACGAGCCAGCGCGCTGCCGTCGGACCCCGGCGTCTACCAGTTCGTCGCCGGCGACGCGGTGCTGTACGTCGGGAAGGCGGTCGACATCCGCGCGCGAGTCCGGTCGTACGCGGACCCGCGCTCGGAGCGCATCTCCCGGATGGTCGCCCGCGCGGAACAGATCGACTTCGCCGTTACCGACACTGAGACGCAGGCGCTGCTCCTCGAAGCCAACCTCATCAAGCGCCACCAACCGCGCTACAACGTCCGCCTGAAAGACGACAAATCCTACCCGCTCGTCCAACTGACGGCCCACGCGGTCCCGCGCATCGAGGTCACCCGCGACCCCGAGGACTCCGCGACCGTCTTCGGGCCGTACACCGACAAGGGCCGCGTCGAGACGGTCGTGAAGGCGATTCGAGAGACCTACGGCCTCCGCGGCTGTTCTGACCACAAGTATTCGAACCGCTCGCGGCCGTGTCTCGACTACGAGATGGGCCTGTGTACGGCCCCCTGTACCGGCGAAATCGCGGAGCGCGACTACCGCGAGGACGTGGAATCGGCGGTTCGCTTCTTCGGGGGCGAGACGGGCGTCCTCGCGGACCCGCTCCGACGGGAGATGGAGGCGGCCGCGCAGGACGCGGAGTTCGAGCGCGCCGCCAACCTCCGCGACCGGCTGGAAGCCGTCGAGTCGTTCCACGGCGCGGGCGAAGACGCCGTCTCGTCGCAGGCCGACGAGCGCGCCATCGACGTGCTCGGCGTCTCGCTCCGCGGCGACTCGGCGACGGTCGCCAGACTCCACGCCGAGCGCGGTCAACTGGTGGACCGGACCCGCCACCACCTCGACGCGCCCGAGGGCGAAGACCGCACGGCCGCCGTTCTCTCGGCGTTCCTCGCGCAGTTCTACGCCGAGCGCGACCTCCCCGACGCGGTCGTCCTCTCGGAGCGCCCCGACGACGAGGACGTGGTGGCGTGGCTCGAAGCCGAGGGCGTGGGCGTCCGCGTCCCCGGCGCGGGCCGCGAGGCGAAACTGGTCGAACTCGCCTTGAAGAACGCCCGCCGGCGCGCCGGCCGCGACGACGGCCTCGCAACGCTCGCCCGCGAACTCGACCTCGACGTGCGCCGCGTTGCCCGCATCGAAGGGTTCGACGTGAGCCACGCGCAGGGTAAGGCCGTCGTCGGCAGCGACGTGTGCTTCGTCGAGGGGAGCGCCGAGACCGCGGACTACCGCCGGCGGCGACTCCCCGAGCGCAACGACGACTACGCGAACATGCGCGAACTCGTCCGCTGGCGGGCGACCCGCGCGCTGGAGGGCCGCGACGACCGCCCGGACCCCGACCTGCTTCTCATCGACGGCGGCAAGGGCCAGTTGAACGCCGCGCTCGACGCCCTCGAGGAGACCGGGTGGGACGTGCCCGCCGTCGGCATCGCCAAGGACCGCGAACTGGTCGTCACGCCCGACCGAACCTTCGACTGGCCGGACGACGCGCCGCACCTGCACGTCCTCCAGCGCGTCCGCGACGAGGCCCACCGCTTCGCCGTCCAGTACCACCAGACGCTCCGCGACGAGGTGAAGACCGTCCTCGACGACGTGCCCGGCGTCGGTGAGAAGACCCGCCGGGCGCTGCTGACGCGGTTCGGCAGCGTCGAGGGCGTGCGCGAGGCGTCGGTCGAGGACCTAACGGACGTTCCCGGCGTCGGCGAGAAGACGGCCGCGGAGCTGAAGCGACGGCTCTGAGCGGGGTCGGCCGCGTCGGGTGAAAAAGACGGATTGGATTCGTCGCGTGAGCGAGTCGAAGCGGCTTACGCGATTTCGTCGTACTGGTCGCGGAGCTTCTCGGCCGCGTCGTCCATGAGGTCGGCCTCGTAGTCGTCGAGGTCCCACTCGACGACCTCCTCGATGCCGTTCGAGCCGAGCTTGACGGGGACGCCGAAGGCGGTGTCCTCGTAGCCGAACTCGCCGTCGAGGACGAGCGAGCCGGGGAGCACTTCACCGGTGTCGTGCAGGACGGCCTCGACCATGTGGGCGACGCCGGTCGCCGGGCCCCACTGGGTCGCGCCCTTGCGCTCGATGACGTCCATGGCGGACTCCTGAAGGTCACCGAGAATCTCCTCTTTCTCGTCGGCGGAGAAGGCGGGGTCGTTGCCGTCGACGCGGACCTTCGAGAAGACGGGCACCTGCGCGTCGCCGTGCTCACCGAGGATGGTCGCGTCGACGTTCTTGACCGGCACGTCGAAGCGCTGGCTCAGCACGTAGCGGAAGCGGGCGGAGTCGAGGCGGCCGCCGAAGCCGATGACCTTGTGGCGGTCGCGGTCGCCCGTCTCGTAGAGGTGACGGTTGAGCAGGTCGACGGGGTTCGACGTGGTGATGGAGACGAAGTCGTCGTTGTGCTCCGCGAGCGAGGAGCCGATGTCGTCCATGATGGGGGCGTTGTCGCCCGCGAGGTCGATGCGGGTCTGTCCCGGCTGCCGCGGGATGCCCGCCGTGATGACGACCACGTCGGAGCCGGCGGTGTCCTCGTAGCCGCCCTGCGTCACGACCGTGTTGGAGTCGTACGCGATGCCGTGGTTCGTGTCCGCCGCCTGTCCGACCGTCTTGTCTTCCATCTTCGGGATGTCGACGAACACGAGTTCGTCACAGACATCGCGAAGCGCGAGGTTGTACCCAGCCGCGGCACCGACCGTGCCGGCCGCACCAATCACGCTAACTTTCGTCATGCCACATTAACGACGCTGTGGATTCCGAGTAAACGTTTCGGAACGGGCACCGAACCGCAGTCTGTCGATTTCGTGTTCGTCAGTCGTCGAACTTCGGGCGACGGCGACGGGGTGGACTCGGGCGCGAGAGCCGGTGAGACCGCCGGTGACGAAACCGGTCGAACGACGCCGTGGGGTTTTTCGACGCACGTCGCGTCTACACGCACATGAGCGATTTCGACAAGGAAGCAGAGCGCCAGCGACTTCGGGAGAAGTACGAGCGAGACGAAACGAAGCGCCGGTCGACCCAGCGGATGAGCGAGTTGCTCCTCAAGGGCGCGACGATGACGAACAAGCACTGCGACAACTGCGGCGACCCCTTGTTCCGCTACGAGGGGCAGGTGTTCTGTCCGACCTGTCAGGCCGAGGGGCAGGCCGCGGCGAACGCCGACCAAGACGCCGAGCAGGCCGCCGAAGCGGCCGTCGAAGCCGACGAAAGCGAAGCCGAAGCCGAGGCGAACGCGAACGAGACGGCCGCCTCCGCGGGGAGCACCGAGGCCGCCGACGAGACGCGCCGCGACCCCACCGGCGCGAACGGGCGCGCCGCGGCACCGACTCGGACGCGAACCGCGGGCGAGCGGGAGGCGACCGAGCGACGCGCGCCCCGCGAGGTCGCCGGCGACGTGACCGCCGCGCGCGAGTCGCTCGTACGGACGCTGACGTGGGCCGCCGAGCGCGCCGAATCCACCGACGACCCGCGGCGGGCGACGGAGTATCTAACCGCCGCGCGCGAGGCCGCCGAGGCCATCTCGGCGCTCGACCGATAACCGACTGCCCGTCCTCGCCACCTCGCGTCGGCTGTCGCTCCGGGCGGTAGAACTACCGCCCCGCGGGTCCTCTGTTTCGTATGGACGTTCTCATCCCCATCGACGGCACCGACGCCAGCAAACGCGCGCTCGACTTCGCCATCGAGATGGTCGACGGGATGGGCGGAAGCCTCCACGTCGTCCACTACACGAACAACCGGACCGACGCGACGGAGGCCATTCTCGACGGCGCGCGCGGCAGACTCAAAGCGGGCGACTTCGGCGGCGAGCCGGAGCTTTCGACCTGTCTCTTATACACATCTCTGAGCGGGCTGGCAAG
>NZ_AOLF01000031.1:5558-135357 GCF_000336975.1 Haloferax sp. ATCC BAA-644
CAGCCCGCTCAGAGATGTGTATAAGAGACAGGCTTCGGGCCGAGGCCGTCCCGGTGACTATCGTCCCCTGAGGCGTCGCGGGCGGCGACCGCTGCTCAGCGGTACTCCGAGCCGACGACCTCGCGGATTCGCTCGGCGGTGACTTGGCCGACGCCGCGGACCTCCTTGAGGTCGTCCTCGTTTGCGGTCATGACCGCCTCGACGCTCCCGAACGCTTCGAGCAGCGTCCGCGCCGTGACCGGGCCGATGTCCGCGATGGCGGAGACGACGTACTCCTGTTGCTCGTCGAGCGTCTTCGCGCTCTTGCCGCCGTGGACGCTCACGGTGCGCTCGCGGTCCGTCTGCTCGCGGGTGGCGATGGTCGCCAGCAGCTCCGCGGTGTCGTCTTCGTCCTCCGTGAACAGCACGCTCACGTTGAAGTCGACCGCGACCGACGACAGCGCCCCGCGAATCGCGCCGGGGTGGATGTTGCGCTCCTCGTAGAGCCCGCGCCCCTCGATGACGAGCAGCGGCCGGGCGTAGTGGCGCGTGAGGTCCGCTATCTGCTCGAATATCGACCGGTCGCCGCCCGTGAGCGTGTCGAGGAAGTCCGAGACGCTCTTTCGCTCGACCGCGACGCGGTCCGAGAGGACGTAGTCACCGACCGCGAGCGTCTCCAGTCGGGTCGTCAGGTCCTCGCGCTTCGAGAGGGAGCGGGCGATGTTGGAGTCGAGTTCGCGCTGGTCGACGACGATTTCGACGGTCTCCTCGTCGTCCGTTCCCGCCGCGGCGACGGTGGCCGGGTCGTCCGTCTCGGCGTCGCTGTCGTTTCCACTGTCGCCCTCGTCGCCCTCGTCCGCCCGCGCCAACTCCTCGTCCGAGGGGCCGAAGTCGGCGAGGCCGGACTGCCCGTCCGAGTCGGTCGTCGCGGCTGCCGCGGTCTCTCCGTTCGTGGCGGTCGATTCCGCGTCCGACGCCCCGTTTGCATCGTCACCGGCCGCGGCGTCAACCCCCTCGTTTCCGGTGGAACTCCCCGCGCTACCGGCGGAACTGCCGTCGTCGCCCGCGAACGCCGAGAGGTCGCGCTGGGAGGGGTCGAGTTCGGCTTCGAGGTCGTCGGCCGCGCCCTTGAGGTCCCGAAGCTCGTTTTGCATCGTCTTCTCGCGGCGGCGCGATATCCAGAAATACGCCTCGTCGCGGGTGTCCTCGGCGAGGAGGACGACCACGCGACCGTCGGCCTGCCGGCCGGTCCGCCCCTTCCGCTGGATGGACCGGATAGCGGTCGGCACGGGTTCGAAAAAGAGCACGAGGTCGACCTCGGGCACGTCGAGGCCCTCCTCCGCGACGGAGGTCGATACGAGTACCTCGAACTCGCCGTTTCGGAACTTGTCGAGGGTCTCCTGCTGTTCGTTCTGGGTCATCCCGTCGGAGCCTTCGCGGTCGCCCTGCCCGACGAACCGCCGGACCGAGAAGCTCTCCGAGAGGAACTCCGTCAGCGCCTCGGCCGTGTCGCGCGACTCGGTGAAGACGATGACGCGCTCGCCGTTCTGGATGCCGAGCGTCTCCGCGAGGAGGATGCGCGTCTTCCTGAACTTCGGGTGGAGGCCGTCGAACGACTCGGCTTTCCGCATCGCCTCGCGGACTTTCGGCTCGGCGACGAGTCGCTGGCTCGCCTTCGAGGCGCCCGACGACCGGGCGGCGTTGCGCTGGCGCTCGAAGTACCGCCGGACCGACTCCACCGACTGGGTCTCGACGAGTTCGACCGCCCGGCGGAGCTTCATCACCTCCGCGTGCGTCGACATCCCCTTGTAGCCCTCCGACTTGTCGGCGTTCATCAGCCGCTGGAGCTCCGCGCGCATCCGGTTGAGCTTCTTCTGGGAGATATCGGGCTTCGTCGATTTGGTGACGCCCAACTGCTTGAGCTTCTCCAGGCGGTCGGTGATGACCTCGTTGAGGGCGTCGCGTATCTCCAGAATCTCGTCGGGGAGTTGGATGCGGTTCCACTCCACGTCCGTGTCGTGGGTGTACTCCGACACGTCGGCGTCCTCCTCGGTCATCACCTCCACGTCGACGATGCCGAGGTTCTCACAGACTTCGAGGATGGCCTCTTCGTCGCCGCCGGGCGAGGCGCTCATCCCCGTGACGAGCGGGTCTTCGGCGTCGGCGTGGTAGCGCTCTGCGATGTAGACGTAGGCGTAGTCGCCGCTCGCGCGGTGGCACTCGTCGAAGGTGAGGTGCGTCACGTCCCGAAGCGAGATGCGGTTGCCGATGAGGTCGTTTTCGATGACCTGCGGCGTGGCGATGACGATTTGGGCCTCCTGCCAGAGTTCGGCCCGGTCGTCGGGCCGAACGTCGCCGGTGAAGACGACGATTTCGTCGTCCGGGACGGTCAGCGCCTCGCGGTAGAAATCGGCGTGCTGCTGGACCAGCGGCTTCGTGGGCGCGAGAAACAGCGACGTTCCGCCCACGTCGTGGAGGCGCTGGGCGGTGACGAGCAGGCTGACGGTCGTCTTCCCGAGACCGGTGGGGAGACAGACCAGCGTGTGGCCGTCGCGCGCGGTCCCGGCGAGGCGAATCTGATAGAGCCGCCGCTCGATGAACGACGGCGCGAGTAGCGGGTGGTCCACGTACGCAACGTCCTCGGAGGCCGACATCGGTGACGATTGCTCGCCCTTGCCGATAAGGGTTCGCAGAGCGGGGTGAAAGTAAAGCGTCCGCCGGGCCTCGCCGCGGCGGTCGTTACCCCGTGCTGTCAGCGGTATCGAGGTCGGGGTCGTCTGGTCGCGCGGTCGGGAGCGACGCTCCGAGGAGCGACGCCCACTCAGCGACCTTTTCGTTGTGCGGATTGGACATAGCGCTTCCCCAAGGAGATATACTCTCAACTATCGTATATAACGGTTGTGCCGATTCGACGGATGGACTCGTGCGTACGAGACCGGACGGTCGGCGTTCCACCGGAAACGACGGGATGAAAAGTCGGGCGGGCGCGGAAAGCGCGTTCAGTCCTCGCGGTTGCCGGGGCCCCACGTGTCCGGAACTTCGATGACGTACCGGCCGTCCTCGCGGAGCGAGATGATGTACTCGCTTCGGTCGTACAGCTCCATGAGGTTGAGTTCGTACTGCCCGGGGTTGACGATTTTGATGCTCTCGAACTGGTCGTTGAGCTCCTCGCGAAGCTGGTCCAGGTCGGGCCGCTCGTCGGACGAAGGCTCGATGACCGTGCCGTCCGCGTCCGTGGGCGCGTCGGCGGGCTGACCGGCCGCCCCCTCGGAGGCGGGCGGCGCTTCCGACGGCGTCTCAGCCCCCGAACCGCGTCGGTTCGCGTCGGCGGCGGCGAGTTCCTCCGGCGTGACGACATCGCTCCGAGCGCTCTTCTGGGAGTTGTCCTCGTCCGTCTCGCGCGCGTTGATTGTACCGGGGTCGCGGTCCGGCGGCGAAGCCGAGTCCGCCGAGCTACTGGGTCGCTCCGTCGCGGGCTCACCTCGGGATTTGTTCCGCGACGCTGGGGGCTCCTGCGGGTCTGCTCCCGGAGACTCGCCGGGCGCGGACGGCCACTCGCCCCAACCACGAGGTTTGTCTTCGGGTTCGCCACCCCCGTCGGCCGCGTCGCTCGACCCGGCCGCACCGGTCGACGACGGTTCGCTTCGGGTCGAACCGGCGGTGTCACCGGTCTCGGATCGCTGTGGGGCGTTCGCGTCCGCATTCGCGTTCGCCCAGTCGCTGACGGTCATCGACTCCTCGTCGGTCGAGTCGGGATGGGACTGCTGCTGGGCGCGGTCTCGGACGGCGTCGGCCGCCGAGGAGCTCAGGTCCCGCGTTCCGGCGCCGCCCGTCGACGGCGTGTCGTCGCTTGCGCTCGCGGGAGCGCTCCCGCTCGACGCGGGCTTGAACTGAAACTTGTTGCCGCCGCAGCTCGGGCACCCCGAGAGCATCTCCTTCGAGCCGTCGGGGAACACCTTACCGCACGTGGTGCATTGATGTGGCATTGGTGGATGTTGGCGCCGGATGGCGCGTGAGGGCGTTCGTGGGGCCCCCTACTTTCGCGAGACGAGCGCGCTGATGAGATTCTCGTCCTTGTGAAGCGTCTGAATCTGGTTCGCAGGACCGATGACCGTGAGCTTCTGGGTCGACTGTCGGCCCATGAGCCGGTCGAGGAAGCTCTGGTCTGCGGTCTGCGAACGCGGATACGTCTCGATTTCGATACCGTTGAACTCGTCGGGGCTTATCTCGGCCATCGTGACTTCGATAAGCTTCGACTCCTCGTCGGGCGAGAGGCCTTCCTCCAGGATGACGATGTTTCCGTCACGGACGCCGTCGAGGATGAGTCGAATCTTCTCCATGCTGGTGAGGTTTGCCATCCGATTCCCGCTGAAGAGGTCTATCTGGACCCCGTCGGAGCCGTTGTCGGAGGCTGTTGCTTCAGGCATGGTGAATCACGCGAAGTACTTCGCGATTTTGGCGTACACTTCGTCCATGTTCTCCCCTTCGAGCGCTGACAACTCGACTGTTTCGTGCTGTGGGTACGCGTTCGCGATGCGCTCGACGTTCGAGTCTTCGAGGTCGATTTTGTTCGCGAAGATGAGCACGGGCAGGTCCTGGCTCTCGATGATACCGATGAGCATCGTGTTGACCTGCGATATCGGGTCCTTCGTGCTGTCGAGCACGTAGATGACGCCGTCGACGTCCTCGCGGAGCCAGTGCATGGCCTCGGCGACGCCCTCGGTCGCCTCGCGGGACCGGCGAACGGCGTCGTCTTTCTCCATGTCGTGTTCGAGGAACTCCTTGTAATCGACCTTCGTCGTAACCCCCGGGGTGTCGACGATGTCGATAGTGACTTTCTTGCCGTTCCGCTCGATTTCGACGTTCTCTTTCCGCCTGGCGCGGCGAGTCTCGTGAGGGATGTGGCTCTCGGGACCGACGGCGTCACCGGTCCAATCACGGGCGATACGATTTGCGAGAGTCGTCTTCCCGGCGTTGGGCGGGCCATATATACCGATCCGCTTCGGCTCGCTCTCCGAAAAGAGCCGGTCGACGACTCGTGAGATGCTGTCTCTTAAATCTGTGAGCAGTCCCATCCTGGGCCTCCCGCACCTCCCGAACGCGTCGTGGAGGGCGTATGGAGGTATCACCCAACCGGACTCACTTAAGCACTACGTCAGACACCAGTCACGTGGTCGACAAAACGACAGAAAAGAACGTCGGTGACGGCGGTCAGTCCGAGTGGACGAACTCGAACGACGAAATCGACAGGCCGTCGTTCGGTCGGGACGTACCGAGCGACCGAAAGGCGGCCGCTCGGCGGCGGTACCGCATTCGTTTAGTTGTTACTTTGGGCGTACACGTGCGTAACTGGAACGGGCACCGGGCAGTGACCTTCGGAGTACCGCAGCGTCTCTCGAACACGACGAGCGTTCTGAAGCCGCCGCGCCGACCTCCCCGCAGTCTGTCCTCGCCGCAGTAGTCGTAGTTCTGATCGGGTGACACGTACTGCGGGACGTGAACGACTCGCAAGGCAACACCCCCACCCCTTCGTTTCAGGTGGAACGGGCCGAAGGGGGGGGTGGGGGGAGACCGCTAGACGGCGATCGGATGTTAATTGAATAGAGGGGGCAAGTAATAATATCTGTTTTCTCTCTACTACGGGTATGGTATGCAGATATCTGTAATAAAACCACCGCTATACAAAAACTTCCGAGACCCCCTCCCCTCCTGTTCACGGCTCCACCCGAAACGAAGGGGTGTGGGGGAACCGAGACGCAGGGGTTTCCCGTCGAACTGGAGAACGACGGTTAATTCCAGAAGAAATCGAGGCGTTACACAAGCTTGACACTCGCTCTACTACTCGAATTCGTCCAAATCGTTATTCGGCCATCTCCACACGAAACGAAGGGGTTGCTCCCATCGAGTTTTCCTGTCGGGGACACATCGCACGTCGAGTTCCACTCCAACGACGCCCGTTGGTCGGTCACCGCCACCGCCCAGTTACTGTCGGTACTCGGTCTCCGACACCCATCCGGCTACCCACCACCGCTCAGTCACGCTGCCGCGCAGTTGCCGGCGCAACTCGTTACCCACCACTCGGCCGACTCGACTTTCGGTCTCGGCCTGTTTCGTCTCGACTCGACCCGAGCCGACCCGAGCCGACCCTCCGACGCGACTCGATTCGTCTGCTCGCCGTCTGGTTCGTCTCCCAGCGACCGCCGGTACCGACGACATCGCCGGGGGAGCGATACTGATACGTGCGGGTTCTCGTGTTGAAACGGTCCCGTCTGGCCGAGTTCCGGTCGAACGGCGGCGGACGGGTCGGAGAAGTAAGATTTTTGTACCGACTGTTCGTTTGGTTCCTTTGCATCATCTGGAATCGCCTTCTTCGGCGTGATGCGTAAATGCCGACTATCACCGGCTTCACGCACCCTATACGCCGCCGCGGGCGACTATTCCACTTGAAACAAAGGGGTATTCACGATGGACGAGGAAGAGAATCCGCGAGGCGGCGCACGAGGGGAAGCCGGGAACAGCACGCCGGACGACGGCGGCGCGGACGCCGACGCCGATGCTGGCACCGACACCGACGCCGATGCTGGCACCGACACCGACGACATACCCAGTAACGACGCGTCCGGCGGTGACGGTTCCGCCGACAGTTCCGCCGTCGAGGACGACGTGTCGCCCGAAGACATCGACATTCAGGCGAGCATCGGTCCCGACGCCGACGCGCCCGACGCGTCCGACGAGGACCTCGACCAGCACAAAGACCCCGACGTCGGCCTCGACAAAGTCGTTCTCAACGACGACGAGGGGTCGAAAGGGCTGTTCGACGACCTTCTCGCCGGCGAGCCGATTTTCGAGAACAAGGAAGTCCTCCGCCCGTCGTACACGCCACACGAACTCCCGCACCGGACCGACCAGATAAACCAGATGGCGACGATTCTCGTCTCCGCCCTGCGCGGAGAGACGCCGTCGAACATCCTCATCTACGGGAAGACGGGGACCGGGAAGACCGCGAGCGCGAAGTTCGTCAGCCAGGAGCTCGAATCCACCTCCCAGAAGTACGACGTGCCCTGCGAGGTCGAGTACATCAACTGCGAGGTGACGGACACGCAGTACCGCGTGCTCGCCCAGCTCGCGAACAAGTTCATCGAGAAGAACGTCGAGCGCATCGAGGCCGAACAGGAGCGCCTCGACGAGATGCGCACGCGGGCGACCGAAGACCCCAACGCCCTCGAAGAGACGCCCTACGACTCCATCGCCGACATCGACGAGCGCGCGGCGGAACTCGACGACGACGCCGACGAGATGGAGACGGTGCCGATGACCGGGTGGCCGACCGACCGCGTCTACACGACGTTTTTCGACGCGGTCGACTACAAGGAGCGCGTGGTCGTCATCATGCTCGACGAAATCGACAAACTGGTCGAGAAGTCGGGCGACGACACGCTCTACAACCTCTCGCGGATGAACTCCGAACTCGACAACTCCCGCATCTCCATCATGGGCATCTCGAACGACCTGAAGTTCACCGACTTCCTCGACCCCCGGGTCAAGTCGAGCCTCGGCGAGGAGGAAATCGTCTTCCCGCCGTACGACGCGAACCAACTCCGCGACATCCTCCAGCACCGCGCCGACGTGGCGTTCAAGCCCGGCGCGCTCACCGACGACGTGATTCCGCTGTGCGCCGCGTTCGCCGCGCAGGAACACGGCGACGCCCGGCGCGCGCTCGACCTGCTCCGCACGGCCGGCGAACTCGCGGAGCGCGGGCAGGCCGACACCGTCGAGGAGGCCCACGTCCGACAGGCGCAGGACAAAATCGAACTCGACCGGGTGGTCGAGGTCGTCCGCACCCTGCCCACGCAGTCGAAAATCGTCCTCTTCGCCATCATCCTCCTGGAGAAAAACGGCGTCCGCAACATCAACACCGGCGAGGTGTTCAACATCTACAAGCGCCTCTGCGAGGAGATCGACGCCGACGTGCTGACCCAGCGCCGCGTCACCGACCTCATCTCGGAACTCGACATGCTCGGCATCGTCAACGCCGTCGTCGTCTCGAAGGGTCGCTACGGCCGGACCAAGGAAATCAGCCTGTCCGTCCCCATCGACGAGACCGAGGCCGTCCTGCTGACGGACTCCCGACTCGGCGACATCGAGAGCGCACAGCCGTTCGTGCAGGCGCGGTTCGACAACTGAAGAACGAACGAAGAACGTCCGACGCTTTTAGTGCACTCGCGTCACGCCGCGAGCGCGGCGGTCCGCATCGGTGTGTTCCCCGCTTCGACCCGAAGCGGTGCCGTCGTCGCCGCCGCGTCGCTTCCCGGCGCGTCGCCTCCCGCCGCGTTTGCCGTCGACGCGTCGGGAACCGCCGTTTCCATCGTCGGCACGTCGACGAACTCGACAGGGGCGGGCGCGACCGGCGTCGTCGTCGCCATCGAGTTGGCGAGCGTCAGCCGAACCCACCCGAGAAGCGGGATACGGATTCGCGCGACGCCTTGGACCCACTCGGGGCGGACCGGGTCGGCGATGCCGCTTACTTGGTCGTACCGGGGGTTGTTGTCGCCTTTCGTGATGAAGCCGCTGTACTCGGCGGGGCAGTTGGCGAGTTCTCGGCAGTTGTCGGCCGACATGTACTCGGGGTTCGCCCGGTCGTACCAGTTCTCTCCGTCGTCGACCCAGAACATCGCCCGGTGGATAATCGGGGGACCTGCCGACCCGGGGTCGTCGTAGACGATGACGCTCCCGGGGCCGCCGAACTTCCGGTAGTCGACCTCCGCGCCCGTCTCGGCCGTGACGACGGCGGTCCCCTCGACCGCCGAGTCGGGGGCGTATCGCTCCGGCCCCGTGATGAACACGAGGTCGCCTTTGTGCATGTGCGGTTCCATGCTCCCGCTTTCGACGGCGACCATCGGCGGCCACACGCCGCTCAGCGCGAACAGGAGCAACCCGACGGCCAACACGGCGAGCGCGCTCGTCAGGAGTTCGCGGACGAACAGAAGCGGCCCCTCCTCTGCCGTCCGAAGCCGAGTTAGCACGCCTTCGTCGGAGGTTGGACCGCGCCGCGAGTCGGGGGAGGGCGGGCGGCCATCGTCGTCACTCATCACTCCCAGTTTACCCGGACTGGGTTTCAACGTTCTGGGTTTCGGCATCCTTTTTGCCGCGTGTCGCGCACTCCGGGTGTGCCACTGGAGACGCCGGCGCGCATCGTCCGGACGCTCGTCGGTCGCGGCTACAACGCCGAACGCGAGGCCGTGACCCTCATCGCCGGCTCCGACGACCCCGGCCGAACCCTCGCCCGCGTCGTCGAAGCCGCCCCGGACGACGCGCTTCGCATCACCGCCGACCACGTCCGCGAGGTGCTCGCGTCCGCCCCCGCCGCGGACCCGTCGGGAACCGAACCGACGCCCCCGGCCGCTGCGGACGCTGCGAACGCCGCGGATGCCGACCCAGCCGCCTCCGCCGCATCAGACCCCTCCGTTTCCGCTGCAACATCGCACGACAACGCGGCCCACACCGACCAGTCTGTTCCAGCCGAAGCGCAGGGGACATCGGGCGGTCGGAACGTCGACCCGGCGCTTCGGTCCCTCGAAATCGCCAACGACATGACCGGCCAGTCGACGGGGACCGGCGAGTACGACGACTTCGTGAAGGTGTTCCGCGACCGCTACGAGAAGCTCTCGAAGCTGCTCCGCGGGCGCGTCAACCACCGCCCCGCGAAGGCCATCTCGAACATGTCCGGCGGCGAGGACGCCGAACTCATCGGCCTCGTCGACGACGTGCGCTCCACCAAGAGCGGTCACTGGATTATCGACCTCGAGGACACGACGGGGACGTTCCCCTGTCTCGTGATGAAGGACAAGGACATCGCGGGCTACGTCGACGAACTCCTCATGGACGAGTGCATCGCGGTCCAGGGGACGCTGTCGGGCGACGCGGGCATCCTCTTCGTCGACTCGATGCATTTCCCCGACGTGCCGCGGAGCCACCGCCCCAACACCGCCGACAGGGACGTGCAGGCGGCGCTCATCTCCGACGTGCACGTCGGCAGTCAGGAGTTCATGGCCGACGCGTGGAACCGCTTTGCCGACTGGCTCCACACCGAGGAGGCAGCGCGCATCGAGTATCTCCTCATCGCCGGCGACATGGTCGAAGGCGTCGGCGTCTACCCGAATCAGGACGAAGAACTCGACGTCATCGACATCTACGAGCAGTACGAGGCGTTCTCCGAACACCTCAAATCGGTGCCCGGCGACCTCGAAATCGTGATGATTCCGGGCAACCACGACGCGGTCCGACTCGCGGAGCCCCAACCCGGCTTCGACGACGAACTCCGCGACATCATGTCGGCTCACGACGCCCGCATCACGAGCAACCCTTCGATGGTCACGCTCGAAGGCGTCAACGTGCTCATGTACCACGGCGTCTCGCTCGACGAGGTCATCGCCGAGCTGCCGGCCGACAAGGCGAGCTACGACGAGCCGCACAAGGCGATGTACCAGCTCCTGAAGAAGCGCCACGTCGCGCCGCAGTTCGGGGGGCACACCCGCCTCGCGCCCGAGGAACTCGACTACCTCGTCATGGAGGACGTGCCCGACATCTTCCACACCGGCCACGTCCACAAACTCGGCTGGGGCAAGTACCACAACGTCCTCGCGGTCAACTCCGGCTGCTGGCAGGCCCAGACCGACTTCCAGAAATCGGTCAACATCGACCCCGACGCCGGCTACGCGCCCATCGTCGACCTCGACACGCTGAACATGACGGTCCGGAAGTTCTCCTGAGGCGGCCGTTCGTCTCAGACTCGAATGTGCCCTGTTAGCACGCCGGATGTGCGACGGTCGGGACCATTCCGCCGTCGCTTTTTATCCGCGACGCGCACAGCATCGGTGATGACTGACGACGCGCTGTTCGATGCGACGAGCCTGAACGACCTGTCGCTCGCCAACCGAGTCGGGCTGGCACCGATGACGCGCATCAGCGCCACCGACGAGGGCTTGGCGACCAACGAGATGGCCCACTACTACCGGAAGTTCGCCGACGGCGGCTTCGGCTTTCTCGTCACCGAGGGCGTCTACACGGACGACGCGTACAGTCAGGGCTATCTGAACCAGCCGGGACTCGTCACCGACGACCACGTCGAGGCGTGGACGACCGTCACGGACGCCGTCCACGAGGTCGACACGCCGATTTTCGCGCAGTTGATGCACGCCGGGGCGCAGTCGCAGGGCAACCCCCACCTTGACGGCGACCGGACGCTCGCGCCCTCCGCGGTCCAGCCCGACGGCCAGAAGGCCGAGGCCTACGGCGGAAGCGGCGAGTTCGCGGTCCCGAAGGCGGCCGACGAGACCGACCTCGAAACCGCCCGCGAGGGGTTCGTGCGGGCGGCGACGAACGCGGTCGAAGCCGGCTTCGACGGCGTGGAACTCCACGGCGCGAACGGCTACCTGCTCAACGAGTTCCTCGCGGCGGACGCGAACCGACGCGACGACGAGTACGGCGGCGGTCCGGAGTCCCGCGTGAAATTCCCCGCCGAGGTGCTTTCGGCGGTCACCGACGCGGTCCCCGAGGAGTTCGTCGTCGGCATCCGCGTCTCGCAGGAAAAAGTGACCGACGGCGACTACGAGTGGCCCGAGGGCGAGGACGCGGCCGCGGTCTTCTTCGAGGAGCTGTCGGCGGCCGGAGCCGACTACGTTCACACGACCGAGACCGACGCGACGACTCCGACTTTCGGCGCGGACGGCCCGTCGCTCGCGGAGGCCGCCGCCGAGTACGTCACCGACGACACGGTCGTCATCGCCAACGGCGGGCTCGGCGACCCGGACGCGGCGCATGCCGCCGTCGACGCCGGCGCGGACCTCTTTACGCTGGGAACGAGCGCGCTCGCCAACCCGGACTGGCCGGCGCGCGCGGCCGCCGGCGACGACCTCGACGCGTTCGACCCGGCGACGTACCTCGCGCCGACCGCGGGGCTCTCGGACCACGAGGTCCCGTCCGAGCCGCCGCTCGCGGACGACTGACGCGCACGCGCCGGCGACTTTCTACCGGCAACTCGACGACTGAACCCCTTCGCTTCCACTCGAACTCCCGTTTTTGCAGGTTCCCGGAGCGCCCTGTTTTCGGGCATTGCGCCGTCAACTCCGCTACCCGAGCGTCACGTCGAGGTAGAGCATCACGACGACGCCGACCATCGTCCCGAACGTCGCCACGCGCTCGTGGCCGTTCGAGTGCGTCTCGGGGACGATTTCGTCGGAGATGACGAACAGCATCGCGCCGGCGGCGAAGCCCATCGCGTAGGGGAGCAGCGCCGCGGCGTACTGGATGGCCCACGCGCCGAAGACGGCGAGCGGAATCTCCACGAGGCCGGCGCGGATGCCCGCGAACGTCGCGTAGGTCGTGTTCCGAAGCCCGGCGTTGACGGCGGCGATGGAGACCGCCAGCCCCTCGGGGATGTTCTGGATGCCGATGGCGAGCATCAGCGGGATGGCGGTCCCGAGGTCGCCGGAGCCGAAGCCGACCCCGACGGCGAGACCCTCGGGCATGTTGTGGATGGTGATGGCGACGATAAACAGGATGACTGAGGCCATTTTTTTGTCCGTCTCCGGGGCGTCCGCTCGGGTCTTGCCGGTCACGAGGATGTGGACGTGCGGAATCCACAGGTCGGCTTGGTCGAGGACGACGACGCCGACGACGAAGCCGACGAGGACGGGAATCGGGCTCCCGCCCGCCGCCTCGATGCCGGGGAGGATGAGGCTCGTGAAGCTCGCGGCGAGCATGACGCCGGCGGCGAAGCCGAGGAGCGTGTCGAGCGAGCGCTTCGAGGGGTCGCGCCAGACGAGAATGAGAAGCGCGCCGAGCATGTTCATCCCGGCGATGACGATGCCGCCGAGGAGGCCCTGCATCACCGGGCTCGACCCGGCGAGCGAGACGAACAGCTCTTCGACCGCCGTCACGGCCGTCTCACTTCCGGTCGTCGGTACCCGCGTCGTTCGGTCATGGGCCACCTGACGGGCGGGAGGTATGTATTCCCTCCGTCGGTTCTCGTCGCCCGCGACGCCGCCGGGGGCGGCGGGGAACGACGAAGACGAGTCGGCTCGTTCGCTATCCCGTCTCGTCGAGGACGTACCGAAGCGTCGGGGACCCCTCGAACCGCGGGCCGTGGCCGACGCGGTCGAAGCCGACGTGCTCGACCGCCTCGCACAGCGGGGCCTCGGATTCGAGGACGAGCACCTCGACCGGCAGGTCTTCGGCGCTGGCGAATCGAAGCGGCTCTTCGAGCAGTCGCCGCACTGCCGCCTCGGTGCCGCCGAGTCGGGTGACGTGGAGGACGCCGTCGCGGACGTCGAAGCCGACGAAGCCGAGCACCGGTTCGTCGTCGGCCGGCGCGTCGGCGTGGGGGTCCGAACTCGTCTCGGCGGTGGCGAGGCGGACCGTCCGGTCGCGTATCAGCCGCCGCATCGCCCGTATCGGCGCGTCGGCGACGGCGGCGAGCGCCTCGGCGTCGGTGTCAACGGCGTCTCTGACATCCATGCCCGAACCTTCCGCGGCTTCGGTGATAAATCTCCGCCCGCGAGGCGGCGGTACGGGCCGTCTCAGCGCCGGATTCGCGGGTGACGGCAACGGTTGAATCGGAGGACATAGTTATACGTCCCCCCGCGTTAGCCCCTCGCATGTTTACCAACGGAGCCCCGAAGCGACGCGACGCACCGGAGGAACGATGCGCGTAGTCGCGAAGTTCGGCGGCACCTCGCTCGGTAGCGGCGACCGAATCAACCGCGCCGCCGACTCCATCGCCGCGGCCGTCGAACACGGCCACGAAATCGCCGTCGTCGCCTCCGCGATGGGCTCGACGACCGACGACCTGCTCGACGAAATCAAGTTCGAGGCCGACGACCGCGACCGCGCCGAAATCGTCTCGATGGGCGAGCGGACCAGCGTGCGGATGCTCAAGGCGGCGCTGGCCGCCCGCGGCGTCAACGCCCTGTTCGTCGAACCCGGCACCGACGAGTGGCCGGTTATCACGAACGACCTCGGCGAGGTCGACGTCGAGGCGACCAGAGAGCGGGCCGCGAAGCTCGCCGCCGAACTCGACGGCGTCGTCCCGGTCATCACCGGCTTCCTCGCGCAGAACCACGACGGCGAAATCACGACGCTCGGCCGCGGCGGCTCCGACACCTCCGCCGTGATGCTCGGCAACTACATGGACGCCGACGAGGTCGTTATCGTGACCGACGTGGAGGGCGTCATGACCGGCGACCCGCGCGTCGTCGAAGGCGCGCGCAACGTCGGCCGCATCACCGTCGACGAGCTTCGGAACCTCTCGTTCCGCGGGGCCGAGGTCGTCGCGCCGTCCGCGCTCTCGTACAAGGACGCGGCGCTGGACGTTCGGGTCGTCCACTACCAGCACGGCGACCTGCTCACCGGCGGGACGCTCATCGAAGGCGAGTTCCACAACCTCATCGACATGCAGGAAGAGCCCCTCGCGTGTCTCACCGTCGCCGGGCGGGCGATTCGCAACCGACCGGGCATCCTCGCGGACCTCTCGACCGCACTCCGAGAAGAGGATATCAACGTCGATTCGGTCGCCTCCGGGATGGACTCCATCACGTTCTACGTCCTCGAAGACGACTCCGACCGGGCCGAGGCCGTCCTCCACGACCGCGTCGTCGCCGACGACGCGCTGTCGTCGGTCACCGTCGAAGACGACATCGCCGTCGTCCGCGTCACCGGCGGCGAACTCCCGAACCGCCCCGGCGTCATCCTCGACATCGTCGAGCCGCTGTCCGAGGCCGGCATCAACATCCACGACGCCATCACCTCCGCGACCTCCGTCGCCATCTTCGTGGCGTGGGACGACCGCGAGGAGACGCTCGGCATCATCCAAAACGAGTTCTGAGCCGGCCCCGCCCCGCAATTCGGTTCGAACTATTTTCGCGCGCTCGCGTCCCACCAGCGACGCCCACCGTCCGGGAGTACGCGACGGCCGCCGAGGTCGGTTCGTGGCGGTTCGTGGCGACGGCCGACCAGCCGACGACACCGATGTACAGTCCCGTCCACGAGCGCCGAAAATCGGGCGTCGTCCCTCGATTTTCCGCCTGCCGATTACTTCACATTCGCGGGCCTATTGCGGGCATGAAATCGTACAAGGCGAAGATGGTCGAGCCCATCGAACTCCCCTCGCGCGAGGAGCGCGAGGCCGCCCTCGAACGCGCCGGCTACAACGCGTTCAACCTCGACGCTCGCGACGTGTACATCGACCTCTTGACCGATTCGGGGACGGGAACGATGTCCGCAGAGCAGTGGGCGGCGATGATTCGCGGCGACGAGGCCTACGCCGGCAGCGAGTCGTTCGCCCGGCTCGCGGAGTCGGTCCGCGACGTGATGGGCTTCGAGCACGTCGTGCCGACCCATCAGGGCCGCGGCGCGGAGAACGTCCTCTACGGCGTCCTCTTGGAGGACGGCGACGTGGTGCCGAACAACTCCCATTTCGACACGACCCGCGCCCACGTCGTCAATCAGGGTGCGGAGCCGGTCGACTGCCCGTCGCCCGCCGCCCGCGACCCCAACTCGACGGAGACGTTCAAGGGCAACTTCGACATCGACGCGGGCTACGCGCTCGTCGAGGAGGTCGGAGCCGACGCGATTCCCGTCGTCGCCCTCACCATCACGAACAACTCCGTCGCCGGCCAGCCGGTCTCGATGGCGAACATCCGCGCCACCGCCGAGTTCGCCCGCGACATCGACGCCATGTTCGTCATCGACGCCTGTCGGTTCGCGGAGAACGCCCACTTCATCAAGACCCACGAGGCGGGCTACGAGAACCACTCGGTCGCGGAAATCGCCCGCGCGCAGTTCGAACACGCCGACGCCATCACCATGTCCGGGAAGAAGGACGCCCTCGTCAACATCGGCGGCTTCGCCGCGATGCGCGACGAGACGGTGTTCGAACACGCGAAACAGCGCGCCATCCTCTACGAGGGCTTTCCCACCTACGGCGGCCTCTCGGGCCGCGACATCGAGGCGATGGCCGTCGGCCTCCGCGAGGCCGTCACGCCGCCGTACGTGACCGACCGCGTCGAGCAGGTGGCCGAACTGGGCGACCTGCTGGTCGAGGCCGGCGTCCCCGTCTACCGGCCGACCGGCGGGCACGCGGTCTATCTCGATGCCGGCGAGGTGTTCCCGCACATCCCGAAAGAGGAGTTCCCCGGACAGGAACTCGTCTGCGCGCTCTACCTCGAAGGCGGCGTTCGCGGCGTCGAACTCGGCGGCTTCGCGTTCCCCGGCACCGACCGGCCGGACCTCGTGCGCCTCGCGCTCCCGCGGCGCACATACAGCCGCGAACACCTCGAACACGTCGCTGAGACGGCCGCGAAGGTGATGGACTCCGCCGGCGACTACGGCGGTCTCGAAATCGTCGCGGAGCCGCCGATGAAGGAGCTTCGGCATTTCTCGGCGCGGCTCGAACCGGTGTCGAACTGACGGCTTCAGGACAGCCCCTCGCGTTTCCCTATTTTCCCTCGTACAGCCGACTCGCCAGTCGCTCCGGCAGGCCGGCCTCGCGCACGCGCTCCGCGACGCGGTCGATGTCGTAGTTGACGCGTTCCGCCTCGATTTCCATCGCGTCGAGGTCGACGACCGCGTAGGCCGCCCGCGGGTCGCCGTCGCGGGGCTGGCCGACGCTACCGGGGTTCAGCACGATTCCGTCGTCGTAGATTCGGTGGCCCTGGACGTGAGTGTGACCCAACACCAGCAGGTCCTCGTCGTCGAGGAGCGACGGCGAGAAGTCGTCGGGATAGGTGTAGCGGTCGGGGTGGTTCGGATGGCCGTGGGCGAGTTTGACCCGCCCGTCGGCGAGGGTTCGGGTCTTCGGAAGCCCGGAGAGCCACTCCATCGACGCCGGCGACAGCGCGTCGCGGGCGTAGTCGACGCCCGCGGCCGCCATGCTGTTGAAGCGGAAGCCGGTCCCCGACGTGACCGCGCGGTCGTGGTTCCCCGAGACGGTCGGCACGTCCCGTTCTGCGAGTTCGGACACGCACTCCTCGGGCCACGGGTTGTAGCCGACCACGTCGCCGGCGCAGACCAGTCGGTCGACCGAGGGCATCGATTCGAGCACCGCTTCGAGTGCCGGGAGGTTCCCGTGCACGTCCGAGATGACGCCCAGACGCATGGCTCCGTGTACGAGAGCGCGGCTGAAAAACCTCGGGCCGAGCCGAACTACTCGCCGTTGTAGAAGGCGGTCTCGACCGCGTCGCCGACGGTCGCGGCGGCGGCGCAGACGGCGTGTTCGAACTCGTGGTCGTACAGTTCGCGGGCCGCGTCGGCGGCGGTCTCCGCGTCGAGGTCGAACGCGCGGGGGTCGTCTTCCTCGTAGGTCGCCACGAGCGTCGGTTCGGTGACGGCTTCGACGACGAGGGCGTCCTTGCGGACGATGCCGATGAAGGCCTCGTCGTCGCCGACGACGCCGGCGATGCGGGGCGTGTCGTAGTCGTCTTTCTCGTAGTCGAGCGCGAGCAGAATCTCCGCGAGCGCGTCTCGCGGCGGATAGCCGAGGTCGAGTTTCTCCGCGACGGGGTCGACCTGTGAGCCGTTGCCGACGACGACGTAGTCGCCGCCCTCGCGGACGCAGTTGTAGGCGATGTAGGGGTTGTCGGTCTCGGGGGCGTCGGGCGTCGGTCCGACGGTCAGGGCGTCGTCCCGGTCGACGACCTGTCGGTTCGGGAAGGACCGAGAGGAGACGCGATACGCACCGATTCCGGGGCCAACGACGACGAAACGTCCGACGTACATACACGACAGTGGATAGAATAGGTGCAAATAGTTGGCGGTTTATGCACGTCTGTCCGTCGCCGTGCGACGAAATCCCACGGCGGAACCGACACGCAACGTTTACAAATACCCGCGAAGTACGAACTGATGCGAAGTCCCATGGGGTAGTGGCCAATCCTGTTGCCTTCTGGGGGCAACGACCCAGGTTCGAATCCTGGTGGGACTATTTCTCCGACTCTCACGCGCTTCGAGGCTACGCTGTCCCCCGTTCTCCAGTTGAAACGAAGGGGTGGAATTCGAAAACCCAAGGGGTTCGTTTCGAGTGGAATTTTTGAGTACGGATTCGCGGGACCTCCGAATACGGCCGATACGGGCCGCGAAAAACGCTTAGCGGTCGACCGCGAGCAGCGCCACTCGCTCTCTGACCAGCGCGGGGAGGTCGCCGTCGACGACGCGCAACTCCGTCTCGCCCACGTCGAACACGTCGCGGACGAGGCTCTCGTCGTAATCACCGAGGGTCTCTGCGGGTTCGAGGTCGAGGCGGTCGAACAGCGCGGCCTCGGCGGCGGCCTCGTCGCCGCCGTCGACGAGAAGCACGACCGGGAGCGTTCCTTCCGAGACGCCGATTTCGAACGCGCGGTTAATCTGCCGGCGGCCGCTGGCGTAGAGGAGGATTTCGACGGCGCGGTCGCGGGCGATTTCGTTGCCGCGGGCGATGGCTCGGTCGGCGAGTTCGACCGCTCGTTCGAGGTGCTCGCGGTCCACGACGTACCGGGCGTCGAACGCCTGCACCGTCGCGCCCGTCTCGTCGGCCACGTCGCCGACGGCCGCGATGAACGAATCGAGGTCCGAGACGGTCGCCTCGGCTTCGAGGAGCCTCATTCGAAATCACCCAGACTGGCCTGCTGGTCGGCGCGCTCTTTGGCCGTCTCGAAGCCGGCGTCGTCGGGGACGGCGTCGTCCGGCGCGTCGTCTTCGTCCACCTCGTCCATCGAGGGGTCCTTTCTTCCTGCGGCTTCGAGGATGTTTTGGGCCGTCTTCCGGCGACCCCGGAGGGCGGCGAGGACGCGCGACTTGTCGGCCTCGCGGAGGTCGGCCCGACTCTCGACGCCGGCTTCGAACAGCCGTCGGGCGCGCTTTCGGCCGACGCCGCGGACGCCGGCGAGGTCGAGCAGTTCCTCGCGGACGCCGTACTCGACGCGCTTTTTCGCCTCGCGGACCGCGTACACCGAATCGAGGTCGAGCTCGGAGGCGAGTCGCTCGGCCGCGCCCAGGAGCCACTCGGCCGTCTCGACCTTCCCGCGAATGTCGCCGGGCCCGACGCCGTAGCGCTCGGTGATGCGGTCCTCGTCGACCTCGCCGGCCCAGTCTTCGAGGAGTTTCGCGGTCTTCAGCGCCGACAGCCAGTCTTCGAACGCCACGTCCTCGTACTCCGAGGGCACGCGCCCGAGGAACTCCGGTTCGCGCTCGTAGCACAGTTCCGTGTAGGTCTCGCGGTCGCCGGACTTCAGGTAGAGCTGATACATATCGGGCGTCCGGCAGACGAGGTGATAGAGGCCGAGCGGCGTCGGATACGTCCGGTCCGTCTCGAACTCGTCGGCGTCGTCGCTGTCGTCGTCCGCACCGCCTCCACCGCCGCCGTCGTCAGCGACCATCTCGCTTGCCCGCTGGAAGCCGCCGGATTCGTCGGATTCGCACCGGTCTCGCGTCGGTTTCTCCGTCTCACCCGCGAGCGCCCGGAGCTTCTCGGTCCGGTGGTTCGCGCCCCATTCGAGGCCGTCGATGATTTCGGCGGCGCTCATCGGGTCGAGGTAGAGCCGCGAGACGGTGTGGCCGACGGGCGTCGCCCGTATCGTCTCGCCGTCGAACTCGACGAACCCGTTTACTTCGAGGTAGTCGAGCACGCGGTCGGTCACCTGTCCGAGTTGCTCGGGGTCGTCGGTCTGGGTCGCATACAGCGTCTGGTCGAGGAATTCGAGCAGCCCCTCGCGGGTGTGGGCGAAGCCGGAGGCGACAGTGGCGAGCAGGTGCGTCCGAAGCGCGGGTTCGGCCGCGAGCTTCGACCGCACGTCCTCGGCGTCGGCCCAGATGTACCGCTCGAACAGTTCGTCGCGGGCGTCGGCGTCCTTCGCCAACAGCACCGCCTCGCCGTAGGGGTCGAGGCCGGGCCGACCGGCGCGACCCATCATCTGGTGGACTTCGAGCACGTCGAGCGGTTTCATCCCGCCGTAGTCGCCGTCGTAGCGCTGCCAGTCGCGGACGACGACGCGGCGGCTCGGGGTGTTGACGCCGGCGGCGAGCGTCGGCGTCGCGCAGATACATTTGATGAGTCTGTCGCGGAAGGCGTCTTCCACGAGCGTTCGGTGTTCCGCGGCGAGTCCCGCGTGGTGGAACGCCGCGCCTTTGGCGACCGCGTTGGCGAGGTCCTCGGAGGTCTCGGTGTCGGACACGTCGCGTATCTCGGCGGCGAGCTCCGCGAGGTCGCTGCGCTCGTCGCCGGTGATGTACCGCTCCGTCACGTCGGCCATGCGGCGGGCCGCGGACTCCGCGTTGCGTCGCGAGTTCACGAAGACCAGCGAGGAGCCTTGGTCGCCGTCGTCGTCGCCCTCCAACGCGTCGGCGACGAGCGCGGGCGTCTGTCGTTCCCCGCGGCCGACCGGCACCTCGCGTTGGCTCCCGTCGGCGAAGGAGACGGCGTTGCCGTAGTGGACGCCCATCTTGAGGTCGATTGGTCGCCAGTCGGACTTGACGAGCTTCGCGTCGAGCCAGTCGGCGACGACGCCCGCGTTGCCGACGGTCGCCGAGAGTGCGACGATTTGCAGGTTCGTGTTGAGTCGGCGGAGCTTCGCCAGCGTGACCTCCAGCGTCGGCCCGCGGTGGCGGTCGTCGACGAGGTGGACTTCGTCGGCGACGACGCAGGTGAGTTGGTCCATCCACGCCGCGTTGTTCCGGACGAGCGAGTCGACCTTCTCGCTCGTGGCGACGATGATGTCGCGCGAGGAGAGCCACTCGCCGTCGGACTCGTAGTTGCCGGTCGAGACGCCCACGTCGATGCCGTACTCCTCCCAGCGCTCGAACTCGGCTTTCTTCTCGGAGGCGAGCGCCCGGAGCGGGACGATGTACAGCGCCTTCCCGCCGCGCGCGACGCTCGACAGCATCGCCAGTTCAGCGATGAGCGTCTTCCCGCTCGCGGTCGGGACGGCGGCCACGAGGCTCTCGCCGTCCGTCAGGCCGGCCTCGACGGCCTCGGCCTGCGGCGGATACAGCTCCTCGATGCCCTCGTCGCGGAGGGCCTCGGGAATCCCCGTCGGCAGGCCCGTCAGGTCCGCAGTTCGCATTGCATCCCCCTTGGACCGTCCCCCGGTTTAAGCCATCGGGTCGGTTCGGGCGCGGGCGCGCCGGTCCCGCGTCGGCAGGGCTTTGTACGGCCCGGCGGTACGGTGGCGCATGAAAGTCGAGTACGACCGCGACACCTGCATCGGCATGTTCCAGTGTGTCGACGAGTGGGAGGGCTTCGAAAAGAACGTCGACGACGGCAAGGCCGACCTCGTCGACGGCGAGGAGACCGACGACGGCGTCTTCGTCCGCGAGATTCCCGAGGACGCCGAGTTCGACGCGAAGTTCGCCGCCCGCGTCTGCCCCGTCGAGGCGATCCGCATCCTCGACGACGACGGCGAACAGCTCGTTCCCTGACCGCGACGCCGACGAGCCTGCTGTTTTCTCTCGCGTCCGCGACGCGACCGACCCGTGTGACCGCCGACCGTGGGCCGCGTCCCCGAACCCCTCCGTTTCGACTGGAGATTCGACCGACGATAGAGTGTAACAGTTAAGCGGCGGGCCCCTAATCGTGCCACTATGAGCCAAGCGACGAAAATCGTGCTCGGTACCGTCGGCGTGTCGGCCCTGCTTGCCGTCGTGTTCGTCGGGATGAGCATCGCCTGAACGGATGTTCGAGACGCGCAGCCTGCCGTCGGACCTCGAATCGGTCCGCGACGACTACGCCCCCGGCGCGCTCGTGTTGGACGTGGCCGGCGACTTCGACACCATCCCCCCCGAGGCCGCCGAAAACCTCGGGCTGGTGGTCGAGTCGCTCTCCCCGGCGGCGTACCCCGCCGAGTGGCTACCGAACGACGCGCCCCAACAGCTTCGGCGCTACGCGTCGTCGGATTTCACCATCGGGATGCCCGGCGACGGCACCGTGACGTGGTCCCGACAGACCGACCCGCCGGTCGTGCTGGTGAAGTACCGCGCGAAGGGGACGCCCGACGACTTCCTGGATTTCCTCATCGCCGAGGCGTTCGTGCAGGCCGGGAACGACGAGATTCCCGAACACTTCCTCCCCTTCTTCGGTGAGCAGTACGCCGACCTCGCGGCGGCGACGCCGCTCGGCCCGAGCGAGACGTATCAGGTCGCCGCCGCCCTCTACGAGGGCTGGGTCGGCCTCCACACCCGCGAGGCGTTCGCGTCGTGGGAGGGCGACCACGACCGCCTCCACGACGCGTGGGTCGACGCCGGCGGCCGCCTCGACGACCGCCTCGAAAATCTCCCGCGGCTCGTCGCGCTCGGCGGACTCTCGTTCGCCGAGGCGACCGAGTTCGCGTGCTCGGCCGTCAAACACGGCCGCGACCTCCCCGCGCCGTTTTCGGCGCTGGACACCGCGGCGTACCGCGACCACGGCCCGAGCTACGCGGTCAAGTGGGCCGAAAAGACGTTCGAGCAGCTCGCGGCCGACGACGACGCGGAATCGGGTGACGGCGCGGCCACTGACGACTCGGCCGCCGACGACGCCGACTCGGCGTAGTCGGTCGCCTCGCGTTCTGCCTCAGAACTCGGTTTCGACGGTACCGTCCTCGTCGAGGTCGACGACGCCGTCGAACAGTTCGCGGAAGCGGTCGAGCGTCTCCTGGTCGTGGACCTCCTTCGAGAGGTGGAACAGCCCCACCGCGTCGAACTCGTCGAGGAGTTCGAGAATCTGCTTCGTCGCCTCGAAGGCGCGGTCCTCGTCGGCGTAGTAGGCCATCTCCGTGACCGAATCGACGCTAAGCCGGAGCTTCCCGTCGTGGCGTTCGAGGAACTGCCGGGTCTTCTCGACGATGGCGTCGAGGTCGTCGGGGGCCGCGACGTAGTGGATGTTGTCCGAACTGCGTCGGGAGTAGCCGCGCTCGATAGACAGCGTGTCGAGGATGGTGGCGCTGGACTCGTCGACCTCGTAGTGTTCCAGCTTCTGTTCGACTTCGCGCGCGGTCGTCCGCGTCGAGATGACGAGGAAGCGGTCGGTGTCGACCTTGAAGAAGTCCGTGTCGATGCGGTCGGTCTCGCCGATGCTCGGATGAAGGAGCAAGATACCTGTGCCGCCCGGAATCGTCGCGGGCGCGTCTTCGATGGCGAGCTCGTAATCCATACCCCAAGCAGTTACCCTGCCGACTTAATCCTTCATGCCGCTCGGGCGGCGTCGTCCCGGAATCGTGACGTATGTTCACGCCTCCGGGCGAGGTCAGAACAGCGAGTCGGCCGTGGCCGCGCCGATGACGCTGAACACCGCGCCGACGCTCGTCGCCTTGAGCGTGATGCGGAGCACCGCGAGGTCGAGTTCGTACCCGAGCACGGAGACGAGGACTTCTCCCGACACGTCCGAGAGGAACGTCCCCGGCGCGTCGAACGCGAGCGCGAGGATGAACACGGAGAGATACGAGACGGAGATGAGCGAGATGAATCGGACGGGAACCCCGCCGACCTCGCGCTCTCTGTCGGGGTCGCGGTCGTCGGCCTTGTAGAGCGCGCCGTAGCCGACCGCGAGCACGATGATGAGCGTGAGAAGCGCCTGCGCGAACGACATGCTCCGCGCGAGCACCCACACCTCCTCGGTGACGACGAACGGCCCCGCGAGGAGGAAGCCGCCGACGACCTGCTGGGCGGTGTCGGCGAGCGCGAACCGGCGGCGGACTCCGACCATACCCCGTCGTCGTGACGGCGGCAATTAAAACGCGCGACGGGGGGCGCGGCCGGGTCGTCGTCGGACTCGCCCGTCTGTGCGGTCCGGTCCGAACGCATTTTCACCCCGGCGCGCGAGGCTCCGGTATGAGCGTCCGCGACGAGTTCGACGCCTGGGCGGCCGACGGCCGCGACAAGGGCATGGAGGACCGACACTGGCACACCGCGAAGCACGCGCTCGCACGGATGCCCGTCGAGGAAGGCGACACCGTCGTCGACCTCGGGACCGGGAGCGGCTACGCCCTCCGCGCGCTTCACGACACGAAGGGCATCGGCCGAGGCTTCGGTCTCGACGGCTCGCCCGAGATGGTCCAGAACGCCCGCGCGTACACCGACACCGACGACCTCTCGTTTCTCGTCGGCGACTTCGACGACCTCCCGTTCGAGGACGACAGCGTCGACCACGTCTGGTCGATGGAGGCGTTCTACTACGCCGCCGACCCGCACCACACCCTCGAAGAAATCGCCCGCATCCTCAGGCCCGGCGGGACGTTCTACTGCGCGGTCAACTACTACGAGGAGAACGTCCACTCCCACGAGTGGCAGGACCTCATCTCCATCGACATGACCCGGTGGTCCCACGCGGAGTACCGCGAGGCGTTCCGCGACGCCGGCCTCCACGTCGCAGAACAGGACTCCATCGCAGACCTCGACATCGACATCCCGGCGGCGACCGAGTTCCCGACCGACGACTGGGAGACCCGCGAGGCGATGGTCGAGCGCTACCGGACGTTCGGCACGCTCCTGACCGTCGGCGTCGCGCCCTGAGACGGCGCGGAAAACCGACCGTTTCGACCTATTCGACGACGTGAGCCGACGCCGGGGCGAATCCGACTTCGAGCGTCGTCCCGACCTCGAACCCCGCGTCCGACTGTTCGCCGCCGTCTTCGACCGCCACGACGAGTTCCGTCCCGCCCCAGTCGAGTCTGACCCGCGTCGTCGCCCCCTGAAACTCGGTGTCGACGACGGTTCCGCGAATTTTGTTCGTCTCCGCGCCGACCCGAAGCTGTTCGGGCCGGACGCAGAAGGTGAGTTCGTCGCCGGCTCCCGCTCTCGACCCCGCCTCCCCGAGCACTCGCCGCCCCTCGGCCAGCGTGAACACCGCGTCGCCGACGCCGACGCGAATCCCCCCCGTTTCCGGTCGAGACTCGACGACTCCGTCGAGGACGTTGTTCTCGCCGAGGAACTCCGCGACGAACCGCGTCCGCGGGCGGCGGTAGAGTTCGCGGGGCTGGCCGACCTGCTCGACGCGGCCGCCGTTGAGGACGGCCACCCGGTCCGAGACCGCCAGCGCCTCCGACTGGTCGTGGGTGACGTAGACGGTCGTCACGCCGAGGTCCGACTGGATGCGCTTTACCTGCCGGCGGAGTCGGTCCCTGAGTCGGGCGTCCAGCGCCGACATCGGCTCGTCGAGAAGCAGCAGGTCCGGGCCGGGCGCGAGGGCGCGGGCGAGCGCGACGCGCTGTTGTTGGCCGCCAGATAGCGAGTCGGGGTCGCGGTCTTCGAACCCCGCGAGGTCGACGAGGTCCAGCAGTTCCGCGACGCGCTCGTCGCGGGAGCCGCCGCCCGGCGGGTCGGTAAAGCGGAGGCCGTAGGCGACGTTCTCGCCGACGCTGAGATGCGGGAACAGCGCGTAGTTCTGGAATACGACGCCGACGCCCCGCGACTCGGGCGCGACGCCGACCATCGACTCGCCGTCGAAGCGGACGGTCCCCTCGGTCGGAGACTCGAAGCCGGCGATACAGCGGAGTGTGGTCGTCTTCCCGCAGCCGGAGGGGCCGACGAGCGTGAAGAATTCGCCGTCGTCGACCGACAGCGAGACGGAATCGAGCGCCGTCGTCGACCCGTAGCGCTTGGACACCGCGTCGAGTTCGAGTCTCACGGGTTCGCCTCCGAAATCACGTTCCACTCTCGCCGGCCGACGGTCATAATTCTCACTGCCCGTGGCCCGCCCTCGGTTCGCCCTCCGCGCTCCCTCATAGCTCGCCCCACCGGCCGCCGAAGCGGTCGACGACGAGGAAGCTGGCGGACGTGACGAGAAGCAGGAGACAGCCCATCGCCGTCGCGGGGCCGAGCCGTCGGCCGAGGAATCGCTCGACCGCGACGGGCATCGTGTAGCTTCCCGCGCCCTCCGCGAGGATGATGGTCGAGTCGAACTCACCGATGCTGATGGCGACGGCGAACGCCGCGCCCGCGACGACGCCGGTCCAGACGAGCGGCAGTTCGATGTCCACGAGCGCGCGGGTTCTGGTCGCGCCGAGCGAGCGCGCGGACTCCACGAGCCGGCCGTCGAGCCGGGCGAAAAGCGGCGCGACGTTCCGGGTGACGAAGGGGTACGCGCCGACGGCGTGGGCCGCGACGATGGCGAGCGCGCCGGTGACGCGGATTCGCGTCCCCAGCACGTCGACGCCGAACACCAGCCCGCGGAGCAGGCCGAGGCCGACGACGATGCCCGAGACGGCGAAGGGGGCCATCGAGAGCACGTCGATGAGCCCGCGCCCGCGGTACCGGCGGGTCGTGAGGACGGCCATCGTCACGCCCATCGGGACGGCCACGACGAGCGTCCCCGCGGCGAAGGCCAGCGAGTTCAGGATGGCGGGGAGTGGTTTGACCTGAAAGCTCGCGCCGGTCGCCTGTCGCTCGGCGAGGAAGGCGTAGTTGGCGAGCGTGAGGCCGCCGTCGCCGCCGGTGACGCTCGCCAGCACCATGCTGGCGACGGGGACGACGAACACCAGCCCGACGACGAGGGCGTAGCCGGCGATGCCCGCGGTTCGGAGCGTCGATTTCGGCGTCCAGTCGGCGGGAAGGACGGACTGTCGCGGAAGCGGGTTCGCCGCGCCGCCGGCCGAGCGCTGGCCCGCCTCGTACCGGAGGTAGACGGCGGTCAGCGTGATTGAGACGGCCGTCTCGACGACCGCGAGGCTGGCGGCCTCGGCGTACGCGAGGTCTCGGACCCGCGAGTAGACGAACACCTCGATGGTCGCCAGTTGGAAGCCGCCGAGCGCGAGGACGATGGGGAACGACGCGAAGGTGAAGATGAACGTCAGGGTCGCGCCGACGCCGATAGACGGCAGGAGTTGGGGGAGGACCACGTCGCGGAAGGCCCGCCGGGGGTTCGCGCCGAGCGAGCGGGCGGTCTCGACGGCCCGGGCGTCCACGCTCTCCCACGCGGCGGTGACGACGCGGGCGACGAGCGGGGCGTTGTAGAACGCGTGGGCGACGACGATGGCTTCGAGCGTGAACAGCAGTTCGACCGGCGGGAGGCCGACGAGGGAGAGCGCGCGGTTCAAGGTTCCGTTGCGGCCGAACGTCGCCACGAAGCCGATGGCGACCATGATGGAGGGCATGACGAACGGGAGGATGGTGAGCGAGCGGAGCGTCTCGCGGCCGCGGAACTCGAAGCGGGCGAACAGCCACGCGGCGGGGAGGCCGAGCGCGAGGCTGGCGAGCGTCGAGTAGAACGCCTGCTTCGCCGTGAACCAGATAATATCGACGAGGTAGAACTCGCTCGTCAGCACCGCCGCGATGGGCTCGATAGTGAGCCGGCCGTCGACGAGGACGGCGTCCGCGAAGACGGTGGCGACGGGGTAGTAAAACAGGACCAGAAGGACGACGGCGGTGAGCGCCGCGACGAGGGTGAGCAGCCGCTGTTCGAGGGCGCGGGCGACCCGGCGAACCGAGGCCGAGGCGCGGCTCACCGGCTCACCTCACTTGCTGGCGAACTCGCGGGCCCACGCGTCGGTCCAGTCACTCAGGTTGTTCTGAAGCCGGTCGTAGGAGAACGTGACGGCTTCCGGCGGCTCTTGGGCGTACTGCGCGAAGTCCTCGGGGAGTTCCGCGGTGGTCGTCGCCGGGAACTGGACGTTGCGGACGGCGATTTCGGCCTGCACCTCGGGTCGGAGCATGAAGTCCATGAACTCGGCGGCGAGGTCGGGGTTCGACGCGTCGGCGAAGGGGGCCATCCCCTCGGGGTTGGCGTACGCCTGGTCGTTCAGGAAGCGAATCTGGTGTCTCGCCATGTCCTCGCCGGACTCGGCGGCGAACACCTGGTCGGTCGAGTACGAGACGACCATCGGGGCCTCCCCGTTCGAGTAGGCGTTGTAGGAGTCCTCCCAGTTGCCGAGGACGCGCACGTCGTTTTCCTTCAGGTTCGCCCAGTAGTCGAGATAGCTGTCCTCGCCCTTGGCGTCGATGGTGTGAAGCAGGAACGCCTGTCCCGTCGCCGACGACGTGGGGTTCTGCGCGAGGAGCGCGCCCGCGTACTCGGAGTCCAGCAGGCCGTCGAACGTCTCGGGGGCGACGAAGTCGCCGTCGCCGTAGGTCTCGTCGTAGACGAGCGAGATGTAGCCCGTGTCGTAGGGGACCGCGCGGCCCTGCGGGTCGAAGTTCAGCCCCTGCTTTACGTCGTCGATGCGGGACAGCCCCTCGGCGGGCGAAAACAGCGCCTCGTCGAGCTCCCGGTCGATGCGGACGAGCATCTGCGCGTCGAGGCCGACGTAGAGGTCCGCGCCGGACTCGACGCCCCGGAGGCCGCGCTCGATGTAGTAGTTCACGCCCGAGTCGGGCGTCTGCCACTCCAGCGTCGCGTCGAACTCCGACTCGAACGTCTCTTTCAGCCACGGACCGGGGCTCGAACTCGGCGCGTCGACGAACGAGCCGTAGGTGCCGACGGTGAGCGTCCGCGACTCGCCGCCCGCGGTCGTCCCTTCGGTCGTCGCTGCCGTCTCGGTCGCGTCGCCCGAGGCCTCGGTCGTCGTCTGCTCGCCGCCGGTCCCGGTACAGCCGGCGAGGAGCGCGGAGACGCCTCCCGCCCCGGCGGCCTTGAGGAAGCCACGTCGTCTCATTACTCGGTTGTTGTACTCTGTGGTACTTAACGGGCGTGATGTTCGCGGGGACGGGTAAACGGCTGAATAAGTCGGTTTCGAGGGTTGTCCCGGGAGAACGGCTTTACCGTCAGCGAGAGTATCACGGGTGATGACTACTTCTCGCCCGTACGTCCTCGGCGGCGTGTTCGCCCTCTTTGCGCTCCTCGCGGCGGTCCTGCTCGTGGACGTGCTGGCGACGGTGTTTTTCGCCATCACCGTCGCCTACCTGCTCGTCCCGCTCAGGCGACGCCTCGAAGCGCGCGGGGCCTCCCGGTGGGTCGCCAGCCTCGCCGCCACCGTCGTCGCGGCGGTCGGCGTCGGCGTCGTGCTCGCGCCGCTCGTCGTCATCCTCTTTCTCCGCCTGAGCGACATCCTCGAACTCGCGGCGCTCCTCCCCGACGTGGTGACTGTCGAGTTCCTCGGGATGGTCGAGACGGTGACGCTGGACGACGTGGTCGCGGTCGGTCTCGGTCTGCTCCGGTCGGTCGGCCGCACCGCCGCCACCGCCGCGCCCGTGGTGCTCATCAAACTCACGCTGTTCGGCTTCCTCGTGTTCGCGCTGCTCCTCAGCGGCGACGCGGTCGGGCGGACGCTCCTCGCGCTGGTCCCGGTCGACTACCGGGACGCGGCGACGGCGCTCAACGAGCGGGCTCGCGAGACGCTGTTCGCCATCTACGTCTTGCAGGCGGCGACCGCCGTCGGCACGTTCGCCATCGGTCTCGTCGTCTTCTGGGTGCTCGGCTACGACTACGTCGTCACGCTCGCGACAGTCGCGGCCGTCCTCCAGTTCATCCCCATCGTCGGCCCGAGCGTCCTGCTCGCGGCGATGGCCGTCTACCACGTCGCGGTCGGTGACCTCGTCGCCGCTGCGCTCGTCGTCACGGTCGGTGGGTTCGCGGTCGCGTGGCTCCCGGACATCCTGATTCGCCCGCGACTCGCCAAGGAGACCGCCGACCTGCCGGGGAGCCTCTACTTCGTCGGCTTCGTCGGCGGCCTGCTCAGCCTCGGCCCGGTCGGCATCATCGCCGGCCCGCTCGTCGTCGCGCTCCTCGCGGAGTCGGTGGACCTGCTCGGCGCGGAGTTACGCGTCGACGACGTGGGCGGTGACGGCGACGAGCGCGACGAGTCCGCGGACGACTCGGCCGACCCGAATCAGCCGTGACCTCGCTCGTCAGCCCTCGACGACCGCGCCGTCGCGCTTCTCCCACTCGGTGAGGCTGCCCTCGTAGAACGCCACGTCGTCGTAGCCGAGATGCGAGAGCACGACGTAGGTGTGGCTGATGCGCCGGGCGGTGTTGCAGTAGAGGACGACCCGCCGGTCCGGGGTGACGCCCGCGGCCGCCAGAATCGAGTCGAGTTCGTCCCGCGGCTTCAGCCCGCGCGTCTCGTCGTCCACGAGTTCGCGCCAGTCGAGGTTGACCGCGCCGGGGAGGTGGCCGTCGTCGTACTCCACGGGGTCGCGGGTGTCGACGATGACGGTCTCGGAGTCGTCGAGGGCGGCCTCGACCGCCTCGAAGTCAACGAGCGGCGTCTCCGCCGGTTCGGTTATCTCGTAGACCGTCCCCGAGACATCGGTCGCCTCGGTCGTCGTCTCGCGCTCGCGGTTCCACGCGCTGAAGTCGCCGTCAAGGAGGTGGAGTCGTTCAGGGTCGTGTCCGTAGAGGAGCGCGGTCACGAGAAAGCGGGCCGCGAACACGCCGTGGGTATCGTCGTAGGCGACCACGTCGTCGTCGGCGGCGACGCCCGCGCCCGACAGGAGGTCGGTCCAGGCGTCGCGGCCGGGGAGCATCCCCACGTCGCCGTCGGCGCTTCGGAACTCGTCGAACGGTATCGACACCGCGCCGGGGAGGTGTCCGATGCCGTCGAACTCCCAGCCGTCGCGCACGTCCACCACGCGCACGTCGTCGAGTCGGTCCGCGAGCCACGTCGGAGAGACCACGTCTACCATGCCCCCCTGTTTCCGGGCCGCGGGTTTAGGTCCGACCATCCTCGCACCCCTCGCCCCGTGTCCGTGGTAGCGGATGTTGTTGCTGGTTTCGTCGGATACCGGCCTGATACCGTCCGAGACGGCCGGTTTCCGAGTTACTTTCTCCGTCTCTCCCGCCATATTCAGGCCAATATTGCCGCATCACCCGAGGTCAGGCCGTACATGCCGTCGCTGTGAGAGTTATGGGCCTTCCTGTTGTACGGGCAAACGCGATGTCAAACTCCGATTACGCGAAGGACGTACTCGTCTCCGCGGACTGGGTGGAAAGCCACCTCGACGAGTTCCAGAGCGACGACGCGGCGTACCGACTCGTCGAAGTGGACGTGGACACCGAGGCGTACGACGAGAGTCACGCCCCCGGTGCCATCGGGTTCAACTGGGAGTCCCAACTGCAGGACCAGACGACCCGCGACGTGCTGACCAAGGAGGACTTCGAGGACCTCCTCGGTTCGCACGGCATCTCCGAGGACTCCACGGTCGTCCTCTACGGCGACAACTCCAACTGGTTCGCCGCCTACACTTACTGGCAGTTCAAATACTACGGCCACGAGGACGTTCACCTGATGAACGGCGGCCGCGACTACTGGGTCGACAACGACTATCCGACGACCGACGAAGTCCCGTCCTTCCCGGAGCAAGACTACACCGCCAAGGGTCCCTTCGAGGACATCCGCGCGTACCGCGACGACGTCGAGAAGGCGGTCGACAAGGGCCTTCCCCTCGTCGACGTTCGCTCGCCCGAGGAGTTCTCCGGCGAGATTCTCGCGCCCCCGGGACTGCAGGAGACCGCCCAGCGCGGCGGCCACATCCCCGGCGCGAGTAACATCTCGTGGGCCGCGACCGTCAACGACGACGGCACCTTCAAGTCCGCCGACGAACTCCGCGACCTCTACGCGGACCAGGGCATCGAAGGCGACGAGTCCACCATCGCCTACTGCCGCATCGGCGAGCGCTCGTCCATCGCGTGGTTCGCCCTGCACGAACTCCTCGGCTACGAGAACGTCACCAACTACGACGGCTCGTGGACGGAGTGGGGTAACCTCGTCGGCGCGCCCGTCGAGAAGGGTAACTGAGCCGCCTCGGCTCGATTCGAGTCGGACCCGACCGTACGGTTTCTTTTGCGGGCTACATCGGCAGGACGCTGATACCGACGGCGACGAGCACGCCCGCGCCGAGAAGCACCATCACGCAGTAGCCCATGATGTCGCGGACCGACAGGCCGCTGATGGAGAGCAGCGGGATGGCCCAGAACGGCTGAATCATGTTGGTCCACGCGTCGCCCCACGAGGCGGCGACGGCGACCCGCGGGATGGACTCGCCGGACGCCTTCGCGGCCGTGACGAGCGTCTCACCGATGACGGCCCACTCGCCCCCGCCGGAGGGGACGAAGAAGTTCACGAGGCCGGCGGTGAAGAAGGCGAACGCCGGGAGCGTCCCGTCGGGCGCGACGGCGACCATGCCCTGTGCGATCTGCGTGGCGAGGCTGACCGAGCCCTCCGGCGCGTAGGCCATGATGCCCATGATGCCGGCGTAGAAGGGGAACTGGAGGATGATGCCCCAGACGTTCTCGACGGCCTCGACGATGGCCTCGATGTACGCCTTGGGCGTCCCGTGGAACAGCAGGCCGAGAAAGAGGAAGCCGAAGTTGACGATGTTCAGGTTGAGGTTGTTCCACGGCATCGTCCCGTTCTGGATGCCCTCGAAGAAGTACAGGGCGACCGCGAGCAGGCCGACGAGGCCGATTGCCACGCCGATGCCGAGCGAGTGCTCGATGCGCGTCGCGAGCGAGGCGTCCTCGGGGACGGTCGTGGAGGCCCATCCGCCCGTCGCCTGCTCGCCGCCGTCGGTCGCCGTCTCGAACTCCGCGGGGTCGATGGGCGTCTTCTTCGTCTCGTCGGTCGGGTACATGAGCGCGAACAGCGCCGGCAGGAAGAGGAAACCGACCGCGACGACCAACACGAGGTTGGCGACCGTGAAGATGGTCCCGCCGGTGCCGAACGTCGTGTCGAGGATGCCCGCTTCGATGAGGAAGTTCCCCTCGGTGTTCAACAGGAGCGGAATCGACCCCGCGAGGCCGCCGTGCCAGACGACGAAGCCGGAGTACGCGCCGGCGACGACGATGGGGAAGTCGATGCCGCGCATCTCGGTCGCTATCTTCCGGGCGAAAAGCGCCCCGACGACGAGGCCGAGGCCCCAGTGGACGAACGACGCCGCGGCGGCGACGACCGGCACCATCGCGGCCGCGCCCCGCTCGGTGCTCGGGACGCCCGCGAGTCGCGTCAGGAGCCGGTCTACGGGCTTCGTCTGTGCGAGCGCGTAGCCCGTCATCAGGATGAGCGTCATCTGCATCCCGAACGAAAGCAGGTTCCAGAAGCCGCCGTACCAGCCGTCGACGAGGAGGTTTCCGGCGTGGCCGACGACGCCGGTCCCCTCGCCCGGCGCGACCGACACCAGCGCCAGCACGAACGCCACCCCCGTCAGAATGATGGCGAACAAGAACGCGTCGGGGAGGTACTGTTCGACCAGTTTCGAACTCCGCTCCGCCGCCTGCCTGATAGCGTTTGTCATAGTCTGGCTTACTTCATGATAATACAATATATAATGTTTAATATCCGGACGGATTCGACTCGGTTGAATGTCACGAATCGGCGGCTCGGCGGCCGACTCACCGGTCGTCTCCTCGCCCGTCGCGGACTCGCGCCGGACTCGCCGCCGCCGATGGGTACAAACCCGAGACGGACATACGGGCCCGTATGACCGAACTCCTCGACACCCTCCGCGACGACCACGAGACGCCGCTTTCCCGACTCGGTTCCTCGAAGGCGCTGTACGCCGTCACCGGCGGCGAGATGGACGGCGATGCGGTCCGCGCGGCCGCCGCCGCCGAGGCCGCCGCCGCCGCCGACCTGTTCGACTGGTGGGCCGACGACGAACCGAACGACGAGGCCGCCGCGCTGTTTTCGGACCTCGCGGACACCGCCCGCGCCCACGCCGAGACCGTCGACGCGGAGCCGGACGGGTCGAAGCCGAACGTCTACGACGTGCTCGCCGAGTTCGAGACGACCGACGGCCGCCTCGGCGGCGCGCTCGCCCGCGCGCTCGTGTCGCTGAAGACCGTCGAGCAGATGGTCGGCTTCTTCGTCGGCGACGCGGACCCGATGGCCGCCAACGACTTCCGCACGCTCAAATCCGACCTCAACGACCAGCTCGACGCGCTCGAAGCCGCCGTCTCCGACCTCGTCGACGACGACGCCGTCGCCCGCGAGGCCGCCGACGCGGTGGTCGAGGCCGCCTACGACGAGTACGTCGAGACGCTCGAAGGCATGGGCGTCAAGCCGAAGAACGTCTGTTAAGCGGCCATCTGTCTCCGCGCTGGGGCCGCCGTTGGCGACCCGCCCGGCGTGAAATCCGTTTCGCTCACCGAGTGCTGACAGCACCGACGCGCGGCGTATGTGAGTGAGTTCCAGTAGAAACGAGGGGGTCTGTCCGCCGGTCGTCAGACGCCGGGGACGCCCTTGCGGTATTCGAGGACTTCGCTTCGGGCCTCGCGGACCGTCTCGGCCGCGTCGCCGTCGAGGTCCTCGGCGAGGTCGTGAAGGACCGTCATGTGCCGGGCGAGTCGCCCGTGGTCCGGTCCCTGCTCGCGCGTCGCCAGCGTCGCCAGCTGGTCGGACTGTTCGTAGAGTCGCTCCTGTACGTCGCCCTCGGTCGCCTCGGCGGCGTCCTTGAGCAGGTTGCTCGCGCGTTCGAGTTCGGCTCTCGTCATACGGGAACGTTCGATAGCCCGCCCCAAAACCGTTCCTCCGGCGACAAGCACCGCCTCGCTCAAGTACGCCGCGACCCAAGGACGGACAATGAGCGAGTCCGGTCCCCTGTCCGCCGACAGACCCGACGCAGACCGCGAATTCCGCGTCGACGCCCCCTTCGACCCCGCGGGCGACCAACCCGAGGCCATCGAGGCGCTGGCCCGCGGCTTCCGCGAGGGTGCCGACGTACAGACCCTGCTCGGTGTCACCGGCTCCGGCAAGACCAACACCGTCTCGTGGGTGGTCGAGGAGATTCAGAAGCCGACGCTCGTCCTCGCGCACAACAAGACGCTCGCCGCCCAGTTGTACGAGGAGTTCAAGGGCCTCTTTCCCGACAACGCGGTCGAGTACTTCGTCTCCTACTACGACTACTACCAGCCCGAGGCGTACATCGAACAGACCGACACCTACATCGACAAGGACATGTCGATAAACGAGGAAATCGACCGGCTCCGCCACTCCGCGACCCGGTCGCTTCTCACCCGCGACGACGTCATCGTCGTCGCCTCGGTGTCGGCCATCTACGGCCTCGGTGACCCGAAAAACTACACCGACATGTCCCTCCGGCTGGAGGTCGGCCAGGGGATGGACCGCGACGAACTGCTCCGCGCCCTCGTCGACCTCAACTACGAGCGCAACGACGTGGACTTCCGGCAGGGAACGTTCCGCGTCCGCGGCGACACCGTTGAGGTGTTCCCGATGTACGGCCGCTACGCCGTCCGCATCGAGTTCTGGGGCGACGAAATCGACCGCATGCTGAAGCTCGACCCGCTGGAGGGCGAGGTCAAGTCGTCGGAGCCGGCGGTGCTCGTCCACCCGGCGGAGCACTACTCCATCCCCGAAGCACAGCTCGAAGGCGCAATCTCGGAAATCGAGGAGCTGATGGAACAGCGGGTGAAGCACTTCCAGCGACAGGGCGACCTCGTGGCCGCCCAGCGCATCGAAGAGCGCACCACCTTCGACATCGAGATGCTCCGCGAGACGGGCCACTGCTCCGGCATCGAGAACTACTCGGTCCACCTCTCGGACCGCGAGCCGGGCGACGCGCCCTACACCCTCCTCGACTACTTCCCCGACGACTTCCTCACCGTCATCGACGAGTCGCACGTCACGCTCCCGCAGATCAAGGGCCAGTACGCCGGCGACAAGTCCCGAAAGGACTCGCTGGTCGAAAACGGCTTCCGCCTGCCGACGGCCTACGACAACCGCCCGCTCACCTTCGAGGAGTTCGAAGAAACCGTCGGGCAGACGCTTTTCGTCTCCGCGACCCCGGGCGACTACGAGCGCGAGCACTCCGACCAAATCGTCGAGCAAATCGTCCGCCCGACGCACCTCGTTGACCCGAAGGTCGAGGTGACGGAGGCGACCGGGCAGGTCGACGACCTGATGGCCCGCATCGACGAGCGCATCGACCGCGACGAGCGCGTGCTGGTCACGACGCTCACGAAGCGGATGGCCGAGGACCTCACCGAATACCTCGAAGAGGCGGGGGTCGACGTGGCCTACATGCACGACGAGACCGACACGCTCGAACGCCACGAGCTCATCCGGTCGCTCCGCCTCGGTGACATCGACGTGCTCGTCGGCATCAACCTCCTCCGCGAGGGGCTCGACATCCCCGAGGTCTCGCTCGTCGCCATCCTCGACGCCGACCAGCAGGGCTTCCTGCGGTCCGAGACCACGCTCGTCCAGACGATGGGCCGCGCCGCCCGCAACGTCAACGGCGAGGTCGTGCTCTACGCCGACGAGATGACCGACGCGATGGAGGCCGCCATCTCCGAGACGCAGCGCCGCCGCCGCATCCAACAGGAGTTCAACGAAGAACACGGCTACACGCCGACGACCATCGAAAAGGAGGTCGGGGAGACGAACCTGCCGGGGAGCAAGACCGACACCCGCGGCGTCTCCGGGGACGCCCCCGCCGACGCCGACGAAGCCGTCGAACAGATTGCCTTCCTCGAAGACCGGATGCAGGAGGCCGCCGACAACCTCGAATTCGAACTCGCCGCCGACATCCGCGACCGCATCCAGACGCTCCGCCGCGAGTTCGACGTGGACGCGCTCGAAGACGGCGTCGCGCCCGAGTACCCGGACGAACACGGCGGCGACGGCGGAGACGGCGACGACGACGGTCTCGCGCCGCCGGACGAGTTCTGACCGGCCGTGTCTCACCCCCCAATCCTGACGTTCGCGGCCGGCGGCCTCCTCCGCCGCGACGACGGCCGACTCTGTGTCGTCCACCGACCGCGCTACGACGACTGGTCGCTCCCGAAGGGGAAACTCGAACCCGGCGAGACGCTTGTCGAGACCGCCGTCAGAGAGGTCCGCGAGGAGACGAGATGCGAGGTCGATTGCGGCCGGTTCGCCGGCCGCTACGAGTATCGCGTCCCCGACGACGCGGGCGCGCCGACCGGGCCGAAAGGCGTGTTCGTCTGGCACATGCGCGTCGTCGACGAGCGCCCGTTCGAACCGGACGGCGAGGTGGACGCGCGCCAGTGGGTTACCCCGGTCGAAGCCCTCCAACGGCTCACCTACGAGACCGAACGGGCGCTGGTCAGACGGGCGTTCGAACTCAACGAGTGAGCGCAGATTTTGGATAGAAACACATGTTACTGGTTTTTCGACGCGCGTCGGTGTGTGGTCCGTACCCAAATCAGTGGGTCGACATCAAGACTTATTACTCCGACTTCGCTATGCCCGTTCCACCGTGATCCGCACCTCGGCGGACGAGCCTGCAACCCACTCCGTTCACCACGCCTACCCCAACGGAGGTATTACCTGAATGGTCCGCGGATTCGAGCACTCCGTGCTCGACAGTTCGGGCGACCACCGCACGCCGGTCCACCCGGTGTGCGACGCGGTCGCATCCTCGGGAGACGGTGAACGCGCGCGGGTCGGTGCCGCTGATGACTCGGCAAACGGGCTGTTTTCGACGCGTCACTCCACGCGAGTGCACGCGAACGCTACTGCGAACTGACAACAACGAGAACCATGAGCTCTCAGTCTCTCAGTCACGTTCAGAAGTCGTTCCTGAAGTACCAACACATCCTCGTGTTCATCGCTCCCCTGCTGTTCCTCGTCTCGGTGTTCACCATGGCACCGACGCCGTCGGGTGCAGGCATGGAGTACTGGCTCCAGTACTGGTGGCTGTTCCCGGTGTTCCTCACCGGCGCGACCATCGTGAACACGGTCGGCATCAGCGGGTCGGCGCTCTTCGTCCCGTTTCTCATCTTCATCTTCCCCATCTTCGCGCCCCCGCTCGACTCGTCGACGCTGGTCAAGGTGGGCCTCATCAGCGAGGCGTTCGGCCTCTCCAGTTCGGCCGTCGCCTTCATCCAGTACGGTCTCGTCGACCGTCGGCTGGCGCTGACGCTCGTCGGCGGGTCGATTCCGTTCGTCGTCGGCGGCGCGCTGCTTTCGTTCGTCATCCCCGACGTGGTGTTCCACGCGCTGCTCGGCATCGCGCTGCTCGCCGCGTCGTACCTGCTTTTCACCGCGGACCTCGGCCACGAGGACCACGGCTCGTCGGACTCCGACCACGCCGCGGCCACCGACGGCGGCACCGTCTCCGCGAGCCTCCCCAACGACCCCGGTAAGCTCGGCCCCGCGGGCGTCAACACGGCCGACGACGGCACCGTCACCCGCGTCGACCGCGACGGTGACGACTACACCTACACCCGCGGCGGCTACCTGCGTCGCTTCGCCAATTACAGCGTCGGCGGGATGTTCCAGGGCCTCGCCGGCTTCGGTATCGGTGAACTCGGCATCATCTCGATGCTCGGCACGAAAGTCCCCGTCCGCGTCGCCATCGGCACGAACCACATCGTGGTCGCGCTGACCGCCATCCTGGCGTCGCTCGTCCACGTCTTCGGCGGCGGTCTCGTCGGCGGCCACTCGCTGAGCCTCGCGACGACGCCGTGGAACATGGTCGTCTTCACCGTCCCCGCGACGGTCCTCGGCGGCCAAATCGCGCCCTACGTGTCGAACGCGCTGGAGACCAGCGTCATCAAGAACTTCGTCGGCGTCCTCTTCGCCGTCATCTCGCTGGCGCTGTTCCTGATGGCGCTGGGTATCTAACGACTCACGACCACCCGAACCACCCCCACTGGCACCACTTTCACAGTCCTCGATTCTGAACTCTCACCCATGTACGACCACATCCTGCTTCCGACCGACGGCAGCGACGCGACCGACGCGACCATCGAACACGCGGCGACCCTCGCGGAGACCTACGGCGCGACGGTTCACGTGCTGTCGGTGGCCGACTCGCGCAACCGCTTCGAGTCGCCCTCGGCCGGCATCGCGCCGGACGTGTGGGAAAAATCCGAACTCGACCGCGCGGAGTCGGCGGCCGACGCCGCAATCGAGGCGCTCCCCGAGGACGTCGAGACCGAACGCATCGTCGTGGAGGGCGTGCCGCACTCGACTATCGTCGACTACGCCGCCGACGGCGACATCGACCTCGTCGTGATGGCGACCCACGGCCGCACCGGTCTCGACCACTACCTCGTCGGCTCCGTCACCGAGCGCGTCGTCCGGCAGTCGGACGCGCCGGTGTTGACCGTCCGCGCGGCGGGCGAAGACTAAGAACCCGCGGTCCGCGAGCGGGCCGCGCTACTCGAACTCTTCTGCCAGCGCGGCGCGGTGCTCGCGGCGCTTCTGGAGCGCCGAGTCGCGCAGTTCGCGCTCCTCTTGGGAGTCGCAGGCGAGGTCCGGGACCGGAACCGGATTCTCGTCGTCGTCGAGCGCGACGAAGGTGAAAAAGGAGGTGAGCGTCTCGCGGCGGTCCCCCTCGCTCGGGCGTTCGGCGGTCACGTCCACCTTGATGTCCATGCTGGTGCGGCCGGTGTCGAAGACGTACGCCTCGACGGTCACCACGTCGCCCACGTCGATGGGTGCGAGGAAGTCCACGTGGTCCATCGACGCCGTGACCACCTGCCGTTCAGCGAAGCGCCGCCCGGCGATGGCCCCGCAGACGTCCATCCACTCCAGAATCCGCCCGCCGAGGGCGCGTCCGAGGTTGTTCGTGTCGTTGGGCATCAGAATCTCGCTCATCTCGGCGCGAGACGCCGACAGCGACCGCGTCCCGACCGACGATTGCTGTTGCATGCCACACCGTCAGAGTCGGACGTGGTTAAATTATTCTACCTCTTGAAAAATAGAAATAAAGGCGATTAATCGCTCGGGTTGGCGTTTGGCGGGTCGCTCGGCGTTCCAACGACCTAGATGATTAATAGTGTTTGTTCCGTCTAGTGTGGTGTCTGCGCGAACCGCAGACCGGTGGTGGGACGCCGACGCCCGTCTCGTCCGCGTTCGGGAGGACGTTCCCGGAGGGTTCCGACTCTCGTTCGACCGGACGGGCGGGAAATCAACCGCGACCCGAAAGTCGACGCACCGAGCCGCCCCGTCTCACGTCCGCCTCGCGCCTCACCGAACCGCGACGGTCGGACGACGGGACTCGCGCCGGTCGCCCCCGCAGACCGGGCACGACGCTGCACCGGCCCCCGGTGCGTCGGACGGGTCTCCGACTGATTCGCGCCTTCGATTTTCTCTCACTCGACGCGCTCAGCCTTGACGCCGCCGTCTTCGATTTCGATGTCGACCGCGTCCGCGGAGATGTCGGCCGTCTCGACGCCGTCCAACTCCCCGAGTATTTCACCGATGTCGTCGAGGCCGAGGAGTTCGCGGGTCTCCTCGTCGAACGCCTTGCTTTCGAGTCCCGCCGCCTGCTGTACGTCCGAGCCGGACAGCCCCTTGCCGTAGCGACCGAGCAGCGACGTGAGTTCCTGCGGCAGGACGTACGTCGTCGACGGCGAGGTGCCGATGTTCGCCAGCGTCTCCATGCCCTTGTCGATGATGGCGCGCTCGCCCATCGACTCCGCCGCGCGGGCCCGAAGCACCGTCGAGATGGCGTCGCCCTGCGCTTCGAGAATCTGCGACTGCTTTTCGCCCTGCGCGCGGATGATGTTCGACTGCTTGTCACCCTCCGCCTTCTCGACGGCGGAGCGACGTTCACCCTGCGCTTCGAGAATCATGGCGCGGCGGCGGCGCTCGGCGGAGGTCTGCTGTTCCATCGCGTTCTCGACGTCCTTCGAGGGCTTCACCTCGCGGACTTCGACGGACTCCACGCGGACGCCCCACTCGTCGGTCGGCTCGTCGAGTTCCCGGCGGATGCGCGCGTTGATGTGGTCGCGGCGCGCCAGCGTGTCGTCGAGTTCCATGTCACCGAGGGCGGCCCGGAGCGTCGTCTGCGCGAGCAGCGACACGGCCCGGCGGTAGTTATCGACTTGCAGGAAGGCGCGTTCGGGGTCCATCACGCGGATGTAGACCACCGCGTCGGCCGTGACCGGCGAGTTGTCCTCCGTGATGGCTTCTTGGGAGGGCACATCGAGCGTCTGAGTCCGCATGTCGAAGCGGTAGGTCTTCGAGACGAACGGCGGGACGACGTTCAGCCCCGGTTCGAGGATGCCCTTGTAGTCCCCGAACACCGTCAGCGTCCGCTTTTCGTACGCCTGCACGATTTCGACCGCGTCGTACACCGCGGCGACGGCGAGCGCGAGGACGACGTAGCCCGCGAGCGTCAGCGGCGTGACGGGGAAGACGACCACCGCGAGGCCGAAGACGACCACCGCGACCGCGAGGGGGGCGAGCCACCGCGGGAGTCGGCCGGGGTCGCTGTCGACCCGCTCCGCGCCCGACGACGAAGCCGACGAGGAGGACGCCGAGAGCTTCCCGAGCTGGTAGAACAGGCTGTCCATGGTGGAGAGTGACACCGAGACGGAATAAAGCTAGCCGGCTACTCACCTACCCACTCACCCGGCCACCAACTATTTGTCCGCGAACGCCCCACGCCCCGGTATGCGAACGAACCGCGGCCGAATCGACGTGGAGGACCTGCTGAAAATCATCCTCCTGCTCGTCCTCGTCTGGCTCGTCCTCGAAATCATCGGCGAGGTGCTCGGGCTGTTCGGTGCGCTGCTCGGCCCGCTCCAGCCGCTTCTGGGACTCGTCGTCGCGGCGCTCATCGTCCTCTGGCTGCTCGACCGAATCTGAATCTGACGTTCCCGCGGCGACGACGATACGCCTTTGTGTCTCTCGCGTGAGACACGGGCGTGTACAGTCTGAACGTCCCGGTTCCGGGGCGGGTCGCCCGCCTCGCGTCCGATCTGTTTCCGTACCTCGCCCCGTTCGACCGGGTTCGCGACCGGCACACGCTCGTCTGCAAGCGGTTCGAAGACGCCGACCTCGACCGCCTCCGCGAACAGTTGCGGCGCGCGCTCGCCGGCCAACCGGCGTTCGAAGCCCGCGTCACTGACATCCGATTCTTCGAGGAGCCGCCCCGCGGAGCCGCGCCGGTCGTCTACCTCGCGGTCGACAGCCCCGGCCTTCTCGACCTCCACCGGACGCTCACCGACGAGTTCGGCGCTATCGAGGGAATCGAGGGCGACGACTACGTCCCGCACGTCACGCTCGCTCGCGGCGGCAGCGTCGCGGACGCCCGCGCGGCCGCGAGCCAGCCGCTCGACCCTATCGAGTGGACCGTCTCGCAACTCGATATCTACGACTCGTCGTTCCGCGAGACCACGGCCTCGATTTCGCTCCCGTCCTGACGGCGAGGGTTCGACCGGCGTCGGCGGTGTACCCGTGTCCGCTGGTCGCGCCGTCAGTCGCGCGCCCGGAGTCGCATCCCCATCGGCTCCTCGGGATGCATCGTCAGCGACCCGCGGAGCGAGAACGGCTCGTCGCGGACGTAGTCGAGTTCGTACCGCTGGGCGACGGTGCCGAGGATGAGCCGCCCTTCGAGCAGCGAGAGCTGCTTGCCGATGCAGTGGCGCGGCCCGCCGCCGAACGGGAAGTACGCGAAGCGCGGCCGGTCGCCGGCCCGCTCGGGTGCCCAGCGGTCCGGGTCGAACTCCAACGGGTCGTCCCACCAGCGCCCCGAGCGGTGGACGACCCACTGCGGGAGCATGATGGCCGACCCTTCCGGGACGCGGTAGCCGCCGAGGCGAACGTCCACCTTCGGCTCGCGGAACATGACGTACACCGGCGGATACAGCCGCATCGCCTCGTTCAGCACGCGCTCTGTGTACTCCAGTTTTCGCACGTCCTCGAACGTCGGCGTCCGCCCGCCGAGCACCGCGTCCAGTTCGCGGTGGAGCTTCGCCGCCGCCTCGGGGTGTTGCGAGAGCAGGTACCACGCGTACGTCAGCGTCAGCGCCGTCGTGTCGTGGCCCGCGAGGAGCATCGTCACCAGCTCGTCGCGGAGGTTCTTCTCCGTCTGCTCGCCCTCGTCGTAGGCGCGGAGCAGAATCGAAAGCAGGTCCATCGGCCGGTCGTCGCCCGTCGCGTCGGCCGACACCGACGACGCCGGCATCTCGCCGTGCTCGGTCCCGCGGCGCTCCTCGACGATGTCCCAGACGAGCGATTCGAGTTCCGACAGCGCCTGCTTGTACTCGCGGTTCTCCCGCGTCGGCGCCCAGTCGGGCGTCAGGAACCGAAGCGGGTCGGGTTCGAACCGCGCGCCCAGCGGTTCGAGGTTCTCCTGTACCCGCCGAATGCGCTCGTCGTCGAGGTCGGTGCCGAACATGGCGTCGACGATTATCTCGACGGTCAGCCGCGCCATCTCCAACTGCACGTCGACCACGTCGCCGTCGCCCCACGACGACAGCATCGACTCCGTCCGGTCGGTCATCATGCCGGCCATCGTCGAGACGCGCCGCGCGTCGAACGCCGGCTGGGCGAGTTGGCGCTGTTTCTTCCACGTCGCGCCCTCGCTCATGAGCAGGCCGTCGCCCAGCAGGTCACCGATGGCGCGGTCCTGGAACTGCGGCTTTCTGAACTTCGACGCCTCGCTCACGAGCACCGTCTCGACGTCCGCCGGGTTCGTGAGCATGTACGTGTCCAGCGGGCCGAGATCGAAGTGGACCACGTCGCCGTAGGCGTCCGCGACGGCCGTCAGGAACGTAAACGGGTCGCGGGCGTACTGTCTGCTCGCGCCGAACAACGGGAGGCCCTTCGGGCCGGGAGGGGTCGCACTCATCACCCTGTGTTGGTTCGAACAGGTAAGAATCGCACGGCGGTCGCTCGGCTTTTCCGCGCCGAGCGCGACCCGCTCAGGCTCAGGGCCGCGGCGGGTCGCCGTCGTAGGCGTCGCGGTCGGTGTAGAAGTTCAGCATCGCGAACTTGAGTTTGGTCGGCGCGATATCGACCATCTCGGCGCGCTCTTCGACCGGGAACGACCCGCGGACGCCGTACTTCCCCATCGAGGTGCTCTCGCGGGTGTAGCGCTTGTCGGCCAGCACGCGGACGCCGAAGTCGTCGGGCGCGCGGATGACCCGGCCGAGCGCCTGTCTGGTCTTTCGAATCGTCGGAATCTCGACGGCGTAGCGCCAGCCGGCGTCCTTTTTCCGACGGTAGACGCGGTCGTAGGCGTCCTGTACCGCCTCCAACCGCTCGGAGAGATGCGGGTAGGGTACGCCGACGACCACGACCGTTCGGGCGTCGTCGCCGTCGAAGCTCACCCCCTCCGCGAGCGTCCCCCACAGCGAGGTGAGAAGCACCGCGCCGTCCTTGCCGACGAACTCCCGGCGCATCTCCTCCGCGCGGACGCCCGGTTCGTCTAAAAACAGCTCCGCGTCGACGTTCGGGTTCGCCCGCAGGCGCTCGTGGTAGCGCTCGGCCTCGGCGTACGACGGGAAGAACGCGAGCGTGTTCCCCGGCGTGAAGCCGGCGGCGTCCGAGAGCACCTTCTCGACCGTCTCCTGTGTGCCGGGGTCGTCGCGCTCGGAGGAGAACAGCGCGGGCAGCGAGACCGAAAACGTCCGGCGGTTCTTCTCGGGGTATTCGAGCCCGTAGGCCATCGTCACCGGGTCGTCGAGGCCGAGCGTGCTTTCCGTCACGTCGAACGGACGGAGCGTCGCCGACATCAGGATGCTCGCGTGAACCTCCTCGAACAGCTCCTTCGTGACCTCCCGCGGGATACAGGTGTACAGTTCCGCGCGGCCGTAAATCTCGTCGGTGCCGCCGTCGCGGCGGACCGACAGCATCGGGTGGCGGCCGAGTTCGTCGCCCAGTTCCGTCCAGTCAGCGATGAAGTTCGCCGCCTGGAGCGTCTGGCACTCCTTGCGCGTCGTCGCCTCGCCGTTCTTGTACGCGTCTTCGTACTGCTCGTCTAACTGCTTGCCCAACTGGAGTGCGAGTTCGACTTCCACGTCGATGCCGCGGCCCTCGTAGGACCGCAGGAACTCCATCGTCAGGTCGTCGCGGCGACCCTGACTGGCGATAGAGAGGTCGTACCAGTTCTCACCGACCTGCTCGCGCTCGCCGAAGCCGAACGCCTCCTCGTAGCTGTCGCGCAGCGCGTCGAGGAACGTCCCGATGACGTTGCGGGCGCTCTCGGCCCGCGAGTCGTCTTCGTCTTCCAACTCGGTCATCGCGCTTTCGAGCGTGTTCTCGGTGAGCGCGCGACTCGCGTGGTCGCGGGCCGTGCTCTCGATGTTGTGCGCCTCGTCGAACACCGTGATCACGTCGTCGGGGTCGCGGTCCAACCACCGGAAGAACTGCTCGCGTATCATCGGGTCGAGCAGGTGGTGGTAGTTGCAGACGACGAGGTCGATGCCCTCCATGCCCTCCTTGAGCAGTTCGTAGCCGCAGAGGTTCTGCTTGCCCGCGTACTCGAAAATCTCGTCGGGCGTCCGCACGTCGTCGAACAGCCACTGGAAGAACTCGTCGGTGTTCCGCGCGAGGTTGTTGTAGTAGTGCTCGCAGTAGTTGCCCTGCTTCAACTCCTCCAGCTCGTCGTCGATGCTGTCGAGTTCGTCCGTGACGGCGCTCCGCGCGTCGGCCGCGCCGGACTCGCCCTCGCGCATCCCGTCGAGGAGCGACTGCGCCTGCTCGGAGAGTTCTGCCCTGTCGGACTCCTTTTCGACGATGCTCCGGGTCGTATCGCGGAGGGTCTGACACTCCTGAAAACCCACGTCGATGTGGCACATCGAGGACTTCCCGCGGAACACCACCGCGCGGATGGCCTCCTCTCTGGTGATGGCGCGGGCGTCCTCGACGAACTGGCGCATCTGCTGGTGGACGTTCGTCGTGATGACGACCGTCTTGTCGTGCTCGCGGGCGTACGAGAGCGCGGGCACGAGCGCGGAGATGGTCTTCCCGGTCCCGGTCGCCCCTTCGAGGAGGACGTTCCGCTCGTCGTCGAGCGCGTCGGCGATGCCGGACATCGCCGCCTCCTGATTCGGGTACGGCTCGTCGTACGGGAAGAACCGCCACGCTCCGTCCGCGTCGCCGTCGTCGGGTGCGCCGTTGGCGTGGGCCACGAAAGCATCTCGGCCGCCATCCGATTAAAAGGCTCGGAGCCCCCGACACCGCCGGAGACGACGGGGACGGCGTACGCGCCTCTCCGCGATGCGGCGGCGTCTTCCGAGAAAGAGAACCGACCGTTTCGGAACCGCCCGGCTCCGAGGTTACTCTTCGAGCAGTTCGACGATGAGCCCTTTCTGGGCGTGCAGGCGGTTCTCCGCCTGGTCCCAGACGAGCGACCGCTCGCCTTCGAGCACGTCGCCGGTAATCTCCTCGCCGCGGTGGGCCGGCAGGCAGTGCATGACCTGCGCGTCGGTGTCCGACAGCAGCTCCTCGTTGAGTTGGAACCCCTCGAACGCTTGCAGTTTCTCGTGGCGCTGGTCCTCCTGGCCCATCGAAATCCACACGTCGGTGTAGACCACGTCCGCGTCCGAAACGGCCTCCTCGGGGTCGGTCGTAATCGTCGGCGTCGACCCGAGTTCGGCGGCCTTTTCGAGCACGTCGTCGTCGACGCCGTACTCCGGCGGGGTCGCCACGGTGAGGTCGATGCCGGCCATCGCACAGCCGAGGACGAACGACTGGCCGACGTTGTTGCCGTCTCCGACCCACGCCGCGGACACCTCGTCGAAGTCGCCGACGTGTTCGCGGATGGTGAGCAGGTCGGCGAGCGTCTGGCAGGGATGGGCGTCGTCGGTCAGGCCGTTGATGACCGGCGCGTCGGAGTGCTCCGCGATTTCGAGCAGGTCCTCGTGGTCGAACAGGCGGACCATGATGGCGTCGCCGTAGCGACCCAGCACGCGCGCGGTGTCCGAAAGCGGCTCGCCGTGGCCGAGCTGGATGTCCTCGGGGCCGAGGAACAGCGCGTGGCCGCCCAGTTCGGTCATCCCCGTCTCGAAGGAGACACGCGTCCGGGTACTCGGTTTCTCGAAGAGCATCGCCAGCGTCGCTCGGGTGAGCTGCGTCTCGTCGTCGCCGGACTTGATGTCGGCGGCGCGGGTGAGGACGCGGTCTAACTCCGATGCGCTGATGTCGTCGATGTCGGTGAAGTGGGTGGTTTCGAGCATTGTGTCGTGTGTCGTGTCTCCGTGTCGGTTCGTCGTCTCGGTCGGTCGGTCCTCGTTCTCGCCCTCGTCGTCGCTCGTCTCGCCTCAGTCGTCAGCGAGGCGCTCGCAGACGTCGACGAGCACGTCGATGGCGCTGTCGAACTCCTCGAGGTCGAGGTGTTCGTTCGGAGCGTGGTCGAGGTCGGAGTCGCCGGGGCCGTAGGTTGCCATCGGGCAGTCCCACGTCCCGGCGAAGATGTTCATGTCGCTGGTCCCGGTCTTGCGGAGGAGCCGAGGCTTCACGCCGCCGACGTTGCGGATGGCAACGCGGAACGCCCGCGCCACGTCGGTGCGGGGGCTCATCATGACCGGCGGGATGGGCTTGTTCCAGTGGACGCCGCCGCGGGTGAGTTCGCTCTCCGCGACCTCGCGCACGTCGTCGATGGAGAGCCGCGGCGGGACGCGGAACTGCACGTCCACCGTCGCCTCGACCGCGAGGCCGTCGTCGGTCGGGCCGCCGTCGAACGTCACGGGCTTGGTCGTCACGGTGTCGAAGACGCCGTCGCGTTCTTCGTCGAAGAAGTCGGCCACGCGGGACCACCACGCGACCGCGGACTGGATGGCGTTCTCCTCGGGCCGCGAGGAGTGGCCGAGTTCGCTCGTCGAGATGTACGTCCCGGAGAGGAACCCGCGGTAGCCGAGCGTGACGCCGTCCCAGCCCGAGGGCTCGCCGTTGACGACCGCGTCGGGTTCCTCGCGGTCCTCCACGAGGTGCCACGCGCCGCGCGAGGAGGTCTCCTCGCCGACGACGCCGACGAACGAGACGCCCGTCTCGACGGCCGCCGCGGCCATCGAACAGAGCGGCCCGGTGGCGTCGACGCTGCCGCGACCCCAGAGGACGCCGTCTTCGATTTTCACCGGCACGTCGCCGGGGACGGTGTCGATGTGGGAGGTGAGAAGCACCGCGTCGTCGGCCGGCGCGCGGACGTTGCCGATTTCGTCTATCCACACCTCGCGGTCGTGCGCCTCGAAGAATGCCTTCAGCACCTCGGCAGCCGCCTCCTCGTCGCCCGACACCGAGGGCGTCGAGACCATGTCGTAGAGGAGGTGGCGCGCGTCGGCCCACTCGCCTTCGTCGAGGGCGTCGGTGTCGGCGTCCGCGTCGGGGTCCACGTCGACCTCGGCGTCGGCCGCCGTCTCGGCCGCCGACTCCGTCTCGGTCTCCGCGTCCGCCTCGCCGCCGTCCTCGCGGTCGATTTCGGCGTTCATGATAACACGTTCGTCATGGCGTCCACCGCGCGGTCGGCGTGTTCCTCCTCGATGACGAGCGGCGGCAGGAACCGGACGACCGTCCGACCCGCCGGGAGCGCGAGCAGCTGCTCGGACAGCGCGAGGTGCTTCAGCGTGCGGTTCGCGCCGCGCTTGACCTCGACGCCGACCATGAGGCCGTCGCCGCGGACCTCGCGGACCGGCAGGTCGTGTTCCTCGACGGCGGCTTCGAGTTCCGTCGTGAGGTAGTCGCCAACCGCGGCCGCGTGGCCGGGCAGGTCCTCCTCGACGATGGTGTCGAGGGTGGCGTTCGCCGCCGCACAGACCACGGGACCGCCGGAGAACGTCGAGCCGTGGGAGGCCGCGCCGTCGGCAATCCAGTCGGCGCAGAGCGTCGCGCCGAGCGGCAGGCCGTTGGCGATGCCCTTCGCGCTCGTCAGGATGTCGGGGACGACGCCGGCGTTCTCGCAGGCCCACAGCGACCCGGTGCGACCGATGCCGGTCTGAATCTCGTCGAAGACGAGCGCCGCGCCCGCGTCCTCGGTCAGGTCGCGGGCGGTCTGGAGATACTCGGCCGTCGCGGGGTTGATGCCGCCTTCGCCCTGAATCGGCTCTAAGAACACGGCAGCCGTCTCGTCGTCGACGGCCTCGGCGAGTTCTTCTTCGTCGCCGTAGCTGACGAACTCGACGCCGCCGGCGACCGGTTCGTAGGGCTTCTTGTACTTCTGTTTCCACGTCAGCGCGAGGCTCCCGAGGGTGCGACCGTGGAAGGCGCGCTTCGTGGCGACGATTTTCTGGCGGCCGGTCGCGGAGCGGGCGAACTTCATCGCCGCCTCGTTGGCCTCGGTGCCGGAGTTACAGAGCCAGACGTTCGAGATGTCGCCGGGCGCGAGCGTCGCCAGCTTCTCGTAGAGTTCCGTGCGGACCTCGACGGGATACGACGCCTGCACGTAGGTCAGCTTCGCGGCCTGCTCCTGAATCGCGGAGGTGACCGCGGGGTGGGAGTGGCCGAGCGCCGCGACGGCGTAGCTCGCGCCGAAGTCGAGGTACTCGGTACCGTCGTCGGCGTAGAGGTACGGCCCCTCGCCGGACTCGATGGCGATGGGTTTCTCGTTGAAGACGAACCCTGACATTACTGCTCAGCCTCCTCTGCTTCGACCAGCGCGCCGGGCGTCACGTGCGTGCCGCCGCCGTTGAGCGCCGTCACGATGGGGTCGTTCAGGTTCGCGTCGGAGACGACGACCTCGGCGGCCCCGCCGTCGAGCGCCTCCTTCGCGGCCATGACCTTCTTCGTCATGAACCCTTCAGCGGCCGATTCGAGCGCCGAGAACTCCTCGGGCGTGTCGGCCGTCTCGATGAGCGTCGACTCGTCGTCGGGGTCGGCGTAGACGCCCTTCACGTCGGTGAGGACGACGAGTTTCGCGCCGAGCGCGCCCGCGACAGCGGCCGCGGCGCGGTCGGCGTCGGCGTTGACCGGCACGCCGTCGTCGGCGAGCATCGGAACGGTCACGACGGGCGTGTAGCCGCCGTCGAGGAGGGTTTCGAGGAGCGTCGCGTTCACCGCGGTAATCTTCCCGGAGTGGTCGCCGCGCTTGATCTTCTTCTTGCCGTCTTCGACGACGCGGACGGCCGACTTGCGCGGCCCGGTCAGGAGGCCGCCGTCGACGCCCGAGAGGCCGAGCGCGTCGACGCCCGCCTCGCGGAACAGCGCCGTCAGGTCGGTGTTGAGCTTGCCGGGCATCACCATCGAGAAGACCTCCATGGTGCGCTCGTCGGTGAAGCGGCCGGAGACGCCCGAGGGCGACTCGACGTAGGTCGGCTCCTCGCCGAGTTCTTCGAGCGTCTCGTCGACGGCGGTCGAGCCGCCGTGGACGACGACCACGTCGGTGCCGTTGGCGACGAGGTGGGCCACGTCGGAGACGGCTCCCTGCGGGTCGACGGCCTTCGCGCCGCCGATTTTGACGACGACCGGCGGCTCGGAGCCGCCATCGGTGAGTAGGTTCGCTTCGTTGTCGACGAGCTGTTCGTGTGCCGCGAGCAGTTCCTCGCGTGTGTATCCTGTCATAGTCGAAATGGTGCGTAAATCGTGGGTCGGGGCGAGCGTTCGGGGGCGGTGCGGTCAGGGCGAGCCGACGGGGTGGAAGCCGGTGAAGTCGAGTCCGGCGGTCTCGTCCAGTCCGAGCGCGATGTTGGCGGCGTGGACCGCCTGCCCCGCGGAGCCTTTCATCATGTTGTCGATGGCCGAGAAGACGACGAGTCGTCGGTTTCCGGGGTCGACTTCGAAGCCGACCTCGCCGAAGTTCGTCCCGGCGACCGACTTCGGTTCCGGGTAGCGGTAGACGCCGCCGCCGCCGGCGACGGTGCGCATGAACGGTTCGTCGCCGTAGGAGCCGCGGAACGCTTTCCACATGTCGCCCTTCGAGACGGGGCCGTCGGGGAAGACGTGACAGGTCGCCGCCGCGCCGCGGACCATGTCGACCGCGTGGACGGTAAACGAGACCGAAAGCCCGAGGTACTCCTCGATTTCGGCCTCGTGGCGGTGGCCGGTCGGCGCGTAGGGGCGGACGATGCCCGAGCGCTCGGCGTGCGACGACGCCTTGCTCGCGCCCGCGCCGCCCTCCGACGAGCCGACCTTCACGTCCACGACGACCTGCTCGTCGCCGGCGAGGATGCCGGCGTCGAAAAGCGGCTTGAGGCCGAGAATCGTCGCGGTCGCGTTACAGCCGCCCGCGGCGATGAGGTCCGCGCCGGGGAGGTTCTCGCGGTTCAGTTCGGGGAGCGCGTACTCCGATTGCTCCAGATACTCGGGGCAGACGTGGCCGTCGTACCACTCGTCGTACTGCGCCGCCTCGGAGAGGCGGAAGTCCGCAGAGAGGTCGACGACGGTGTCCGCCGCGTCCTGAAAGGCGTCGATGTGCTCCATCGAGACGCCGTGGGGCGTCGCCGTGAACAGCACGTCGACGGATTCGAGGTCCTCCGGCGAGGTGAAACGGAGGTCGAGGTGACGAAGGTTCGGGTGGACGTGGCCGACGGTCTTGCGCTCGTAGGAGCGGCTCGTCGCCTGTTCGACCTCGAAGTTCGGGTGGCCGTCGAGCAGGCGGAGCAGTTCGCCGCCGGTGAAGCCCGAGCCGCCGACGACGCCCGCGGTGAGTTGGTCGCTCACGCCGAGACCTCCGCCAGCGACTGCTCGCCGTCGGCCTTGGCTTCGAGCCAGTCGACGACCGTCGCGGGAACGTCCGTCTCGACGGCGTCGTTGAGCGCCTTGAACTCGACGGTGTGGTTGACCTCGTGGACGGTGTAGTCGTCTCCCGTCTCCATGAGGTCGACGCCGAGTAAGCCGCCGCCGACCGCGTCGGACGCCTGTTTGACGAGCTCTTTCGCGCGGTCGTCGAGTTCGAACTCCTCGACGCTCGCGCCCTTCGCGGCGTTCGTGAGCCAGTGGTCCGACGAGCGGACCATCGCGGCCACGGGCTCGCCGTCGGTGGCGAGCACGCGGATGTCGCGGCCCGGCTTCTCGACGAACTCCTGGATGTAGAACACCTTGTGCTCGTAGTTACCGAGCGTCGATTTGTGTTCGAGGATGGCCTCGGCGGCCGACTCGGAGTCGATTTTCGCCATCAGGCGACCCCACGAGCCGACGACCGGCTTGAGGACGCAGGGGTAGCCGAACTCCTCGACGATGTCCATCGCCGATTCGACCGTGAACGCCACTTTCGTGTTCGGCGTGGGAACGCCCGCGTCCGCGAGCGCGAGGCTGTTTTTCGCCTTGTCGGCGCAGACGTCGGCGGTCTCGTGGGAGTTGACGACCGGGATTCCGTACGACTGCAGGAAGCGCGTGATGTAGATGCTCCTGCTCGTCGCCAGACAGCGGTCGACCACCACGTCGAGTCCGTCGAACGATTCCGGCGGCTCCGTGAGGTCGAACTGCTCTTTCCGAACGTCTATCTTCGTCACCTCGTGGCCGCGGTCACGAAGCTCGTTGAGAAGCAGCTTCTCGTCGCGGCGAATCCGGGAATAGAGCAGTCCAACGTGCAATTTACTCTCCCCAGTCCTCTTCGAGTTCGGGCGCTTCTTCGAGTGTCACGGGGTCGAGGGAGACGACCTCAAGCTCTGCGCCCGTGGCGGGGCTGTCGATGATTTCACCGACTTCGACGTCGGCCGGCAGCTCGATTTCCTCTCCGCTCAGCGGGTCTTCCGCGGTGATGGTGTCGCTCATTACATCCGTGGCTGGTCGACGGATAGTATTAAAGCCGTCGAAAATTACACGAAGAAAATTAATGAAAAGAAGCCTCTAACGGGTGTTATCTGTCGAATCGGCCGACAATACGGGTCGGCTGAACGACGCGTCGAGCTTGGGTGCCACGCTCACTCGACGCCGGAGACGGGACCGGTCGTCGGACCGGTCGACCCGTCCCCCGCGTCGGTCGTGGTCGTCGTCGCCGCGGTTCCGGTCGGGGTCGTCGGAGCCCCGCCGGTCGTCGCGGCGCGACCGCTCGCGGTCGTCGGAGTAGGCCCGTGGGCGTTGCGCGGTCGGACTCAGACATAGCTCGAAACCTCCTCATCGAGCCCCTCGGTGGCCGCCGAAAGTGAGTCGCGGGCGTCCGCGACCGCGGCGGCGTCGTCCGAGAGCTCGTCGCGGGCCGTCGACAGGGTCGCTTCCACGGCGGCGGGCGCGGGCCCGCCGACCGAATCGCGACTCGCCACGCTTTCGGTCGGGTCGAGCGCGGCTTCGACGGCCTCGGCTGTCACATGCGTAAAGAGTGACTCACCCAATACGTCCGTAGCGACGGCGTCAAGTGTTGCCACGTCGGGCGTTCCCTCGGAGCGGGCGGCCGCCTCCGCGACGACCTCGTGGGCCGTGCGGAACGGCAGGCCGGCCATCGCCAGCAGGTCAGCCACGCCGGTCGCGGTCGAAAAGCCGTCGCCCGCGGCCGCGGCGAGTTCGTCTTCGGGCCACGCCGCTGATGCCACCGCGCCGGCGGCGACCGCGGCCGCCTCGCCCACGTCGTCGACGGTGCGGAACGCGTGTTTGTGGGCGCGCTGGAGGTCGCGGTTGTACGCACGCGGCAGCCCCTTTAGCGTCGTCAGGAGGCCGGTGAGTTCTCCGACCGCGTCGCCCGCGACGGCGCGGACGAGCTCCATCGTGTCGGGGTTCTTCTTCTGCGGCATGATGGAGGAGGTCGACGAGTAGTCGTCCGACAGCTCGACGAGCCCCTTGTTCGAGAATATCACGAGGTCCTCGGCGAGGCCGGAGAGCGTGACCGCGTGGGTCGTGAGCGCCGACAGCGTCTCCGCGAGGAAGTCGCGGGTCGCGGAGGCGTCCATCGAGTTCTCCATCACGCGGTCGAAGCCGAGCAGGTCGGCGGCGAGTTCGCGGTTCACGTCGAAGGGCGTCCCCGCGAAGGCGGCCGACCCGAGCGGCGACTGGTTGATGCGCTCGTACGCGCACATGAGGCGGGCGCAGTCGCGGGCGACCGCCCGTTCGTACGAGAGGAGAAAGTGCGCGACCGTCGTCGGTTGCGCGGGCTGGAGGTGCGTGTAGCCGGGCATCACCGTCTCGGTGTGTTCGGCGGCCGTCTCGAGTAACGACTCGCGCAGGGCGAGCGCCGCGTCGAGCACCGAAAGCACGTCCTCGCGCAGGCGGTAACGGATGCAGGTCGCCACCTCGTCGTTGCGCGAGCGGGCGGTGTGCATCTTTCCGCCGTCGGGGCCAACGATGTCGATGACGGCGGCCTCGATGGCCTCGTGGACGTCTTCGCCGCCCGAAAGCGAGTCGTGGCCCGCGGCCTCGACCTCGTCCAGCGCGGCGAGAATATCGCTCGCGACCTCGGACTCGATGATGTCCTGCGACGCGAGCATCACGACGTGCGCCCGGTCGACGGCGAGGTCGGCCTCGAAGATGCGTTCGTCGGCCGCGAGGCTCGACATGAACCCGCGGGCGGGGCCGCCGCTGAAGCGGTCCCGGCGGATGACGCCCTCGGAGTCGCCGTCCTCGCCTGCCATCTCAGTCGCTACCGCCGTCTGCGGCGAGTTCGGGCTTTTCTTTCTTCGCGTTCTGGTTGGCGAGGCGCGCCTGGAAGCCGTGGTACTTGGCGACGCCCGTGGCGTCGGCCTGCTCGATGCCGTCGACCGTCTCCGTGTTGAAGGAGGCGGCGGACTCGGAGTAGGCGGCGTACTCGGACTCGCGGCCGACCGGGCGGGCCTGTCCGCCCTCGAACTTGATGGTCACGGTGCCCGTGACGCGCTCTTGGGTCTTTTCGAGGAAGGCGTTCAGCGCGCCCACGAGCGGGGCGTCGATGAGGCCCTCGTAGGCCTTCTGGGACCACTCGTTGTCGACGGTGGCCTTGAAGTCGCGTTCCTCCTTCGTGAGGACGAGCCCTTCGAGCGCCTCGTGGGCGTTCAGGAGCGTCGTCGCGGCCGGGTGCTCGTAGTTCTCGCGCACCTTGAGGCCGAGCATGCGGTCTTCCATCATGTCCGTGCGGCCGACGCCGTGCTTGCCGGCCTTCTCGTTGAGAAGCGAGATGAGTTCGAGGGGTTCGAGCTCCTCGTCGTCGACGGCGACCGGGTAGCCGTCTTCGAACGCGATTTCGATGAGTTCCGTCTCGTCCGAGGGCTGGTCGGTCCACTCGTAGATGTCCTCCGGCGGGACGTAGCCGGGGTCTTCGAGGTTGCCGCCCTCGATGGAACGGCTCCAGAGATTCGTGTCGATGGACCAGACGCCCTCGTTGCCGCCCTGCACCGGGAGGTTCTTCTCGGCGGCGTACTCGATTTCCCACTCGCGGGTCATGCCCATCTCGCGGACGGGTGCGATGACTTCGAGGTCGGAGGCGCGCCAGACCGCCTCGAAGCGGAGTTGGTCGTTACCCTTGCCCGTACAGCCGTGAGCGATGCCGTCGCAGTCCTGCTCCTCTGCGAGTTCGAGGATGGCCTTGGCGATGACCGGGCGCGCGAGCGCGGTGCCGAGCGGGTAGCCCTGATAGTCCGCGTTGGCGCAGACCGAGTCGAGACAGAGCTGTGCGAACTCCTGTTTCGCGTCGACGACGTAGTGTTCCAGTCCGAGGGCCTCGGCCGTCTCGTAGGCCTCCTCGAACTCCTCTTCGGGCTGGCCGACGTCGACCGTGACGCCGACGACTTCGTCGTATCCGTACTCCTCTTCGAGAATCGGGACGCAGACTGTCGTGTCGAGTCCGCCCGAGAACGCGAGTGCGACTTTCTTCATGTACTCGTCTGTGGCGGGGACATACAGATAAATTCTTTGCATTCAGTCCATGAAATTAAAGGGTAGAGATGCCTATGGGCACGAAAACAGGAGATTAGCGGTTTCGACGTGTCCCGAAGGAGGTGATGATTGTGGCCCTAAAGGGCCCGTCGTCGGGGTCGGACAGCCGCGGCTCGCAGCGGGGCAAAAGTGGCGCAAGTGCTGCGAGTCGCCATGGTTGTGAGACGCTACGGCGGCTTCCCTATTAAACGCTTCCGGCGACGCAAACGTTTCCTCAGTCGAGCAACTCCCCGGCGAGTTCGACCAGCAGTTCGTTGTCGACGAGCGCGAGGACGAGCGCGATAACCGCGACCACGACGACTGCGATGATGAGCCACTCGATAAGGGTCATAGCACCCGCAACGTGACGGCTCCTCGGGTAAGTGTTCTGTGGCCGGTCGGGTCAGTCGAGTCCTTCGAGTCGGCCTCGACGTTCGGGTTGGTCGGCGTCGGCCGCGGTCGATTCGCCACCGACGGTTCGAACACGCCCCGCCGGGGCGACTCAGGCGCTCTCGGCCGAGGCCTCGCCGTCAGTCTCGCCGCCGCGGAAGACCAGACGCTCCACGAGGTCGGACCGCTGCATCAACACCGTGCCGAGCGCGCTCATGACGAACACGTAGCCGACGGCGAACGCCGGGATGACCTCGCGCATCACCGGCGTCGTGCCCGCGGCGGCCAGCGCCGCGATGACGAGCGAGAACTCGCCGCGGGGGACCATCCCGACGCCGACCCGGAGCGACCGGTGCGCCGAGAGGTCGTACGCCCGACCGCCGAGATAGCCCGAGAGAACCTTCGACGGCGTCGAGAGGACGACCGCGATGGCGAGCGGGACGGCCGCCGCCGCCAACAGCGTCGGGTCGGTGCCGAGCCCGATCCAGAAGAAGAACACCGCGGCGAACACGTCGCGCACGGAGACGAGCAGGTGTTCGAGTCGTTCCCGGTGGCCGCTCGTCGAAAAGCCCATGCCGACGAAGAACGCCGCGACGGCCTCGCTCACCCCGAGCGCGAGCGCCGCACCCGAGATGGGAACGACGACCGCGAGCGCCCGCAGGACGAACGCCTCCTGATTCTCCACGTCGAGGATGCGGGCGAAAAGCGCCGTCCCGTACTGGACGGCCACGAACAGGAGGCCGAGGAAGCCGAAGGCGATGGCGAGCGATCGACCGATGGCCGCGACGCCGCCGTCACCGCCGAGTACGAGCGAGGTGACGACCGCGAGGTAGACCGCGATGGCGAGGTCCTCGAAGACGAGCGTGCCCAGAATCGGCTCCGACTCGGGGTCCGCGATCCACCCGAGGTCGATGAGCGTCTTCGTCACGATGGCCGACGACGAGATGTAGACGATACCGCCGAGCAGCAGCGCCTCGACCGGCGACCACCCGAGGACGAGGCCGATGGCGATGCCGATTGGCAGGTTCACCGCGAGGTCGATGACGCCCGCGCGGCCGATTTTCGCCCCCGACGACCGGAGTCGGTCGAGGCTGAACTCAAGGCCGAGGAAAAACAGCAGGAGGACGATACCGAGTTCCGCGAGAATCGTCACGACCTCGCCGTTCGGGACGTACGGGAGGCCGAACCGCCCGGCGACGTACGGCCCGGCGACGACGCCGCCGCCGACGTAGAGGGGAATCACCGACAGGCCGAGGCGGAGCGCGACCGCTCCGACGACCGCGAGGACGGCGAACAGATAGCCGAATTCGAGCAGCGCCGCCGCCATCAGGCCCCTTTGACGAGCGCGACGAAGTCGCGGCAGGCCGTCTTGGGACCGATGACGACGAGCGTGTCGCCGGCTTCGACCATGGCGTCGCCGCCGGGCGAGGTGACGACCTCGTCGCCCCGCTCGATGGCGATGACCGACGCGCCGGTCGCCTGCCGGAGGTCGGACTCGCTGAGCGTCCTCCCCGCGATATCGGAGTTCGCGCCGACTTCGACCCACTCGATGAGCGTGTCCCCGCCCAGCAGCGTCTCGATGCTCTCCGTCTGGACCGGCTGGAAGTACGCGCCTTCGAGGAGCGTCCCCACCTGTCGGGCGAGCTTGTCGGTGAGTTCGAACAGCTTCTCGGAGTCGCTGTCGGCGCTCGCGCGCCGGAACACCTCCCGCTTGCCGGTGTTGTGCGTCACGATGACCAGCCGGGAGCCGTCGCCGAGGTCCACCTCGTGTTTCTTCCCGACGCCCGGAAGGTCGCTCTCGTAGACGGTCATGTCCCGACGATTGGCGAGCGGACAAAATAAAGCCGCCTTCCGCTCAGGCGACCAACCAGAGCGTCACCGCGATGGCGGTACAGGCGACCGGCGGAATCGAGAGGTTGTCGTCGATGACGTAGCCGGCGACGACCGGCTTCGCGCCGTCGGCCAGCGTCGCGCCGGCGGCTCCGGCAGCCGCGGCGAGGCCGCCCGCGACGACCCCCGAGACCGGAATCACGAACGGCGCGGCGAGGGCGAAACAGACCGCGAACATCGCCGCGAGCGTCCGCGCCGACTTCAGTTCGCCCACTGGCGCGGAGCCCATCAGGCCGCTTATCGGGTCACCGATGGTGAGCATGAGCATCCCCGGAACCGCGATGTGGGGGCCGAACACCAGCGCGACGGCCGTCTGGCTGTAGACGTACAGCGCGTAGCCGGCGACGTTGTCCTGTTCGTACTCGCGGGTGAGTTCGTCGTAGACGGCCCACTCGAGGCCGCCGAACAGGCGGAGCAGTTCGAGGACGCTGACGACCGCCGCGAGGAAGACGAACAGATACCCGAGGGTACGCCACTCGACCAGCCCGAGGAGGTACAAAAGCGGCATCCCCGAGCCGCTCGCGTGGACCAGTCGCCGCTTCACCTCGGCGGTGCTCGGTCGCCCCACGGCGGGTTACGCCTCGACGACCTCGTTGTCGTCGAGCACGTCGTCGAACGAGGCGGTGCCGGCGCGCAGGCCGACGAGCGTTCCGACGAGGTCGTCGACGGGCAGCCGGACCTGCTTGCCGCTGTCGCGCTCGCGAATAGTGACGGTGTTCGCGCCGTCGCCTTCGAGCCCGTCGCGGTCGATGGTGATGCAGAACGGCGTGCCGACCTCGTCCTGTCGGCGGTAGCGCCGACCGATGCTGCCGGAGTCGTCGTAGACGACCGCGAAGCCGGCCGCGCGGAGTTCTTCGGCCACGTCGTCGGCGAGGTCGACCAGTTCGTCGACGTTGCTCACGAGCGGGAAGACGCCGACGTTCGTCGGCGCGACCGACGGCGAAAGCGAGAGGTAGCTCCGCGCCTCGCCGTCGACTTCGTCGGTCTCGTACGCGTGTGCGAGGAGCGTGTACACCGTGCGGTCGATACCGAACGACGGCTCGACCACGTGGGGCGTGACGTGCTCGCCCGCTTCGGTCTGCGTCTCGACCGAGAAGTTCGCCACCTCGGCGTCGACGGTGATTTCCTCGCCGTCGACATCGAGCGTCACCTGGTCGGCGTCGAAGGCGTCGGGGTCGCGTTCGGCGAGCGTCTCCAGCGCCTCGGCCACGTCGGCGGCCTGCGCGCCGAACTCGGGACCGAGCGTCGCCATGTCGGGGTCGACGACGGCGCGCTCGACCGTCTTCGGCTCGTCGTACTGCTGGAAGACGGTGAAGTCGTCGTCGCCGTACTCGCCGTGCTTCGAGAGGTCGTAGTCGCTGCGGTACGAGAAGCCCGCGATTTCTATCCAGTCGCCGTCGACCTCGCTCTCGGCGTCCCAGCAGTCCGCAGAGTAGTGGGCGCGCTCGCCCGCGAGGTGCTGGCGGAAGCGGAAGCGGTCCATGTCGACGCCGACCGTCTCGTACCACTCCTGGGCGATGCCGAGGAAGTAGCCGAGCCACGCGTTGCCGATGATGCCGTCCTCGACGGCCTCGCCGATGGTCGTCTCGACGTAGTCGCCGTCGTCGGCTTCCTGTTCGGTCGCGGGGTACAGAAGCACCTCCACGTCCTCGACGGCCGAGAGGTCGGCCTCGTCGCGCTCGGGGTCGATGAAGTGCTCCAGTTCGGCCTGCGTGAACTCGCGGGTGCGGACGATGCTCTTCCGCGGCGAAATCTCGTTGCGGTAGGCGCGGCCGACCTGCGTCACGCCGAACGGGAGGCTGTTGCGCGCGTACTCCTTGATGCGCGGGAACTCCACGAAGATGCCCTGTGCCGTCTCGGGGCGGAGGTAGCCCGGCGTCGAGGAACCGGGGCCGATGTTCGTCTCGAACATGAGGTTGAAGTCCTCGACCGACTGGCCGGCGAGGTCCGCGCCGCAGGTCGGACAGACGAGGCCGAGGTCGGCGATTTTCTCCGCGGCCGCCTCGGGCGACAGCGTCTCGGCGTCCTCCAGTTCGGAGTTGTCCTCGATGAGGTGGTCCGCGCGGTGGGACTCGCCGCACTCGGCGCACTCGACGAGCATGTCGTCGAAGCCGTCGAGGTGGCCCGACGCCTCGAAGACGGGCTCGGGCATGATGGTCGGCGCTTCGATTTCGAGGTTACCCTCCTGGACGGCGAAGCGCTCGCGCCACGCCTCCTCGACGTTGGATTTCAGCGCCGCGCCCTGCGGGCCGTAGGTGTAGAAGCCGCCGACGCCGCCGTAGGCCTCCGAGGAGCCGAAGAAAAAGCCCCGGCGCTTGGCGAGTTCGGTGAGCGCGGCGGACTCGTCGCCCTCACTCATACAGCGCCTCCAGCAGGTTGATATCGCGGACGACGCCGATGAGTTCGTCGCCGGACACCAGCGGAATCTGCTCGATGTCCTCGCGAATCATCGTCTGGGCGGCGTCCTTGGCGGTGGCGCGCGTGGCGACGCTCACGAGGTCGTCGGTCATGAACTTCGACACCGGTTCGGCCGGTATCTCGACGTTCCGGGTCGGGATGTAGCGGTTGCCGACCGCCTTGATGCCCTCCCACATCCACTCGTCGTCCTGATTGGCGACCGAGTCGCCGGTGCCGGCCTCGCCTTCGACGACGCGGGCGACCTCGATGATGTCGACTTCGGTCACGATGCCGGCCAGCGAGGCCTCGTCGTCGAGTACGACCGCGTAGGGAACGTTCGCGTAGAATATCTCGCGTTCGACGATGTGGAGCGGTACGTCGACGTACGTGGTGTTCACGTCTCGGGCGGCGACGTCACCGACCTCGGTCTCGCCGTCGATATCGCCGCGGGCGATGGCCCGGACCACGTCGGTGACGGTGAGGATGCCCTCGATGGCGTCGCCGTCGACGACGGGGATTCGGCGCGCGCCCTCCGAGACCATCGTCGCGGCCACCGCTTCGAGGTCGTCGTCGGCGCTCGCGGTCGGCACCTCGCGGACGAGCACCGCCAGCTGGTCCTCGTCGGGGTGTTCGATGAGGTCCTCCCGAGAGATGAGCCCTCGGTACTTCGTCCCCTCGTCGGTCTCTTTCACCACAGGAACAGAAGAGAACCCACGCTCTTGGAGGTATTCCAGCACGTCGTCGCGCGTGCCCGGCAGGGACACCGTCACGACCTCCTCACCGCGGGTCATCGCGTCGGCTACTTTCATACACCCGCTTTCTTCCCCCCGCCTAATGTACTCTGCGAACGCTTTCGCCTCGCTGACAGGCGTCCGCCGCCGCTCGCGAGGGTCGGAGGACAGACGGTGCGCACGCGGCGCAGAAGCAGAACGGTCCTCGGCTCAGTTCTCGCCGCCTTCGCCCTCGTCGTCGCTGTTCGGCGCGTACCGCCGAATCGCGTCGAGGTTGGGGAAGAACTTCTCGGGGTCGTCGTGTTCGACGACGCCGACGACGGTGCCGTCGAGCTTCTGGAGGTAGGAGTACATCCGCCCCTCCTCGACGGCGACGGTCGCACACTCAAGCGCCTCGCGGAGGTCCCACGCGCCCGCGATGAAGACCGCGGTCTCGGTCTCCGGCGAGAACAGCGCCGTCACGATGTAGACGCGGCCGTCGTTCTCCGCGCGGTACACCTCGTACTCGGGGAACGAGGTCGCTTCGAACAGGTCGGCGACGGTCTCGGCCTTGTCGCCGGGGATGACGTACGCGAGGCCGAACGCCCCCTCGTCGCCTTTGCCGCTGGAGGGGCCGAACGGGCCGCTGTCGCCCGCCGGGATGCGGACCGTCTCCCACCCCTCGTCCTCGAACTCGTCGGCCATCGCTGTCATGTCGTCGAGCGTCGCGCCCCACGCCTCGCGGCGACGGTCCGCATCGCTCGCGATCCGTTCGGCCTCGGGCGTCTCGTCGTCTCCGAGCTCGGCCATACCCGTTCTGGACGACGTATATGGTAAAAGGCATCGAAGGTCACGGGTGGCCCCGAGCCGGTCAGTAGTTGAGTTCGAAGACGACTTCCATCGCGTACGAAGTCGCGAGGATACAGACCGACGCGAGGAGGAGCTTCACCCCGCTCGACGGCCGCTCGTCGCTGTTCGCCGGTCGCAGTCGCGGCGGGAGTATCGCGTCGAGCGCGTCCCCGACGAGCTTTTCGACGCCGATCGGTTCGTCGCGCCCCGAGAACAGGCCGCCGTCGCTGCTGCCGCTGCCGCCGTTACCGTCGTTCTCGTCCCCGTGTTTCCACGCCGCCTTCGGGCGGACTTTGAGCGACGCGTAGCCGAACATGGCGAACCCGAGAAAGAACATGAGCCACTTCGCGCCGGGCAGTCCGTTGCCGGCGAGCGTGCTCACGACGGCGGTCACGACGAACACCACGCCGGTGAGGGAGACGGCGTAGACCACGGCGTCGATGGCCTTGACGCCGAATCGGCGTGGGTCGAACTCCATGGCTATTGGACGAGCGTCTCGAAGACGGTCGCCGGTTCCTCGTACTCGGCCTCGTGGCGGTGACAGAGGCTCAGTCGTCCCCGGTTGCCGACCGCGAGCTGTTCGGGTCGCTCGTGGTCACAGACGCTGCCGAACTCCTCGCGGAGGTAGGCCCGTGCGGCGTCCTCGTCGTCGTTTTCGGCGTAGTCGGCGGCCTCGCGGATGTGGGTCATCACGCCCGAGGGCGCGTCGAAGTCGCCGAACAGTTCGGGGATGATTTCGTCCATCCCGGCGCGGTGGGTCTCGCGGCCGAGCAGTTTCCGGACGCGGTCGCTCAGCGAGGGGTCGGCGCGAGAGCGCTCGCGCAGGACCTCGCGGAAGATTTCGATGCGCTCCCAGAGGTCGGGGTCCATCTCCCTGTACGCCGCCGGGCGAATCTTCACCGGGCAGCGCGTCGAGAACGGACAGCCAGACGGCGGGTCCCGCGGGCTGGGCGGCGTCCCGCGGAGGGTGATGCGGTCGCGCTCGACGGTCGGGTCCGGCTCCGGAATCGACGACAACAGCGCGTGAGTGTACGGGTTCGCCGGCTCGTCGAACAGCTCGTCTGCCGGGCCGATTTCCATCATGTTGCCGAGGTACATCACGGCGACGCGGTCGCAGATGTGGCGGACGACCGCGAGGTCGTGGGCGATAAACAGGTACGTCAGCCCGAACTCGTTTTGCAGGTCTTCGAGCAGGTTGAGAATCTTCGCCTGCACGGACACGTCGAGCGCCGACACCGGTTCGTCGAGGATGATGAACTCCGGTTCGAGCGCGAGCGCCCGGGCGATGCCGATGCGCTGGCGCTGGCCGCCGGAGAACTGGTGCGGGTAGCGGTAGTAGTGCTGTTCCTGCAACCCGACGGTTTCGAGCAGTTCGCGGACGCGTTCGCGGCGCTCTGACGGCGTCTTCCAGTCGTGAACGTCGAGCGGCTCGCGGACGATTTCGCCGACGGTCATCCGCTCGTTGAGGCTCGAATCGGGGTCCTGGAACACCATCTGCACGTCCTCGCGGAACTGCTTGAGGTCGGAGCCGGACAGCGTGGTGATGTCCGTGCCGTTGAGCTTGACCTCGCCCGCGGTGGCCTCTTCGAGGCGCATCAGCGTGCGACCGAGTGTGGACTTCCCGCAGCCGGACTCACCGACGAGCCCGAGCGTCTCGCCGCGCTGGATGTCGAACGAGACGCCGTCGACCGCCTTCACGGGGTTGCTCCCGAGGATGCCGCCGTCCTCGTAGTAGGTCTTGAGGTCGTTGACCTCCAAGAGCGTGTCTCCGCGCGGCTTCGCAGTCTGTTCTTCTTCCGTGGATGTCGTACTCATCGCGTGTCACCTCCGCGCTGTCCGCCCTCGCGGTGGACGGCGACCGCCTCCTCCGTGGGGAGGTCGTCGGGGTACAGCAGGCACGACGCGCGGTGTCGGCCCGTGCCGTCCCCGACTTCGACGGGCTCTGGGTGGACCGTGTCGCACTCGGTGAACGCCTTCGGACACCGGGGGGCGAACCGACAGTAGGTCGGGTCCTCGTTCGGCGTCGGCACGTCGCCCTCGATGGTCGCGAGCTGTTCGTCCTCGTCGAGCCCCTGTCCGGGGATGGAGTTGAGAAGCCCCTGCGTGTAGGGGTGTTTCGGTGACTCGAACAGTTCGACGACGGGTGCGCTCTCGACGATTTCGCCCGCGTACATCACGTTGACGCGGTCGGCGATTTCGGCGATGACGCCCATGTCGTGGGTGATGAACATGATGCCGAGGTCGCGTTCCTCTTGCAGTTCTTCGAGGAGCTCCAGAATCTGCGCCTGGATAGTCACGTCGAGCGCGGTCGTCGGCTCGTCGCAGATGAGCAGTTCGGGGTCGCACGCGAGCGCCATCGCGATGACGGCGCGCTGGCGCATCCCGCCGGAGAACTGGTGGGGGTACTCGCGGACGCGGCGGTGGGCGTCCGGAATCCCGACCGCTTCGAGCAGCTCGATTGCCTCTTTCGTCGCCGCCGACCCGCTCAGTCCGCGGTGGAGGCGAAGCGCCTCCTTAATCTGGTTGCCGACGGTGTAGACGGGGTTCAGACTCGTCAGCGGGTCCTGGAACACCATCGCGATGCTGCCGCCGCGGATGGAGCGCATCTGCTTTGCCGACTTGTCGAGGAGGTCCTCGCCGTCGTACATGATGCGGCCGTTTTCGATGCGGCCGGGCTTTTCGACCAGCCGCATGATGGAGCGGGCCGTGACGGACTTGCCCGACCCGGACTCGCCGACGATGCCCACGGTCTCGCCGCGGAAGATGTCGAACGAGATGCCGTCGACCGCGCGGATGACCTCCTTGTCGGTGTAGAACGACGTTCGGAGGTTCTCGACGGAGAGCAGCGGCTCGCCCTCGGTGCGGGCCGAGCGCGCCTGTTCGGTGCTCATGCGCCACCTCCGGTGGCCGCGGCCTCGTCACCGGTGTCCGCCTGCGGGTCGATGGCGTCGCGGATGCCGTCGCCGAAGGCGTTCAGGCCGGTCACGACGAGCGTGATGAGGAGGCCGGGAAGCAGCGAGATGTGCCACGAGGGGCTCGCGACGTACTGCTGTCCGTTCGCGATGAGCCGGCCCCACTCGGGGGTCGGCGCGGTGATGCCGAGCCCGAGGTAGGAGAGCCCGGCGACGCTGATGATGATACCACCGAGACTGAGCGAGGCGTAGATGAGCATGTAGCTGAACACGTAGGGTGCCATGTGCTTGCGCATGACCTGCGTCGGCGTCTGTCCGAATGATTTCGCGGCGTCGATCCAGTCCTCCTCGGAGACCTGGAGCGCCGGGCCACGTATCGACCGCCAGATGAACGGCCAGTAGACGATACTGAAGATGAGGATGATGAGCACCGCGCCGTCGTACAACTCCCTCACCCAGGTGTTCTGGAAGATGACGAGCATCAAGATGAGGACCATGATGACCGGCAACGCCTGTATCGAGTCTGAGACTAACACCGTCGCCAAGTCGGCCAGTCCCTTGTAGTACGCCGTTATCATGGCTAAGCCGAGTCCGATGAGGCCGGCGATACCCATGGCGACGACGGCGATTGTCAGGGATATCCTGGCCCCGAACACCACCTGTGTGAACAAGTCCTTCCCGTTTGTCGCCGTGCCGAACGGATGGAACCTGCCGAAGTCGTCGTACGTCAGCGGCGCGACGTTCTCGTCGCCCGCCCCCTGCGACCCGGAGCCGATGTTGGCCTCGCCGACGAGGACGGTCTCGACGCTCTGGGTGTCTTCGCTCCAGTAGCTGACCTCGTAGTCGTACGGCTGGAGGATGTTCCGCTCCATCGTGGTCGGACCGAGCGCGGGCGCGAATACCGCCATGACCACAAACGTGATGACGATAATGAGCCCGAACTTGCCCCAGGAGTGATTCCGGAAGCGGTTGACCACGTCGTCCCGCGGCGTCCAGTCGACGCGGCGGTAGTGGCGGCGGAACCGGTTGTAGCCGTTCCACGCCCACGCCAGCACCGCGAAGGCGTACGCGTAGACGAACACGACGCGGATGGCCCACGCGACCGCGGGTGAGAGCCCGAGGAAGGTGTTCTGGTAGCTAGTCCCGTTCCAGTAGCCCTGGTTCGGAATCACGTCGCGGGAGACGAGCGTCGGAACCGCGTCGAACGCCGCCTGCAACGACTGGACGGCGGACGCGCCCGGGTCACCGGGAAGGAGGTTGACGACCACGCCGGCGACGGCACCGACGACTTGGAGGATAGCGCCCAGTTCGACGCCGACGAGGACTGCACCGACGGCGGCCCAAATCAGCGCGGGCTGGGGATTCTCAGCGACTCGTTGTCGGAGCGGAATTTCGGTTTCGGTTGTCGTGCTCACTGTGATTCACCCGTCGTACCCGACGCGCGGGTCGATAATCGTGTACAGGAAGTCCTGAAGGATGTTCGTGCCGACCAGGATGAGGATGAAGATGAACATCAGCGTCCCGATGAGCGGCAGGTCCCCGTTGATGGCGGCGTTGAAGAACAGCCAGCCGAGGCCGTTGATGGCGAAAACCGTCTCGACGAACACCGACCCGCCGAGAAGCAGGAACGCCTCGCCCGTGATGATGGGCACGAGCGGGATGAGCGCGTTCCGGAAGATGTGCTTCCAGACGAGCGAGCGCCCGGAGACGCCCTTCGCGCGGGCGGTCTCGACGTAGTTCGAATTGATGGTTTCGAGGACGGCGGTACGGCCGATACGCATCTCGTTGCCCATCGACGCCGAGCCGAGGACCAGCGCCGCGGGGGCTATCTGCTTCGTCGCCCGGACGAATGACTCTATCCACCCGCCGGGGTCAGCGAGGAACTGTTCGACCGGCGACTGGAAGAAGCCGAGCGCCGGCGGCGTGACGACGTTCGTCCTAACAATCCACGTCTGCCACGTGAACAGGCCGTTCGTCCACGACCCGAGCTGTGAGAGCGCCGTGACGAGCATGATGGCCAGCCAGAAGTTCGGCATCGCGCGCCAGACGATTCCGCCGAAGGAAGCGGCGTAGTCGGAGGGCGTGTTCGGGTTCAGCCCGGCGTAGAAGCCGAGCGGAATCCCGACGAACAGCGCGATGACGACCGACCAGAACCCGAGCCAAATCGTCCGGGGCGCGTAGATTTCGATGAGTTCGTACGCGGTCGTCCCGGGCGCGATGACCCACGACTGGCCGAGTTGGAAGGTGAACAGGTCGTACATGAAGTCGAGGTACTGACTCCATAGCGGCTGGTTCAACCCGAGGTTCGTTCGAATCTGTTCTGCCGCCTGTGGGTTGTATTGCGTCCCCAGAATCGCTGAAACGGGGTCGAGTGGCCCCAGGCGGATGAGGGCAAACGTAATCGTCGTCCCGAAGATGACGACAGGAATCGACATCAGTACCCTGCGGAGGAAGTACTGCCATCGACTCATGGCATCACCTCGCAGACCGTTCGAGCGGACATTGTTGTAAGTTTTTACTGAGTGGTATGGATATGTCTTGCGCTTTGAGGTCCAAATATCGCAGTTTCAGCAACTCTGCTGCCAGATTATTTCATATGGTGGCCACTAATTGTACGCTTGTCAAAAATATTCGGCCGTTTCGATTGAGACGGGACGCGAAAGCGTTCCCGTGTTCCTCGGTTTTATCGGTTGAGGGTGACGGTGTTGAGCTTCTGGCGGCTCGGACCCATTCCACCGAACGGTTCGATGTCGACGGTGTCGTACCAGAACGTCTCTTCCTTCTGGTTGTAGACCGGCAGCATCGCGACGTCTTCCCAGTTGGCCATCTCGATGTCGACGTAGGCCTCGTCGCGGACCTGCTGGGCCTCGTCGGTCGGCGCGGGGTTGTTGACGACCTGCTGATAGGCCTCGGTCGCCTGCTGGGCGGCGTCGCCGTTTTCGGCCGTCCAGTTGACGTACGAGATGGGGCCCTGTTCGGACGTATCAGTCTGCGGCGGGTTCAGGAGCTGCAGGAAGTTGTCCGGGGCCGGCCAGTCGGCAATCCAGCCGAGGGTGTACGCTTCGAGCTGACCGTTGCGGCCGCGTTCGAGAAGCGTCGAGAAGTCGGCCTTCTGAATCTGCATGTTGATGTGGGCGGATGCGAGCTGGTCGCGGAGGATGCTCGCCATCTCCTCCCACGCGTTGTTGTTGTACTGGGTCCACTGGACCTCGAACTGGTTGTCCGGACCGTAGCCGGCCTCCTCCATGACCTGGCGGGCGGCCTCGATGTCCGTCTCGCCCGCGCTGTACGGGTAGTCGGAGCTGACGAGGTCGCTCGCGGCCTGCGCACCGCCGGGGAAGATGGTCGGCGGCGTAAAGAGCTCCGCCGCGGAGCCGCGGCCCTTGAACACTTCCGAGACCATCTGGTCTTGGTTCAGGACGTAGGCGAACGCCTGACGGACCGCCTTCGGGACCTTGTTCATGTTGAAGCCGACGTAGTAGATGGAGAGGGTCGGAACGCCGACGTAGTTGAGCGTCTTCCCGTTACGGACGGGGCCGTACGTCCCGATTTCGCGACCGTACTCGTCGGTCGACTCCACCTGAGCCAGTCCGGGGTCGTACTGCGCGGTGGGCAGGGTGAAGTAGTCCGCGTTCTCGTTCATCGCGTAGTTGTAGCGGGCCGTGTCGTCCTCGATGACCTGCCAGCGGACGTTGTCGACCTGCGCGACCTGCCCGTAGTAGTCGTCGTACTTGGAGACGGCCGCGGCGGTGCCCTGCTCCCAGAACGCGAACTCGAACGGACCCGCACCGATGGGGTTGTTCGACGCGAACTCGGTGTACTCCATCTCGCCGTCGTGACCCTCGATGTCGCCGAGGACGCCCTCGGGAAGGGCGGCAAAGGAGGTGTAGGCGAACATCTCGAGGGTGTCGTGGAACGGCTCCGAGAGGTTGACGACGAGTTCGCTCTCGCTCTCACCGACTTCGAGACCGAGCGACCCGGGCACGTAGTTGCCCTCGTCGTCCGTCTCGTGTTCGACGCCGACGGAGTCGAGGATGAAGTAGGCGCGACGGCTGTTCTCGGAGGCCGCGAGGCGCTCCCACGAGTAAATGAAGTCCGAGGCGGTGACCTGGTCGCCGTTGTGGTAGGTCGCGTCCGCGAGCTCGAACGTGTAGGTCGTGAAGTCGTCGGAGACCGTGTAGTCCGCGGCGAGCTCGTTTTCGACCGTCGGGAGGGCGTTCTGGTAGGACATCAAGCAGTCGAAGACCTGCTGGATGAGGATGCCCGACGACGTGTCGGTCGCGGCGACGGGGTCCATCGTCGTGATGGTCCCCGAGAGGGTGCGGTTGAACACCGACCCGGACAGCTCCGTGCCCGTGTCCTCTTGGGTCGTCGACGAGGTGGTGGTCTCCTCGCCACCGGATTCGGTCGTCGTCGTCTCTTCACCGTCACCGCCGGTACAACCGGCGAGAGCGGCGGCCGTGGCGGCCCCACCCGTTGCCTTCAGGAAGCGGCGACGCGAGAGTTTGTTAGTGTCTGGCATTCAGAACGAAATTTTCCCGGCGCGTGGATAAACTTACCGTATTCGATTTGTTTGATATAGTGTAGCGTGGAAGGGTGGTAGTTCCATACCCAAGCGGCGAAAACTGCCACGAGAATCCCTACAAAACTCGTTTCACATTTTAAACCCGCTTTCGAGGCGACAGAATCAGTCAACGGGACACTTCTCGGCCCGCAGTTTCGGTCCACTTATATAGGGGTGTCACTATGTATCATACATGACGCCGGATGCGACGGCTTCCGTCGACGACTCGGGCGCCGAGGTCATGGCCTCGGTGGATCGCTCTCAGACGGGCCAGCGTCTTATTATCGCGGATATCTCCCGCGACGACGCGTGGCTCGCTGCTGACGTAGCCGACGCGCTCGCGCTCGACGAGTGGCAGTAATCGCACCGGCCCGTAAGCCCGCCGCCGGACGCCCGGCGGACAGACCATTCACATTTTAGTCCGACTCGCTCGTGGTACGCTGCATGAACGCTCGAGCGGTGACGGTGAGCGAGGAGTACCTCGCCCGTCTCGAACACGGTGCGGACTGGCGCGAGGAGATCGAGGAGTTCTGCGCGCGCAAGGACATCGAGTCCGCGTGGTTCAACGCCATGGGTGCCGTCCAGGACGCCGAACTCTGGTTTTACGACCAGACGGACCAGGAGTACCAGTCCGTGACGTTCGACGAGCCGCTCGAAGTCGCCGCTTGCGTGGGTAACGTCGCGCTCCTCGACGGCGAGCCCTTCGCACACACGCACGCGGTTCTCTCTCGGCGGAGCGGCCAGGCGCTCGCGGGACATCTCGACTCAGCGACCGTCTTCGCGGGCGAACTGAACCTCCGCGCCTTCGAGGAACCGCTCGAACGCGATCACGACGCGGTGACCGACCTCGACCTCTGGCTGTAACCGTGCGCGAGGAGGAAACCCGGTACTTCCGTCGCATCGAAGCCCGCCTCGACGAGGCGTTCGACCTCGCGGAGGCCGCGAAGGCGACGGGGTACGACCCGAAGACCGAAGTCGAGATTCCGGTCGCCAAGGACATGGCCGACCGCGTCGAAAACATCCTCGGCATCGACGGCGTCGCAGAGCGCGTCCGCGAACTCGAAGGCGAGATGTCCCGCGAGGAGGCCGCGCTCGAACTCGTGACCGACTTCGTCGACGGCAACGTCGGCGACTACGACTCCCGCGAGGGCAAAGTCGAGGGCGCGGTCCGCACCGCCGTCGCCCTCCTCACCGAGGGAGTCGTCGCCGCCCCCATCGAGGGCATCGACCGCGTCGAAATCCTCGAAAACGACGACGGTACGGAGTTCGTCAACGTCTACTACGCCGGCCCGATTCGCTCGGCGGGCGGCACCGCACAGGCGCTCTCCGTGCTCGTTGCTGACTACGCCCGCTCGCTGCTCGACATCGACGAGTACAAGGCTCGAACCGACGAGGTCGAGCGCTACGTCGAGGAGATAAACCTCTACGACAAGGAGACCGGCCTCCAGTACTCGCCGAAGGACAAGGAGTCGCGCTTCATCGCGGAGAACATGCCAATCATGCTCGACGGCGAGGCCACCGGCGACGAGGAGGTCTCGGGCTACCGCGACCTCGAACGCGTCGACACCAACTCCGCCCGCGGCGGCATGTGTCTCGTCATGGCCGAGGGTATCGCCCTCAAGGCCCCGAAGATTCAGCGCTACACCCGCCAACTCGACGAGGTCGACTGGCCGTGGCTCCAGGACCTCATCGACGGTACCATCGGCAAGGACGACGGGGACGCCGACGCCGACGCCGACGACGCGGGAGACGACGGCGACGAAGCCGACGAGGCCGAGGCCGACCCGGACGCAGAGACCGACGACGCCGAGAGCGACGCCCCCGACGGCCCGACCCGCGTCGAACCCGCGACCAAGTTCCTCCGCGACCTCATCGCGGGCCGCCCGGTGTTCGGCCACCCCTCCGCGCCCGGCGGCTTCCGCCTGCGCTACGGCCGCGCCCGCAACCACGGCTTTGCGACCGCGGGCGTCCACCCCGCGACGATGCACATCGTGGACGACTTCATCGCCACCGGCACGCAGATCAAAACCGAGCGTCCCGGCAAGGCCGGCGGCGTCGTCCCCGTCGATTCCATCGAGGGGCCGACGGTCAGACTCGCCAACGGCGACGTGCGCCGCATCGACGACCCCGAGGAGGCGAAGGAACTCCAGAACGGCGTCGAGAAGATTCTCGACCTCGGTGAGTACCTCGTCAACTTCGGGGAGTTCGTCGAGAACAACCACCCGCTCGCGCCCGCCTCGTACGTCTTCGAGTGGTGGATTCAGGAGTTCGAGGCGACCGAGGCCAACGTGCAGGCGCTCCGCGACGACCCCGCCGTCGACCTCGAAGAGCCGTCGGTCGAACAGGCCCTCTCGTGGGCGACCGAGTTCGACGCCCCGCTCCATCCGACGTACACCTACCTCTGGCACGACATCTCCGTCGAGCGGTTCGACGCGCTCGCCGACGCCGTCGCGGCCGGCGATGTCGTCGCCGCCGAAGCCGACGGCGGCACGGCCGGCGCGCTCGAACACGACAACGAACCCGAGCGCGGACTGGAGGGGACGCTCGTCCTCGACAACACGCCGGAGATTCGGGAGGCGCTCGAACACCTGCTCGTCGCTCACCGACAGACCGACGAGACGCTTCGCGTCCCCGTGTGGCGACCGCTCGCCCGGAGCCTCGGTCTCACCGACGACCGCGAGCGGACGTGGGAACTCCCCGACCTCTCCGAGCGCGCCCGCGGGTGGGACGACGGCGATAACGCCGTCGAGGCCGTCAACGAGGTCGCGCCCTTCGTCGTCCGCGAGCGCGCGCCCACCCGCATCGGCAACCGGATGGGCCGCCCGGAGAAGTCCGAGCGCCGCGACCTCTCGCCCGCGGTCCACACGCTGTTTCCCATCGGCGAGGCCGGCGGGAGCCAACGCGACGTTGGCGACGCCGCCAGACACCGCGGCGAGTCCGGCAAGCGCGGCCAGATTTCGGTCCGCCTCGGTCAGCGCAAGTGCCCCGACTGCGGCGCGTTCGGCTTCAAATCGAAATGTTCGGAGTGCGGCGGTCACACCGAACCCCACTACGAGTGCGACGACTGCGGGAGCGTCATCGAACCCGACGAGTCGGGCCGCGTCTACTGCGAGCGCTGCGAGTGGGACGTCGAGAGCGCCGAGTGGCAGGACATCGACCTGAACACCGAGTACCGAAACGCCCTCGAACGCGTCGGCGAGCGCGAGTCGTCGTTCCAGATTCTCAAGGGCGTGAAGGGGCTCACCTCCGCGAACAAGACGCCCGAACCAATCGAGAAGGGCGTCCTGCGGGCGAAACACGACGTGTCGTCGTTCAAAGACGGCACCGTCCGCTACGACATGACCGACCTGCCCGTCACCGCGGTCCGCCCCGAGGAACTCGACGTGACCGCCGACCACTTCCGCGAACTCGGCTACGAGACCGACATCGACGGCGAACCCCTCCGGTTCGACGACCAACTGGTCGAACTCAAAGTCCAGGACATCGTCCTCTCGAACGGCGCGGCCCAGCACATGATGCAGACCGCCGACTTCGTCGACGACCTCCTCGACCAGTTCTACGGCCTCGACCGCTTCTACGAAATCGACGAGCGCGACGACCTCATCGGCGAACTCGTCTTCGGGATGGCACCCCACACCTCCGCCGCGGTCGTCGGCAGAGTTGTCGGATTTACGACAGCCGCAGTCGGATATGCGCACCCGTACTTTCACGCCGCGAAGCGCCGGAACTGCTTCCACCCGGAGACGAAGGTCTGGTTCCGAGACGAGACCGACCGCTGGCGATACGACGAGGTTCGAACGCTTGTCGAGGAACGACTCGATGACCCGGAAACCGACGACTTCGGGACGCTCGTTCAGGAACTGGACGGAGACGTGTACGTTCCGTCTCTCTCTAGAGGCGGTCGAGAGACGATTAAACCGGTCGAAGCCGTCTCTAAGCACGTCGCACAGGACCACCTCGTGCGAATCGAGACTCGCGGTGGAAGAGAACTAACGGTCACTCCAGACCACACGGTGATTCGAGCCAGCGACGGCGGGTTCACGCGGGTTCCCGCGCACGACCTTGATGAAGGCGATGCGCTTCCGTCGCCCAAGCGCGTCGACATCGACGCGGACCCGACCCAGTTCGACTTGCTCGATGAGTTCCTGAACGGCGAGTCGATACCGGCCGAAGACCTGATGATTCGGGGGCTCGGTGCGGACCGAATCCGGTCGCTATTCGACGAGCATACGGAATCGAACGGCTACGTAAAACCGGTCGCCGAGAGGCTCGGACGGGGCGATTCGACGGTTTACAACTGGGTCTCTCGCGACAGCGTTCCGGCATCGGTGTTCGTGGAGATTTTCGGAGACGCCGAAACGGTCGTCGACGTGCTTCCGCGTGACATCTCTCTTGGGGTCCGCCGCGATACCGCGACCGTTTCGAGAGTGCTCGATATCGACGAGGCGTTCGGAACTGTTCTGGGGTACTACGCCGCCGAAGGCTTCGCGAGGGCGTCGCCTGGAAACTTCTACCAGACGACGGTCTGTATTCCGGACGAACTCGCCCGAGAACGCATCCTCGATACCGTTAGCGAAGCGCTCGGCGTCGACGCGTTCGAGGAGAACGAGTGGAAGGTCACGATTTCGAGCAGACTCGTTCAGTCGCTGTTTGCGGACGTCATCGGATGCGGGTCGCGCGCCGAGGACAAACGCGTCCCGGACTCGATACTCACCGGCCCCAAGCCGGTTCTTCGGTCCTTCCTGTCGGCGTACTTCTCCGGCGACGGAAGCGCGTCTTCGGACCGCGTGGAGATCCGCGCGCACACCGTGAGCGACGACCTCAAACGCGACCTCGTTGCCGCCCTCAAACGATTCGGCATCGCCGCGAAGACCTACTCCGAGCGCCGAACGCCACGGACGGGTGCAGTCGCGGAGTTCTACGACGAAGACGAGGTCCCGACGTTCGACTCGTGGGTCCTCAAACTCACGTCGGAGAACGCGGTTCGATTCGCCGAGGAAGCCGGCTTTCATCTCCCTCGAAAGAGTGAGGCGCTGGCGAGCGCGCTCGACGACACGGACATCCGAAGCCAGCGTCTCTTCTCGGACGGCGGGGATACGTGGCTCGACGAAGTCGTCTCGGTCGAATATCTCGAAAGCGATATCGACCACACCTACTCGTTGACCGTCGAAGATACCAATTCGCTGGTCGCCAACGACCTCCACGTCGCGCAGTGCGACGGGGACGAAGACTGTGTCATGCTGCTCATGGACGGTCTTCTCAACTTCTCGAAAGAATATCTCCCCGACAAGCGCGGCGGGCAGATGGACGCGCCGCTCGTCATGTCCTCGCGCATCGACCCCTCGGAGATCGACGACGAGGCGCACAACATGGACATCGTGCGGCAGTACCCCCGCGAGTTCTACGAGGCGACGCTGCGAATGGAAGACCCCGACGACTGGGAGGACGAGGTCACCATCGCCGAGGAGTACCTCGGGACCGACCGCGAGTACACCGGGTTCGACCACACCCACGACACCACGGACATCGCCGCCGGCCCGGACCTCTCTGCGTACAAGACCCTCGGGTCGATGATGGACAAGATGGACGCCCAGTTGTTCCTCGCGCGGAAGCTCCGGGCGGTCGACGAGACGGACGTGGCCGAGCGCGTCATCGAGTACCACTTCCTGCCGGACCTCATCGGCAACCTCCGCGCCTTCTCCCGACAGGAGACGCGGTGTCTCGACTGCGGCGAGAAGTACCGCCGGATGCCGCTTTCGGGCGACTGCCGGGAGTGCGGCGGCCGGGTGAACCTCACGGTCCACCAGGGCTCCGTGAACAAGTACATGGACACCGCGATTCAGGTGGCAGAGGAGTTCGACTGCCGCGACTACACGAAACAGCGCCTCGAAGTGCTCGAAAAGAGCCTCGAATCGGTCTTCGAGAACGACAAGAACAAACAGTCGGGAATTGCGGACTTCATGTAGTTCCGGAATCGGCTTTTCGGCCAAGTTTTGCGAGTCGAGCGACTCCGCCGCTCGGCGTCTCAGTCTTGCGCCGCCCCTAACCCGTGGAAGCCGTCGGCGGCGACGACGTACACCGCGCCGTCGACGGGGACTGCGGCGGCGACGCCCCGTGAAATCACGTCCGCCACCTGCACTTCCGGGGTCTGGTGTGTCCACAACTGACGTTCTTCATCAGTGTTGTACGCTGCTAGTCGTCCCTGTTCATCGGAAACTAATAACGCTTCTCGTGCGCGCGCGTGTGGAGCGCCGGAGAAGCGCGCCGCCGCCTCGCGTCCGTCGTCGCGCGACAGCGTCGCGGTCTCCCCGTCGACCGCGACGTGGAGCACGTCGTCGGCGACGACCGGCGCGCCGCTTCCCGGCGACCGCCATCGTTCGGTGCCGTCGCTCGGGGCGAGCGAGAGGAGCTTTCCGTCGCGGGTGGACAGATACGCGGCCTCGGGCGTTGCCACCGGCGTCGTCCACTCGCTCGCTTGCGCCTCGACGCGGAAGCGCCGCTCGCCGGTCGCGAGGTCGACGGCGTGGACGGCGTCGCTCGTCACGACGAACACCGCCCCGTCGGCGACGGCGGGCGCGCCCTTCGCGTCGCTTTCGAGGTCGTAGCGCCAGCGTTCGCTCCCGTCCGCGAGTTCGAACGCCCGGAGCTGGGTCGGGACGCCGTCGAACCCGCCGCCTGAGACGACGGCGACGCCGTCGCCCACCGCGGGCGGGCCGTGGATACCGTCCATCTCGGGGCCGCGCCAGAGCACTTCGTCGCGGTCGGCGGCGAGACAGAACACCTCGATGAAGGTCGTGACGACGACTCGGTCGCCCGCGACGACGGGCGGCGAGTTCACGCCGTAGCCGACAAGCGGGGTTACCGCCCGCTCACCCATCGTCGAGGGGTCGCGTCGGACGAGTGCTCGCTTGTCGCGCCCGCGCCCGTGGAGGTTGTAGAGGCGGTCGCCGTCGAGGACGGGTGAGCCGCCGGCGTTCAGCCGCCAGTACTCCTCGGCGTCGGTCGGAATCGAAACGTCGGGGTTGTAGCCGGTGTTTCCCGCGTCGAAGCGGTACTGCGGCCACGCCCCCGACGGGGAGAGCGCGGGGTCGCCCGGCGGCGTGGCCGTCACGCGTTCGTCCGGCCCGGAGGTCGGACCGTAAGTCGTAGACGGTTCGGCGGTGGTGGTCGTCGCCTCGGTCGTCGTAGGACCGGACGACCCGCCGTCGCGGCCGAGACAACCGGCGACACCGAACGACGCGCTTCCGAGCAGTCGGAGGAATCGGCGGCGGCTCCGAAGACGGGGCATACTGTCGGATCTATGACGTGGCGGTAAGTGCTTTGTCGAGCTACGCGATTCTATATCGCGGTATTAGATTTATTATTTATAGGGGTCTCACTGCCGACCTATTGATGGGCTCGCTCGACCTCGACACGGATTCGGCCGTTCCTTTTTATCCGCTCGCGCGACGACTAGTCGCGTATGGCTGACGAGACACAGCCGACGGTGGGAATGACGGTGTACGCGGCGGACGGAACCGAACTCGGGAGCGTCCGCGGTTTCGACGACGACGGCTTCTTCGTGACGACCCGCGAGGGACTCGCGGGGATGTCCGTCGAACACGAGCGCGCCGGCCACGAGTTCGGTGAGGCCGAGTTGATGTGGCGGTGTAGCGACTGCGGCGAGATGGGCGACCTCGACGAACTGCCCGACGCCTGCCCGAACTGCGGTGCCGAACGGGAGCAACTCTACTACTGGACCGAAGACTGAGGCCTCGCCCCCGATTCGACCGCCGCACCCGCGAAACTCGCCATTTTTGTCGTCCGCCGAGTACGGGTAGCCATGCGAATTCTCGTCTTCGGCGCGGGCAGTCTGGGCACGCTCGTCGGCGGCCTCCTCGCGTCGGTCCACGACGTGACGCTCGTCGCCCGCGACCCGTACGCAGCCCGGGTGTCGGCGGCCGGGCTCGACATCGTCGGTGCCGAGTCGGCGCACATCTCGCCGGCCGCGACGACGACCGAAACGGGCCACGACGCGGACCTCGCGCTCGTCACGGTCAAGTCGTTCGACACCGCGGCCGCTGCCGACGCGCTCGCTGACTGCGACGTGGACGCGGTGCTGTCGCTCCAGAACGGACTCACCGAGGAGGCGCTCGTTTCTCGCCTCGACGCGCCGGTCCTCGCGGGAACGGCGACCTACGGAGCGCGATTAGTCGAGCCGGGCCGCGTCGAGTGCACCGGCGTCGGTCGGGTCGTCTTGGGCGCGCTCGACGGCGGATCCGACCCCCTCGCGGAGCGCGTCGGGAAGGCGTTCCGCGACGCGGGGCTCAACACGCTCGTCGCGACCGACATGCCGCGACGGCGCTGGGAGAAACTCGCCGTCAACGCCGGCATCAACGCGGTCACCGCGCTTTCGCGGGTCGAAAACGGCGCGCTCGCGGGCGACGACGCCGGCGAACTCGCACACCGAGCGGCCCGCGAAACGGCCCGTGTCGCCCGATTAGAGCGCGTGTCGCTCCCGAACCGCGTCGCCCGCGAGGCAGTCGACCGCGTGGTCGAAAAGACCGCCGCGAACCGCTCGTCGATGTTGCAGGACGTGGCGGCCGAAAAGCGGACCGAGGTGGACGCTATCAACGGTGCGGTAGTGGATATCGCCGCCGACCACGGCTTCGAGGTGCCGACGAACCGGACGCTCGCGGCGCTCCTCCGGGCGTGGGAGCGGGGAGCAGGGCTTCGGTAGTCGCGTCGGACCCGAGACGCCCGTGTGCGAGCTATTCGAGGTAGCCGAGGTCGCGGAGTCGGTCCTGCGCCTCGTCGTCCATCTGGTCGACCGAGTCGTCCGACACGTCGGTGTCGAGCGCGTCGGTCCACGCGCCGCCGATTGCGTCTTCGAACTCCGCGAGGGCGGCCTCGGTCTCCGCGATGGCCTCGTCGCCCGTGTCGTCGCCGGCGACGTTCTCGGTCTCCTCGGGGTCGGCGTCGATGCGGTAGGCTTCGTCGGGGATGCGGTCGATTCGGACGTACTTGGCGTCGGTCCGCCGCGCCGCCCGCATCCGGGAGTAGAACCGCGAGTCTTCAGGCAGGGTGATGCCGGCGCTCGACGCCTTCTCTTCTAACTGCTTGAGTTCGACCACGGGACGTGAGTACTCGACGAAGGCGTACTCGCCGTCACGCCGCTGACCGGGGTCGTCGTTCGACGCCTGCGCGAACTCCCGGTAATCGGCCGACGGGAGCGAGCGCGTGCGGTCGAGACCGACCGCGTCGTCGCCGGGGTTCGCGGGGTCGCCGCCCTCGACGCCGAGCGAGTCGAGCACCGTGTGGTAGAGGTCGATCAGTTCGACCTGGTCGTCGCGTCGCTCCGCGTCGAGGTCGGGGTGTTTGACCATCAGCGGGACGTTGATGAGCGGGTCGTACAGGCAGAACTCGTGGCCGTAGAGGCCGTGTTCGCCGTGGAGTTCGCCGTGGTCGGCGCAGACGACGACCATCGTGTCGTCCCAGCGGTCGGTCTCTTTGAGGTGGTCGAACAGGCGGGTGAGCTGGTCGTCGATGTGGGCGATTTCGGCGTCGTAGAGCCCGCGGATGTCCGCCCACTCGTCGTCGTCAATCTCGTAGGCACCGGCGTTGTACTCCTTGGAGTTCTGGCAGACGTCGGTCGAATCGACGCCCGGCGCGAAGCGCTCTTTGTACTCCTCGGGCGGGTGGTACGGCAGGTGCGCGTCCATGAGGTTGACGAACGCGAAGAACTCCTCGGAGTCGTCGATGAAGTCGATGGTCTGGTCGACGACCGCGGGCGTCTTCGAGTCCGCGCCCTCGCCGCCGGCGAGGTACTCGTGGGCGGTGTTGCCGAGGCTGACGAGTTTGTCGGCCAGCGTCCGGAGCGCGTCGTTGTCGTTCATCGTCTTCCACGCCTTCGCCAGCGGCCCCGACAGGAACTCCCCGGGCATGACCTCGAAGAAGTTATCCTGCTCGGCGAAGCCGTCGGTCAGGTGCGTATAGGGCGTTATCCACGCGTTCGAGGAGTAACAGGCGGTGTCGTAGCCGGCCGCCGAGAGCGTCTCGGCGAGCGTCGTCGCGCCTTCGAGGTAGGGATTCTCCTGGTCGGCCCCGTGCTGGCTGGGGTACATCCCGGTGAAAAGCGAGGCGTGGACCGGCAACGTCCACGGCGCGGGCGCGACGGCCTGCTCGAAGACGGTCGCCTCGTCGGCGAACCGGTCGAGGCCCGGCGTCGTCGGGCGGTCGTAGCCGTACGGCGTGAGATGGTCCTTTCGGACGGTGTCCATGACGACGAAGAGGACGTTCTCGGGCGACTCGGCAGTCATACCCGAGGGTGGGGAGTAGTTGCCGATAAAACTCCTGTTCTCGGCCGCCGCCGCGACGAAAACGTCCGAACCGTCGAGTTAGAACGGGGCCTGCGGGCCCTGGTCGTCCTCGATATCGGTCGTGTCGTCGCTGGTGTCGCCGGGGAACGACGGACTGCCGCCGCGGCTGTCGCCGCCCATCCCGCCGTCGCCGCCCATGCCGGTGTCGGCGTGGACCTCGTTGATCTCGGGAATCTCCTTGACCATGCGGGTCTTGATGGCCTGGATGGTCATCGGAGAGATGCCGCACCCGGAGCAAGCGCCGCCGAGGAGAACGGTAACCTCACCGGTCTCGCGGTCGAGGTCGCGGATGGCCGCGCTGCCGCCGTGCATCTGGATCTGCGGGAAGTTCCGACGGAGGAAGTTCACGACACGCTCTTTGAGGTCGTCCTCGCCGTCCTGCGTCTCCGTGCTCATGCACGCGGCTTCGAGGTGAACGTGCTTAGGCCTTTGGTTCGGGGTTACGCCTCGACGCCGAAGACCCGCCGAAGCTCGCTTTCTATCTCGTCGACGTAGCGGTCGAGGACGGTATCGAGCTCGTCGTCGTCGATTTCGACCGCCGTCAGCCGCTCCGCGGGGTCGTCGGGGAGCTGCACGGAGAAGTCGTCGTCCTCGTAGAACGGCTCGGACTCGTTGAGAATCTGCTGGTCGACCCCGTGGATGAGCGACGAGTCGAACTCGTCGTTCATCGTCTCGAAGGCGTTCTTGTACGCGCGCTGGAGTTCGGGGAAGTAGTTGGCGTACTTGTCCTCGAACTTCTCGGGGTCGAACTCGGTCATACTCGGAGCTTTCGTGCTCCCGGCAAAAAATCGGACGGTTAGTTCATCGGCATTGTGAATTCTGTATAGCAACGTAGCATTTATCGACTGTTCGTCCTCTGAACGGCGATTCCTCTCTTAGCGCGTCTCAAATACGGAAAATCGAGCGACGCGGGGCGTCACTCGATGAGCGGGCTGTCCACGCGCGCGGCGGAGAGTTCGCTCGCCGCGAAGATGGACGCGAGCTCGGTTATCAGTTCGTCGTACGACTCGTCGTCCTCGCGCAGCGCGTCGAGTCGCTCGACGGTTCGACGGTCCAGTTCGACCGTCTCTGTTTGTACCTCCGGTTCGTAGCCGACCGGGTAGTCGTATTCGGCCTCGTTCGAGTTGGCAGTCGCCATCGTTCACCCCACTCCGGCATGCGTGCCGGTGCCATGACATACACAAGCATCCGATATGAGGATTTCGCGGGTTTCGCCCCCGAGGGCGAACGCGAACGCGGTCTACACTCGGCCGTTTCTTCCTCCAGCTCCGGCAATAATAAATCAAATCTCGCTATATCGAACTGCTCCCGTATCCGAATCGAGGGAGTCATAGCCAGATTGGGTTGTTTGAGGACAATCGATTTTATACTCGATAGGTTGTCGAACACTAAATAAGTGGGCGACTATACACTCAAACACGAGTTGAATCCTCTCGACAGTGGATCTTCATCAATTTCTACTCGTCGAACAGCTCGGTCTGCCGCGATTGCGGGCCGCACGACCCCGACAGGCGCTTTCACGGGTTGCACCCCGTGATGTACGACCGCCGAACTCTCATCGACGCGCTGGCGCCCGGCCGTTGCTTCGGCGGATGGTCAGACCGCTCGTCGCCGTCGCGGCGTTCGTCGTCGCCGGCGTCGAGCGCACCGCCCGCCCCCGCTTGCTATTTGGTCACAGCGCTCGCAGTTCTCGTATGTCCGCCGACGAGCCCCGCTACAACGACGAGGGGGTCCTGAAGAAGAAACAGTACAAACGGGAGTTGCACCGCCTTCAGGAGGAACTGGTGAAACTCCAGTACTGGATAAAGGAACGCGACCTCCGGGTCTGCGTCGTCTTCGAGGGGCGCGACGCCGCGGGGAAAGGCGGCGTCATCAAGCGCATCACCCGCCGGCTCAACCCGCGGGTGGCGCGGGTCGTCGCGCTCGGCAAACCCACGGAGCGCGAACAGGGGCAGTGGTACTTCCAGCGGTACGTCGAACAGCTTCCGACAGAGGGCGAGATGGTGCTTTTCGACCGGAGTTGGTACAACCGCGCGGGCGTCGAGCGGGTGATGGGTTTCTGCACCGACGAGGAGTACGAGGAGTTCCTGCGGACCTGCCCCGAGTTCGAGCGGATGCTCGTCCGGTCGGGTATCGTCCTCGTCAAATACTGGTTCTCAATCAGCGACGAGGAACAGGAACGGCGGTTTCAGAAGCGAACAGACGACCCGAAGCGGCGGTGGAAGCTGAGTCCGATGGACCTCGAAGCGCGCTCTCGGTGGGTCGAGTACTCGAAGGCGAAAGACGCGATGTTCGAACACACCGACATCGAGGCGGCCCCGTGGCACGTCGTCCACGCCGACGTGAAGCGCCACGCGCGGCTCAACTGCATCTCGCACCTGCTGGACCAAATCGACTACGAGGACCTCACGCCCGACCCCATCGAACTCCCGTCCCGACAGGACGACACCGGGTACGAGCGGCCGCCAATCGACAGCCAAAACTGGGTGCCCGCGCGGTTCGGGGAGAACCCGGTCGACGATTAGTCCGCGTCCTCGGCCAACTGCTCGCCGACGATGCGGTCCGCCTCGGAGATGAACACCTCGACTTCGCCCTTCGGAATCGTCGCGCCCGCGGCCACGTCGTGGCCGCCGCCGTCGCCGCCGACTGCACGGGACGCCTCGCGCATGACCGCCGAGAGGTCGAGCCCGTCTCTGACCATCACGTACGACCCGCGCGAGGAGACTTTCACTTCGCCGTCTTCTTTCTCGGCGAACGCGAGGACCGGCATCCCGTTTCGGGTCGCGTCGGTGCCGACGGCCATCCCGGCGACGATGCCGACGATGGTCTCGCGTATCTCGTCGCCCGCGTCGAACCACTGGAGGTTGTCCTCGACGCGGACGCCGTGTTCTTTCACCCACTGGAGGCCGTTCGAGAGGTTCTTGCGGTGGTTCCGCAGGAGCCTGCGCGCCCGGTCCAGCGCCGCGTCGCGCTCGCCGAGGCAGACCGCGAGGCCCACGTCGGCGCGGTCGTAGCGCGCGGTCGCGTTCAGGAGCGTCGAGAACTCGCTCACGTCGCGGAGTTCGGTCCCCTCCTGTTCCCGGGAGAGCACGTAGGTCGTCCCCACGAGGTCGTCGATGCGGGAGGCGGGGACGCCGCTGGCGATGGCGCGGCGAATCAGGGCGCTGGCGAGCGTCTGGCGCTCGTCGCCGGTGAGGTCGACCCAGCGCTTCCACTCGCCGTCGTCGTCGCGGCAGGGCACGTCGAGTTCGGTGAGGAACTCGATGGCTCCGGCCTCGTTGTTCGAGATGCCGGGGATGCGAACGTCGGTCGCGTACTGGAGCAGTTTCGGGAGCGCGCGGGTCTGGCGGCCGTAGATGCGGAGGTCGGTCCCCTCCTCGACGACGCCGGCCGCGACGCCCTCCTCAACGATGCCCGCGTTGGCCCCGCGGAGTTCGCCGTTCGTGTCCTGCATGTCCCCGACCGCGCCGACGACGGCGAGGGCGGCGAGGTCGCGGTTGTCTCGACCCTCGGCTTCGAGCGCCCGCGCGAGGACGTAGCTCGCGCCCGCGCCGGAGAGTTCGCTCGCGCCGTTGAGACCGAACCGAAGCGGGTTGAGGTGGTGGTCGGTCTCGACGCCCTCGGCGGGCTGGTGGTGGTCGGCGATGACGGGGTGGAAGTCGCCCGCCGCCTCGTGGTCGGCGATGATGTCGAGTTGGCCGCTGCCGAAGTCCGTGAACAGCACGGTGTCGTAGTCGGTCGCCGCGATGTCGGCCACGGCGGCCTCGTCGAGTTGGCGGCAGAACACCGTCTCGAAGGGGATGTCGGCGCGTTCGAGCGCGGTCGAGGCGATGCCGGCGCTCGTCAACCCGTCGGCGTCGATGTGCGAGGCGAGGAGCACCCGGTCGGCGTCGCGGAGGCGGGCCGCGCAGACCGCCGCGTGCTCGGTGAGTTCGGGGACGGGTCCGTCCATTGGTGTGGTACTCACGCCCTCACCGGCATAAACGCTGGCAGTTCGGGCACGCAACCCCTTCGTTTCCACTCCAGTTCGGCGGGGAACATGCGGCGTGGTTGCCGCGGTTTGGTATAAGAAGACTCGTCTCCCGCCGTCAGATTCGCCGTCTGACGACGAACAGGAGGACGGTCGCCAGCACCGTCGAACCGGCGACGAGCGCCCAGCCGGCCCCGTAGCCCGTCGACTCCACGACGAAGCCGAAAAGCGGCGGAGCGACGAGGCCGCCGACGTTGAGCGCGGTCTGGCCGCCGGCGGTCGCCGCGCCGATGTCGCCGTCGTCGACGACGCCGCTCAGACAGGAGTAGAAGACGCCGGTCGAGCCGTGGATGGTGAGTCCGAGCGCGACGAAGACGGCGATGGTGAGCGCGAACGAGCCGCCGGTTCCGACGAGGAGCGAAAAGAGCGCGACCGCGCCGGCCAGTTGGACGAGCGCGACGGTGGCCGCGCCGCGGGGCCCGCCGAGGCGGTCCGCGAGGCTTCCAGCGCCGATGCGGCCGACGCTTCCGGTCACCTGCGTCGCCGCGAGGACGCCCCCGGCGAGCGCGGGACCGGTTCCGACCACGTCCTGCACGTAGAGGACGGTGTAGCCGAGCATCGAGAAGATGGACGCGCCGATGAACAGTCCGGCGGCGACGAGCGCGACGTAGGCGCGGTTGCCGCCGAGGCCGGCGAGTCGGGGTCGTTCGAGCCGGCCGGTGCCGGGGTTTCCGCGGTAGCGCGTCGCGAAGACGAGCGCGTAGCCGGCGGCGAAGACGGCGATGGCCCAGAAGCCCACCTGCCACGCCGCGACGACGGCGACGCCGGTGACGAGGAGCGACGACGCCCCGCTGCCGACGGTGACGCCGACCTGCTTCAGTCCCATGGCGAGGTTCTTGCTCCCGGCGGGCGCGGCCGCGACGATGCCGCGGTTCGACGCCGGCATCGCGGTCGAGTAGGCCGCCCCGAGGAGCGCCACCGTCACCAACAACAGGAGGTACGACGGCGGCGCGAACGTGACGCCGACGAGCGCGACCGACAGCGCCAGCAGGCCGACGACCATGACCGGCTTTTCGCCGTAGCCGTCGACGGCCGCGCCGCTCGGAAAGAGAAACACCGTGTAGCCGAGCAGGCCGGCGGTCAGAAAGACGCCGACCAGCGATTCGGAGACCGAAAACGCGTCGCGGACGAAGCCGGTCGCCGCGAAGATGGCGTAGTAACAGAGGCTCGCGGCGGTCTGCCAGCCGGCGACCGAGCCGACGGCGCGCCACGAGCCGTCTCCCGCCTCGGCTCCCGTCACGCCGCTCCCTCGCTCCCCGTCACGTCACTCGTGATACGTCGGCGCGGCGGTCTCGACCGCGGCGACCGCGAGCGCTTCGAACGTCGCCTCGTCGGGGACGACGGTCACGTCGATGCCGTGGGATTCCGCGGTGTCGCGGGTCGGCGGCCCGATTGCGCCGACGACCGCGTCGTTCAGGCCGGCGATGGCTTCCTCGCGGATATCGCGCTCGGCGGCGGCGTCGAGGAAGTGTTCGACCGTCAGCGACGAGGTAAACAGGGCGGCTTCGAGGTCGCCGGCGGCGGCCAGCTCGGCCGACTCTCCGGCTCCCTCGGGGCGGACGAGTCGGTACAGTACCGTCTCGTGAACGTCCGCGCCCGCGTCGCGCAGGCCGTCCGTGAGGACCGGACTGCCGTGGTCGCTTCGGGCGACTTCGACCGTCGCGCCGTCCACGTCGGGCGCGAGGTGGTCGACCAGTCCGGCCGACGTGTACTCGTCGGGGACGCGGTCGACCGTCCACCCCGCCTCGCGGGCGGCGTCGGCGGTCGCGGGACCGATACAGCACAGCACCGCGTCGCTGGGGCTCCAACCGGCCTCGTCGAGGAGTTCGACGCCGGTCTTGCTCGTCAGGACGACGAACGCGCCGGGCTCGGGCGTCGCGCCGGTCGGCTCGATTGCGAGCATCGGGTCGGGGACGGGGGTCGCGCCGAGCGAGTCGAGGAGCTCGACGGCGCGTTCGATGCGGTCGTCGTCGGGGCGGAAGACGGCCGCGCGGACCTGCTGGCTCATTCGTCCCCTCCCGAACCTCCGGAGGTCGGGTTCGCGTCCGCGCCCGTCTCAGCGACGGCGTCCGCGCCGCCGCCCTGCAGGAACCCCTTCACGCGGTCGCGGGTCGCCGCGACCTCACCGATGACGGTGATTGCGGGCGGCTCGATGTCGGCCTCGTCGCGCACGTCGACGATGGTGTCGAGGGTGCCGGTGGCGACGCGCATGTCTGGCCACGTCGCCCGCTCGATGAGGGCGACCGGCGTGTCGCCGTCCATCCCCGCCTCGCGGAGTTCGGCGGTGTAGAGCGGGAGCTTGCCGACGCCCATGAGGACGACGAGCGTCCCGCCGGTCGCGGCGAGCGCGTCCCAGTCCACCGCGGACTCGTCTTTCGTCGGGTCCTCGTGGCCGGTGACGAACGACACCGACGAGACGTGGTCGCGGTGGGTGACGGGGATGCCCGCGGAACCGGCCCCGGCGACCGCCGAGGTGATGCCCGGCACGACCTCGAAGGGAATCCCGTTGTCTGCGAGGTGTTCCATCTCCTCGCCGCCGCGGCCGAACACGAACGGGTCGCCGCCCTTCAGGCGGACCACGTCCTTGCCCTCGCGGGCGAGTTCGACCAGTCGGTTGTTCGTGTACTCCTGCGGGGTCCACTCGCCGCCGGCGCGCTTGCCCACGTCCTCGCGCTTTTCGGCCGGAATCATCTCGAGAATCTCTGGGCCGGGGAGTTTGTCGTGGAGCACCACGTCCGCCTCGTCGATGAGGCGGGCGGCCTTCATCGTCAGCAGTTCCGGGTCGCCCGGGCCGCTGCCGACGAGGTGGACCGTGCCGAGGCCGTCGCCGTCGGTCGCGTCGTCGTTCGAGTGTCCGTCGGCTCCCGCGCGCTGGTCGTCGCCCGTCATCTCACTCCTCGGCCTCCTCGCGGGCGGCGGCGACCAACTGGCCGGCACCGCGGTCGCGCAGGGCCGCCGCGAACTCGCGGGCGGCGTTGGCGTGGTTGCCGACGGGGAGGTCGCGCGAGGTCTTGATGGACTCCGAACCGTCGGTCGCCAACACCTGCACGTCGACGTGGACGTGTTCGCCCTGCAGGAGGGCGTGGACGCCGACGGGGGCGATACAGCCGCCGCCGAGTTCCGCGAGGATGGTCCGCTCGACGGTCGTCTCGACGCGGGTCCGCGGGTGGTCGAGTTTGTCGCGGATGAGGTCGACGACCTCCGAGTCCGCGGCGGTCACGGCGATGGCTCCCTGTCCGGGCGCGGGGACGAACGTCGTCCGCGGCAGGCGCTCGTAGTTCACCTTCTCGGTGAGCCCGCTGCGCTTGAGCCCAGCCTCCGCGAGGACGATGGCGTCGTACTCGGTTTCGACCTTCCGGCCGAGCGCCTGCCGTTCGAGTTCGGTGAGCCCCTCGAACCACTCGTCGGCGGTCTCGTCGAACGCCTCGTCGTGGTCGGTCTTGCCCTTCTTGGCCTGTCGCTCTTTGTCGTTTTCGACGCGGGCCTCGTGTTCGCGCTGGAGGTGCGTCGCCAGCAGTTTCTCGATGCGGGTGTCGACGTTGCCCCGGAGCGGCTCGACTTCGAGGTCGTCGCGGTAGTTCAGCAGTTGGGCCTGCCGGCGGAGCGACGACGTGCCGACGACGGCTCCCTCGGGCAGGTCGTCGATGTCGTGGCCCTCGGCCGTCACGAGCACGTCGCCCGCGGGCGCGCGTTCGGGCACGCCGGCGACGACGAGGTCGGCGGGCTTCTCGGTCGGCATGTCCTTCATCGAGTGGACCGCGGCGTCGACCTCGCCGTCGAGGACGCGCTCGTCGAGCGCGCGGACGAACGCGCCGGTCTTGCCCAGTCGGTGGATGAGTTCGTCCTGAATCCGGTCGCCCGTGGTCTCGACTTCGACGAGTTCGACGTCGAGTCGGCGGCCCGCGAGCGCCCCCTGCACGCCCGCGGCCTGCGCGCGAGCGAGCGCCGACCCTCGCGTCGCCAAGCGAAGTGTTGTAGTCATACGCGTCAGTCCGGCCCCCGCGTTGAAAAGCCCTCCAGTTCGCTCCCGCGCGCCGGGTCGAAGCCGAACGGAAGACCGATACGGTCCCCGCGCGACGACCCGGACGATGCCCGCCCTCGATTCGGCCGTCCGACAGGTCGGTGACTTCGTGGTCGTCGCCCTCCTCCTGTTCGGCCTGACCTCGGTCGTCGCGCCCCTCGACCTGTTTCTCTCGTCGGTCGGCGTCGAACCGCCGTGGTTCGCCGGCCTCGTCGCGGCCGCGCTCGTCGCGCTCGCGCTCCTCCTCGCGCGCCCCCTCCGCCTCCGACTCGTCGCCCGCGTCTGGGGTGTCGGCCTCGTCGTGACCGCCGTCTGGATTCCGCTGTTGGTCTTCCTCGAACTCCAAGGAAACCCGGTCGGCATCCTCGTCTCGTGGGCGGTCTGTCTCGGCGTCGGCGTCGCCCTGACCTACCCGCCGCTGTGGCGGGCGGCCGAGGCGCGACTGCGGGTCGAGTGAGGCGCGTTCGGGCCGGGCCGGGCCGGGCCGGGCCGAGTCGAAGCCGCGGCGGACGGTCCTCGCTCGCCTCGGCCGCCTCGCAGTCGTGTCGAAGTGCCGAACAGTTATCGGCCTCCGCGGCGACGACGCCGACGTGAACAGGTCCGCCCGTCTCGCCCTCACCTTCGGCGTCGCGTTCGTCGTCGCGCTCCCGCTCGGCTTCATCTTCGCGCCGGACCCGACCGGCGTCGCCCCGCTGTTTCTCACCGCCGGACTAGCCGCCGTCTTCGGACTGCCGGTGTACTTCGGGCTCTCTCGGGCGAGCGGGTCGGAGTCGTGAAAACAGCGCGCGGCCGGCGAATCGTCGATTCGGGTTATAGCGCCGCTTTGTACGCTTCCAGCGTCTTCTCGATGTCCTCGTCGGTGTGGGCGTAGGAGACGAACTGCGATTCGAACTGGTTCGCCGTGAGGAACACGCCCCGGTCTTTCATCTCCTGCCAGAAGACGCGCTCCCAGCGGTCGGTCTCGGCGTTCGACACGTCCGCGCCGGTCTTCGGACAGGCGTCGTAGTTGGGACACGACTCGACCTGCGAACAGCCGTCGGCGCAGGCGTCGGCGCGCTCGGCCGCGCCGTGGCGCGTGAACACCGTCTTGAACATCGAGTCCGTGCCGACGACGGTGTACTCGGGGGCCTGGTCTTCGAGGATGTCCGTGATGCCCGCCCGAAGCTTCTCTCCGAGGCGGTCGACGTGGCCGTACACGTCGTTTTCGGCGGCGTACTTCAGGTACTCGTGGCCCGCGGCCATCGTGACCGGGTGCCCCGAGAACGTGCCCGACTGGAACACGTCGCCGCCGGGGGTGAACTGCTCGACGAGTTCGGCCTTGCCGCCGACCGCGCCGACGGGGAAGCCGCCGCCGATAATCTTTCCGAACGTCGTGAGGTCGGGCGTGACGCCGAACTTGCCCTGTGCGCACTGGAGGCCGCCGACGCGGAAGCCGGTGATGACCTCGTCGAAGATGAGGAGCGCGCCGTGTGCCTCGGTCACGTCGCGGAGCGCTTCGAGGTAGCCGTCGACCGGGTGGACGATGCCCGTGTTCGCCAGAATCGGCTCGGTCAGCACCGCCGCGATGTCCTCGCCGTGTTCAGCAAACACCTCGCGGACCGTCTCCTCGTCGTTGAACGGGACGGGGATGGTGTGGTCAGCGAACGACGAGGGGATGCCGGGCGTCGAGGGCTTCGCGCCGTCGGGGCCGCCCTCGACGAGGGTGGACTCCTGTGCGCCGTGGTAGCCGCCCTGCATGACGACGATTTTGTCGCGGCCGGTGACGCCGCGGGCGAGGCGGACCGCCGAGACGGTCGCCTCCGTGCCGGAGTTGACGAACCGAAGCATCTCGACGGAGGGGACGTGGCGCGCGACGAACTCGGCGTGTTCGACCTCGATTTCGGTCGGCGCGCCGTACATCGGCCCCGCGGCGGCGTGCTTCTGGACCGCCGACTGGACGGGTTCGGGCGCGTCGTGGCCGTACAGCAGCGGCCCGTAGCCCAGCACGTAGTCGACGTAGCGGTTCCCGTCGGCGTCGATGACGTGCGCGCCGTCGCCGCGCTCGACGAAGAACGGGTACGGTTGCGTCGCCCGGACGGAGGAGTTCACGCCGCCCGCGAGCACGGACAGCGCGCGGTCGTACAGCGCCCTTGACTCGTCGTGGTTCATGCGCGGCGGTTCGGCCGCTCGCGGGAAAGACCTTACTGGGTCGGCAGCGCCTTCCACCGGCGAACTACCGTCCCCCCGGTTTCGCGACGACCTACCGCGCCGTTCCGTCCGCGGCCGCGTCAGCGCCGTCGGCGTCGCCGGCGTCCTCGACCGACCCGGCCAACAGCAGTCCGACCGCGTCGTTGAGCGCGTGGATGCAGACGAGCGCGACCACGTCGCGCACGAGGAGGTACATGACCGTCGTCAGGAGCGCGGGGACGGCGATTCTGGCGACCGCGCCGCGCTCCCAGCCGACGGCGTGGCTCGCGGTGAACGCGGCGAACGAGACGCCGCCCGCGAGGAGCGGACTGCCGGTGAGTTCGAGCAGTCGCTCGATGGCGTAGCCGTGGAACAGCACTTCCTCCGTAATCCCGGCGGTTCCGGCCACGAACAGTCGGTGTCTGACCGACAGCGAACCCAACCCGGACATCCCCTCGTCGAGGCCGCCGACGCCGAGTCGGTCGAAGACGGGCGCCGTCACCGCGTTCGCGGCGAACAGGACGAAGACGCCGCCGCCGACCACCGCGACGAACGCGAGGGGGGCAAGCGAGCGGCCGGTCATCGAGGACAGCGGCCGTCCCTCGACGACGAGGACGTAGCCGCACAGGAGGGCGAAGACGGCCCACTTGTTCGCGTCGCTGACGAGGAGGTCGGCGCGGAGATCGTCGGGGTCCGAGAGATATCGGTCGGCGAGCAGGCCGACGGCGGCCATCCCGAACAGCGCGACGGCGAGCCCGCCGAGGACAGCGACAGTCACCACGTGGAGCCACCGCTCATCGTCACGACGCTCGGTGCGGAGGGGAAAAACGGTTTCGCGTGGGTTCGGCTCTCGCCCCGTGGGGGGCCACCGGTACGTTCGGCCGAGCGCGTATAACCTCGTCGCCCGTCAGGCTGACGACGCCGGGGACGGCTCGGCGCGACCGAACCGAACGAACACAGCGGTCGGCGGCGTTCAGACCGCGTCGCGGCCGGTCTTGCCGGTGCGGACCTGCACCGCGCTCTCGACGGGGAGGGTGAACACCTTCCCGTCGCCTTTCTCGCCGGTCTGGGCGGCGTCGGCGATGGCGTCGACCACGTCGTCGGCGGGGATGTCGGCGACGACGCACTCGATTTTGACCTTCTGGTGGAGGTCGACGGTGTACTCCTCGCCGCGCCACTGGCTCTTTTTCGCGGGCTGAGAGCCGCGGCCGGAGACGTTGGTGACGGTGAGCGACGGCGCGCCGATTTCGGCCAGCGCGGTCTTCACGTCCGAGAGCTTGTCGGGGCGGATGACCGCCATCACCATCTTGATTTCGCCGTCGTTCGGAACGTCTGCATCACTCATGGGTTAGTCCTCCCGTCCCGTCGTCATGAATCCATCCCCGCTCGGGACGCCGGAGCCGTCGGTGCGGATGCCGGTGTCGTGGTCGGGCGAGCCGAACTCGGGGTAGGTGTCGACCCCGTGTTCGGCCGTGTCGAGGCCCTCGCGCTCGTGGTCCGAGGAGACGCGGACCTGTCCGACGGCGCGGAAGCCGCCGAAGACGACCGCGGTGGCGACGAACGTCCAGATGGCGATGACGCCGACGCCGATGACCTGCGGGACGGCCAGCGAGACGAACGACGCGCCGTCGTGCCACAGCGGGACGGCGAACACGGGGTAGAGCAGCGCCCCGAGGACGCCCGCGGAGCCGTGGACGGGGAAGACCGCGCACACGTCGTCGATGCGGAGGCGCTTTTCGACGAACTCGAAGACGACCGGGAGCTGCGCGCCGGCGAGGAGGCCGACGACCAGCGCGCCCGGCCAGACGATGTCGTCGGCGATGGCGGTGATGCCGACGAGGCCGGCGAGGACGCCGTTGGCGACGTAGAGCGTGTCGACCTTACCGGTCTTGTACATGGCGACGCCGCCCGCGCCGATTGCGCCGGCGGCCATGCCGAGGGTCGTCACGAGGGCGACGCGGCCGACGTAGGCGAACGAGCCGAGCGTGACCGCGCCGTCGGCGTACGCCAGCGGCGCGGCGGCGGTGCCGACGTTGAAGCCGTACCAGCCGAACGCGAGGATGAGCGTGCCGAGGACGGCGAACGTGATGGAGTGGCCGGGAATGACGTTCGCGGTGCCGTCGGGCTTGAAGCGGTCCATGCGCGGGCCGATAATCCACGCCGCGGTGAGGCCGGCGATGCCACCCATGCCGTGGACGATCATGCCGCCGGCGAAGTCGTGGAAGCCGAGGGCGTCGAGGAAGCCGCCGCCCCAGGTGAAGCCGACGACGACGGGGTAGATGACGCCCGCGATGAGGATGGTGTACGTGAGGTACGCCCGGAGCCGGGCGCGGCCCGCCACGGCACCGGAGACGATGGTGGCGGCAGTCATGGCGAAGACGGCCCCGAACAGCCAGTCGACCCACGCCGTCGTCGCGGAGGCGTCGGGCGCGTAGAGGCTCATGAACGCCCCGGAAATCGACGATATCGCGGGGCCGCCGGTGAAGGCGGCGACGATGGACGACACGGCCGCGCCGAGCAGGAAGAACACGATGACGCCGATACTCCACGTCAGCAGGTTCTTGGTCAGTTGGTTGGCGACGTTCTTCGCGCGGACCTGCCCGGCTTCGAGCATGGCGAAGCCGGCGTGCATGAAGAAGATGAGGAACGTGACCGTGAGGACCCACACGAGGTTCACGCCCTCGACGACCGAGGCGAGGTCGGTCTGCAAGGGTGTCAACATACGATGCCTCCGGCGAGCGGTTCGAGCTTGGAAGTTGGACAGTCGTTCATATTGGTGCTCGATTCGCGACCGAATGTCTCGCGAACCATGAGAGATGCTATCTCAAGACGTTCATATAACGGTTCGCGTTGACAAACGTCTACAAAATAGTGTTCTGAGAGACGTATGTCCGATATAAGATGAAGTATGTCTTGTATAAGGACGTAAGGTTGGAACTCAGTGGACAAATGTTGCCACACAACCCTACGAACGTAGTGTCGGAAAAGTAAACAGAACGGCGTGGGGTGTTCGTCGAACCCCGGTCAGGTGCGCACTCGCGCGGACCACGACGAGAGCGGCGAAAGGAGACTTCCAGTCGGCTTCGGTCGCAGTTGCGCGCTCAGACCGCCGTCTCGCCCTCCTTGCCGGTGCGGACCTGCACCGCGCTCTCGACGGGGAGCACGAATATCTTGCCGTCGCCTTTCTCGCCGGTCTGGGCGGCGTCGGCGATGGCATCGACCACGTCGTCGGCGGGGATGTCGGCGACGACGCACTCGACTTTGACCTTCTGGTGGAGGTCGACGGTGTACTCCTCGCCGCGCCACTGCCCCTTCTTCGCGGGCTGGGAGCCGCGGCCGGAGACGTTGGTGACGGTGAGCGACGGCGCGCCAACCTCTGCGAGCGCGGTTTTCACGTCCGAGAGCTTGTCGGGGCGGATGATGGCCATCACCATCTTGATGCCCTGTTCTCCGTCGCTCATTGGCTGTCACCTCCGTTGGCTTCGACGGTCTCGTCTCGCTCGACGCCACCGTCGGTGCGGACGTCGCTGCCGCCGTCGGTCGCCGTGGGCGAGCCGAGCGCGCCGTCGGGACCGGCGTCACCGACGAATTCGGGATAGACCGAGACGCCGTGTTCGCCGGCGTCGAGGCCCTCTTCTTCCTCTTCTTCCGAGACGCGGAGGCCGAAGACGGCGTCCGCGATGGCGAAGACGACGGCCGAGGCGATGATGGTCCACGCGGCGATGACGACCACGCCGACGACCTGCATCACGAGCTGGGTGCCGGAGAAGCCGCTCACCGCGAAGACCGGGATGAGCGCCGTGCCGACCGCGCCCGCGACGCCGTGGACGGCGAAGACGCCACACACGTCGTCGATTTTGAGCGAGTCGACGGTCCAGCGGTACGCCGGCAGGACGATTGCGCCGCCGAGCGCGCCGAGGACGAGGCCGCCCCACCACGTGACGTGGGGGACTGCGCCGGTGACTGCGACGAGCCCGGCGAGCAGGCCGTTCGCCATCCAGAGGGGGTCGGGCTTGCCCTGGTAGCTCGTCGAGACGATCATCGCGGCGACCGCGCCGGCGCCCATGCCGAGGGTCGTCACGAGGGCGACGCGACCGAGCGCGGCACCCATGAACTCAAGCCCGCCGCTGTCGGTAGCCGCGAGGACGGTCGCCTGCGTGCCGACGTTGAAGCCGTACCAGCCGAACGCGAGGATGAGCGTGCCGAGGACGGCGAGCAGCATCGAGTGGCCCGGGATGGGCTGGCTGTTGCCGTTCGAGTCGAAGCGGCCCTTACGCGGGCCGACCATCTTCGCGCCGACGAGGCCGGCGACGCCGCCGCACATGTGGACGACGGTCGCACCGGCGAAGTCGAGGTAGCCGACGCCGAGGGCGGCACCGATGTAGCCGCCACTCGAGAGGAGGCCGCCGGACCACGTCAGGCCCTGCACGACGGGGTAGATGAACCCCGTGATGGTCGCCGCGAAGACGATGTACGCGCGGAAGTCCATGCGTTCTGCGACCGCGCCGGAGACGATGGTGGCGGCGGTCATGGCGAAGACGGCGCCGAAGAGCCAGTCAATCCACGCGCCGGAGTCGCCGATGTACGAGAACGCGGCGGCGACGTCGAAGCCGCCGGGCGACGTGAGGCCGCCGACGATTGTCGCGACCCCCGCGCCGACGAGGAAGTAGACGAGCACGCCGAGCGCCCAGTCGGTCATGTTCTTCATCAGCACGTTGCCCACGTTCTTCGCGCGTACCTGCCCTGCCTCTAAGAGCGCGAAGCCCGGCTGCATGAAGAAGATGAGGAACGAGACGACGAGGATCCAGACGTAGTTGACCCCCTGCGCGATAACGCTCGGGTCGACCTGGAGCGGTATCACGACTGCCCACCCCATGCGGTCTCCGGTGACCGTTCAGTTACTTTTGCTCCGTATCCGTGTGGATTCTGGTGCTTCATCACGGTTCGGCTTCATGGTGAGTTAGTACATAAAGTGTGGGGTTGACTTTGTCAAATTTACTTGGGTGTAATACCACAACTGCACAAAATAGGCTAGAATATTACGCATATGAGGTTGTATATCGTCCAAGGATGTTGATATTTTTCGAGCTTCTGTGGACGAACGTTCAGGAAAATGTTGCCTGACAAGTGTGTTTTGGCCGTGCGCGCCGCGGTATCGTATCCCGTGGTGCGCGTCTCGAACCGGTCGGTCGTGAGCGGTCGATTCGCCGCTCGTCTCAGTCGAGTTGTCGCGCCACGTGCTCTGCGAAGTACGTGATGATGAGGTCCGCGCCCGCCCGCTTCATCGACAGGAGCGACTCGTGGGCGACCGCGTCGAGGTCGAGCCAACCCTTCTCGGCGGCGGCGTGGAGCATCGCGTACTCGCCGGAGACGTTGTAGGCGGCGACCGGGTGGTCGTAGCCCTCGCGGATGGCGCGGACGATGTCGAGGTACGGCAGGCCCGGCTTGACCATCAGCACGTCCGCGCCCTGTTCGATGTCGAGGGCGACCTCGCGCAGCGCCTCCCGGGCGTTCGCGGGGTCCATCTGGTAGTGCCGTCGGTCACCGAACGCCGGCGCGCCGTCGGCCGCGTCGCGGAAGGGGCCGTAGAAGGCGCTCTCGTACTTCGCGGCGTAGGACATGATTGGTATCTCGTCGTGACCGGCGTCGTCGAGCGCCGTGCGAATCGCGCCGACCATCCCGTCCATCGAGGCCGAGGGGGCGACCATGTCCGCGCCCGCCTCGGCGTGGGAGACGGCCGTTTCCGCGAGCAGGTCCAGCGTCGGCCCGTTTTCGACCGTCAGCGTCGGGTCGTCTTCGGCGCGGTCCTCCAGCACGCCGCAGTGGCCGTGGTCGGTGTACTCGCAGAGGCAAACGTCGGTGATGACGTAGGCGTCCGTCTCCGCGGTGATGGCGCGGACGGCCTCCTGTACGACCCCGTTTCGCGCGTACGCGCGGGACCCCTCGGGGTCCTTCGACTCGGGGATGCCGAAGACGATGACGGCCTCGACGCCGGCCTCGCGCACCTCGGCGACGCGGTCAGCCGCCTCCGCGACCGGCACGCGCTCGTGGCCCGGCATGGACTCGATGGGGACGCGCTCGTCGGTCGTCGCGTCCACGAAGACGGGCGCGACGAGGTCGGTCGCGTCGAGGGTCGTCTCCGAGACGAGCGGTCGAATCCCGTCGGTTCGAAGCCTGCGGGGGCGGTCGGTGAACTCCATACGCCGGGTTCGGTCGGCGGCGGCAAAATGCCGTCGCTCCCGTCGGTTCGCGCCGCGTTATCCAAACCATAATGAACATGATGCCGCTCGAAACACGCATACGACATGAGCGCCTTCACCGCCCAGCTCCCCGACTTCCTCCGGGACCTCCTCGCGTCCGACCTCGCCCTCGTCGCCCTCTTTTTCGTGTTCGTGCTGGAGGGCGCGATGCTCCTCTACATCGCGCCGAGCGAACTCCTCGTCCCCGGTGCGCTGGTGCTGGTCGGCGAGCGACTGCTGCTTCCGATTCTCGCCGTCGCCGTGCTCGGCGCGACCGTCGGTCAGGTCGGACTGTTTCTCGTCGCCAAGCGGGGCGGCCGCGAGTATCTCCTGTCGCGGCCGTGGTTCCGCGTCAGCGAGGACTCCCTCGACCGGTTCGACGGCTGGTTCGACCGCTGGGGTCCCGTCGTCGTCCCGCTGAGCAACGCGATGCTGTTCACGCGCGGGATGCTCACCGTTCCGGCCGGTTTGTCCGGGATGTCGGTACGGCGGTTCCTCGCGCTCTCGGCGCTCGGGACTGTCGCGTTCGAGAGCGCGCTCGCGGCGCTGTACGTGTTCGGCGGCCAAGTGCTCGCGTGAGCGGACGCGCCGCCGACCGAGGCGACCCGGCGCGGCGGCGGTAGGCCGACGTTAGTGGAGGGACTGCTGTGGGGTCGCCGTCACTTTGTTCGGTTAATATCGAGTTTTTCCTTCAGGGCGGCGAGTTCCTCGGATTCGGCGAGTTCCTCGACCCGCTTGCGGAAGTGTCGCTCGCAGAGGCCGACCTTAATGTGGTCTTTCTCCGCGGCGTATGCGGCCTCACGGTCGCAGTAGTGACACTGCATACCGCCCCTTCAGTTCCGATAGGATTTAACTCTACGCCCCACGGCACGTTCCGGGTTATTCACGGACTAACACGGTTAGAGACCGTCTACCGCCGCGGCGAACCGGGCGAAGTCGGTCTCCGGCGGCCCGGCGCGGCCGAGCGTCTCGTCGTGGGCGTCGCTCCCGCCCGTGGCGAGCAGGTCGTAGCGCTCGACCGCCTCGTCAACGAGGCCGCAGTCGACGTCGAAGCCGTAGGGATAGTAGCGTTCGACGGCGTCGAGGTCGGCACAGAGTTCGAGCGCGCCGGCGGGGTCGCGGTAGCGAAACGGGTGTGCGAGGCCGACCACGTCGCAGGCGTCTCGCAGGGCCGCCACGCCGTCGTCGAACGTCGGGAGTTCGCGCGCGACGTAGCAGGGACCGTCCGCGCCGATGAGTTCGTCGAACGCGCCCTGGTAGTCGTAGGGTGCCTCGCTGGCGTCGACGGCGCGGGCGACGTGCGGCCGGCCGACGCCGTCGTGGATGTCGATGTCGAGGTCGAACCCGGTTTCCGCTTCGACCGCCGCGACGATTTCGCGCGCTCGTTCGACGCGGTTCCGCTGGAGTCGCTCGACCGTCTCGACGAGAGCGGGCCGCTCCCTGAGACCGTACCCGAGGAGGTCGACCCGGCGGTCGCCGGCGTCGACGCGCAGTTCGATGCCGCGGACGACTGTCACGCCGTCGCGTTCGACCACCGGCGCGTCGAGGTTGGGGTGATAGCGGTCGTGGTCCGTCACGGCCACCACGTCCACCCCACCCGCGCGGGCCGCGTCGGGGAGCGCGTCGATGGTGAGCCGGCCGTCCGAGGCGGTCGTGTGGAGATGGAGGTCCGCGACCGGCGGGCTGTCGTCCATGTCTCGTGGTCGGGGCGAGGGGGAGACAAACGTTGCGCCCAGTACACCATTAAGGACGATTAAGGACTCCAATGCCACTAATCAAATACATGGAAAATCATTAAGAATGATGCCGGTCCAGTTGTGGGTGTAATGCGCCTGAACGGACTCGGCGACGCGATTGATCGCCACGAATACCCGATTAGCTCGACCGACTTCGCCCAACGTCACGGCGACGAGGTAATCGAGCTCCAGAACGGTCAGGAGACCGTCGCACAAATCCTGGCCCGTCTCGGCGACGAGACGTACACGTGCCCGCAGGACGTGCGGGATGCCCTCTTGACCGGTGTCGGACACGAGGCAATCGGTCGCCGCTACTACAGTGACCGCGACCCGTCCCCGCTCGGTGAGAACGGACCAGAGATGGTCTCGTTCTGAGGTCGGCTCTCGTCTCGCTCCGATTTTTTCTCCCCGCGATTCCCGAGCCGTCGGCTCGGCGTCTCGCTCGTTGATTCGTTGATTCGCTCATTCGCTGATTCGCCCGTTTCACCGCCGTTCACGGGCCGAAGCGGCCGACAGCCGACGGCCGACAGGAATCCGCTCCGTCACTCAGCGAGCCACGGCAGGTCCACCGGGACCGACCCCTTGGAGTAGCCTTCGACCGCTCCCGACGGCCGGAGGCGGAAGACGACGGCCGGTCGGTGCCGAACGTCGGGCTGTTCGCCCATGATGGCGGCCCAGTCGTCGTCGGGGAACGACGAGCAGTCGACGAACAGCGTCACGCCACCGCCGTGTTCCGCGAGTTGGCCTTCACCGTTGGTCTTGGTCTGAGCCGTGTCGCGGATGGCGGCGACAGGGTTGCTCACGGAGCGTCGGTTCGGCGGCAGCGGGCGCGTCACCTCGATGAGCGCGCCGCCCGCGCGGGTGTTCTCGGCGCGGAAGTCGATGGAGTGGCCGGTCGCCACGGCGATTTCCGGCGTGATGTCGTAGCCCGCGTCGTCGAGGAGGTACGCCACGTCGAACTCGCCCATCGCCGCGGCCATCCGTATCGGGTCGAAGTACTCCGAGGTGCCGAGCTTTCCGGCCATGACCTCGCGGTACTCGTCGAGGACGCCCGTGGCGAAAAACGACTCGTAGAACTCTAGGGCCTCCTCGCGGGTCGCGTCCGGGAAGCCCGCGGCGTGGTCGTGGAAGAACTCGCGGGTCGTCTCGCGGCCGTCCTTCGAGAGGAACACGGGGAGGAAGAACCACGAGAGGTGCGGATAGGGCTTCAGCCACGGCGACTGGTCGAACAGTTCAGCGATGAGCTCGCGCTGGGCCCACCGGGAGACCTCGAAGGGAGCCTCGTCGAAGCCCTCCTTGTCGGTCCGCCACAGCGAACTCGGTGTCTCGGTGTTGCCGACCCAGTAGGCGTGGTCGTCGGTCCACGCGAACAGCGCGGTGTCGCCGTTGTCCATATCGAACCGTCGGGCCTCGTAGCCGTCGGGCGGTGCGTACCACGGCGCACCCATCTCAGCGCCGAGGTTGGCGTCGAGCGGCTGGAAAACGTCGCGGGCGATGCGCGACTCGTCCCAGCGACCGGGGGCGTAACGAAAGCGAAGCGGGCGTGCCACACACGGTGTAGTTCGGCGATTGTTTTTACGCTTTCCTGCGACAGTCCCGAATTTCGGCTTCATCCCGTCTCGGTTCGGCGCTCCGGCCCCTATCTCCAGAATATCACGATTGTGAACGTCTCCGATAGTTATATGTGGCACTCTACCACATGGTAAGTCGAACCATGTCAATGGGGGCATACGACGAAGCCGAACACGAACGCCGCGAGCGGATGACGAGTCAAGTCGAACCCGGTACCGACGACGACCGGAAGACGTACCACGGCAGCGTCGAGTACGACTCCGGCGACTCGACCGACGCGCTGCTCGAACAGTTCAAGCGGATGAAGTCCGACGACTGACCCGTCCCTTCCTGTTCCTGCGTACCTCACGCCCTCGTTAGCGCCGCCGCCGTCACCGAGACGACGGTCACGGCGACGACGTGCCCGCCGACCGCGAGCAACAGCACCGGCTGGTCCGCGACGAACGGGAGCAACAGCACCTGTGCGACCGCGAAGCCGACGTTCAGGAGGTTCACTCGCCTGACAGTCTCGGCGGTCGGACCGTCGAATCGGTAGCGAACGGCCCCCCAGAGGCCGACGACGGCCGCCCACCACGACGTGCCGATTCGGTAACAGAGGTCCCAGAGGACGAGCAGCGTCAGGTAGACCACCACGACCGGCGGCTCGGGGCCGAACAGCGTCGTCATGAGCGGCGTTCCCGGCTGTCGCGGGTCGAAGACGAACAGGTGCGTCACGAGCGCGACGAACGCGAGCACGCCCAGCACGACCTCGATGCTCGACCCGAACAGCAGGCGTCGATAGGGCGCGGGCACTCTCGCGGCGCGGGTCCACTCGCCCATGCGGAGCATCACGACGCTCCCCGCGGCAGCGACGACGATGGCCGCGGTGCCCGCGACCGCCGCGGCCCACAGGTCGTACACCCACGCGAAGACGAGCACCGCGACCTCGAAAACGGCGATTTGGAGGGTAATAGCGCCCGCCTCTCCGATGTTCACGCCCGGGAGCGCGCCGACGATGCTCTCGTACACCCACGTCTCGCCGTACTCCGGGGCGTCGTTCATGTCCCGTTCCTACGGCCCCGCGGTATATCAATCGCCGCCGCGCTCGGAACGCTCGGGGCGTTCGAGGCGCGCGGGCGGGCGGTTCGAGTCCCGCTCACGTCGGGGTCGTCGACGCCGGTTCCACGGTTTTCTCCCGCTGCTCGCGCTCCTCGCGGAGCGCCCGCTCGACCGCGGCGTCGAACGGCGTCTCGTCCACCGCGACGATGTCGCGGATGCGGTCGTCGCCCACGACGACGGGGTTTTTCAGCCCCTCGATGAGCGGGCGGGCGACGCCCGTGTCCACGTCGGTCACGAGGCCAATCCAGTACGACGAGAGCCGCGGCGTCAACACGGGCACGGGGACGATTCGGGGCGCGTGGCCCAACTGCGCGCCGACGCGCTGGAGCATCTCCCGGTAGGTGAGCACGTCCGGACCGCCGATTTCGTAGGTCTCGCCCGCCGTCTCGGGGTGGTCGAGGACGCCCGCGAGGTAGGCGACCACGTCCGCGATGGCGACGGGCTGACACCGCGTCTCGACCCACTGCGGCGTCACCATGACCGGCAGGCGCGTGGCGAGCTGGCGGACCATCTCGAAGCTCGCGCTCCCCGCGCCGACGATGATGGCCGCCCGGAGCGTCGTGAGTGCGGGCGCGCCCGACGCGAGAATGTGTTCGACCTCGCGGCGCGACCGCAGATGCGCCGAGAGTTGGTCGCGGTCCTCGCCGAGGCCGCCGAGGTAGACGAGTCGTTCGACGCCGGCGGACCCGGCGGCGTCCACGAAGTTGCGGGCGGCGAGCCGGTCGCGCGCCTCGAAGTCGCCGCCGGCGTGCATCGAGTGGATGAGGTAGTACGCCGCGTCCACCCCCGCCATCGCGGGGTCGAGCGTCGCCGGTTCGAAGATGTCGCCCTCGACCACCGCCACGCCGGGCGGACCGTCGTAGCGTGCCGCGTCGCGGACGAAGACGACCACGTCGTGGTCGGCGTCGAGGAGGAGGGGCACGAGGTGCCGGCCGACGAACCCGGTCGCACCGGTCACGAGCACTTTCATGTCATACGGTAGCGCCGCTCACGATGTTAACGTATCGCCCGCCCGCCCGACCACCGACTGCCCGCGGCCCGTCCGTCGCTCGTCGCCCCGCCATCCTACCGCCCGCGACTCAGCCGTCGTCGCGAACCGCGTCCCAGCCGGGGGTTTCGGGCGCGCCGCGAGCGACTTCGACCTCGTCGGGGTCGGGCGCGTCGTCGGCCGCGCTCCCGAGGCGACCGGCGACCGCGTCCCACGCGGCGACCGCTTCGCCCGCCCACGACTCGCTTTCGAGCGTCTTCGCACGCGCCCGCGAGGCGCGGTCGTCGTCCACCTCGGTCGAACCGGGGTGCGACCCGACCGCGACGCCGACGAACTCCGCGCGGTCTTCGGGCGTCAGTTCGCGGCTCTTGAGGTGGTCGATAGTCCCCGCCAACCGCTCGGGCTCGGGGTGGACGAACAGCTTCGCACCGAGGGCGTGGGGGCCGAGGAGCAGGCCGTGGAGGTCGTCCGGGGCCGCACCGTCGAGCAGGCGCTCGCCGCCGTGGTGTCGCTCGACGCGCTCGCACTCGGTCTCCTGTTCGAGGACGAGGTTGTGCCCGGGGTACTCCGCGCACTCGTCGGGATAGAATTCGGTGTCGTGGATGCGGCACTGGAGGGTTTCGGGGTCGAGAAACGCGCAGGCGCGGAGCCACGTCCGTTCCAGTCCGAACGGCGCGACGGGCTTCGGCGGCTTGCGCATGCCGACGAAAAAGGCCGGCTTCCCGTCGACGGCCGCGAGTTCGACGCCGTCGATTTCGACGCCCTCGCCCGGCGGCGCTTCCCACAGCCGCGGGGAGAGAGCATTGCCGAACCCGGCCTCGACGAAGTCGCGAACCTCGTCGCGGGTCAGCGGGACGAGGTTGTAGGTGTCGTCGAGCGGCGCGCGCGGCCCGCGACGCTCGTGGTCGAGCGCGGCCGGCGCGACCGGTCGCCAATCGATACAGCAGCCGGCACAGCCTTCGCAGTCGACGCGCATGCCACGAAAGTTATACGCCAACCGACAAGAATCTCTCGCCGGGTCGGCGGCGCCGGCCGATTACGTTTCCGCCGACGCGGCGGGGCGCTTTTGCCGCCTCGGCTCTTCGGTTCCCCCATGACCTCCGAACCGTGCGACGCCTGCGGGAAGGGCGTCCGCATCGCCGGCGGCATCGGCGACCTCTGGAACTTCCCCACCTCATCGTCCGGCGGGATGACGCTGGAACTCGTCGACGGCTCCGAACACTTCCTCTGTTTCGACTGCATGGAGCGACTCCCGGGCGACCGCGAACCGACGGCCGAGGACGTGGCGGCGCTTTAGACCCGCGTTTCGTCGAGCCGTCTCGGACACGACCGCACCCCGGAGCGGTGGATTTAGGCCCGTCCGAGGACTCCATCGACCGTGGACCCGTCGCGCATCATCGACTCGTTTCCGGCCCCCAGTTTCCGCGGCGCGCAGGAGCGGGCCCTGCGCGACATCCGCGACGCCTTCGCCGACGGCAACGACGTGGTCTTGGTCCGCGCGCCGACCGGGAGCGGCAAGTCGCTTCTCGCCCGCGCCATCGCCGGGTCGGCGGCGACCGTCGACGAGACCTCGCCCGCGCAGGCGACCGACGCCTACTACACGACCCCGCAGGTGTCGCAACTGGACGACGTGGCCGAGGACGACCTGCTTTCGGACCTGAAGATAATCCGCGGTAAGTCCAACTACAACTGCATCATCCGCGGGGAGGAAGACACGCCGGTCGACCGCGCCCCCTGCGCCCGCAAGCGCGGCTTCGACTGCTCGGTCCGGCACCGGTGTCCGTACTTCTCCGACCGCGCCATCGCCTCGAACCGCCAAATCGCGGCGATGACGCTCGCGTACTTCATGCAGACCGCCGGCTCCGACGTGTTCCGAAAGCGCGACGTGGTCGTCGTCGACGAGGCCCACGGGCTGGCCGAGTGGGCCGAGATGTACGCGACCATCGACCTGAAGCCCCGGACCGTCCCGGTGTGGGACGACATCGGCGTCCCCGACGTGGCGGCCGCGGGCGACCCCGTCGAGCGCGCCTCGCGCTTCGCGGAGACGCTCGTCGGCGTCTGCAAGCGCGAGAAAGACGAGTTGCTGACGAAGTCCGAACTGACGCCCGAGGAGGCCGCCCGCCGAGACCGCTTACAGGAGCTCATCGGCGAACTGCAGTGGTTCGTCGAGGACTACCGCGACCCCCAGAGCCCGACGACGTGGGTCGTCGACCAGCACGACGGCGAGGGGTCGCCCATCGCCATCAAGCCGCTCGACCCCGCGAAGTACCTCAAACACACCGTCTGGGACCGCGGAAACAAGTTCGCGCTCCTGTCGGCGACCATCCTCAACAAGGCGGCGTTCTGCCGCTCGGTCGGCCTCGACCCCTCGACGGTCGCGCTCGTGGACGTGGAGCACACGTTCCCCGTCGAGAACCGGCCGCTGTACGACGTGACGCAGGGGAAGATGACCTACGAGCACCGCGACGAGACGCTGCCCAAAATCGCCCGCCTCGTCGTTCGCCTGATGGCGAAACACCCCGACGAGAAGGGGTTGATTCACTGCCACTCGTATGCGATTCAGGCGGAGCTTCGCCGCCGCCTCGCCGAGATGGGCCTCGGCAACCGCGTCCGCGGCCACGACCGCGACGACCGAAACGCGGAACTGGAGACGTGGAAGGCGACCGACCGCCCGGAGGTGTTCCTCTCGGTGAAAATGGAGGAGGCGCTGGACTTGAACGGCGACCTCTGTCGCTGGCAGGTGCTCTGCAAAGCGCCGTATCTCAACACGAACGACTCCAGAGTCGCCCGCCGCCTCGAAGACGGCCAGTGGGCGTGGTACCGCCGCGCCGCCCTCCGAACCGTGATTCAGGCCTGCGGCCGGGTCGTGCGCGCGCCCGACGACCACGGCGACACGTACGTCGCCGACAGCAGTCTGCTCCAACTGTTCGACAAGACGCGGACGGACATGCCCGACTGGTTCGCGGCGCAGGTCGACCGGATGACGAAACCCGACCTCCCCGAGTTCGACCCCGTCGCGGCGGGCGGCCGCGGGAGCAACGCGGGCAACGCAACCGGCGGGACCGCGAATCTCGGCGGCTCGACGAGTCGGGCGGCCGGAGCGTCGGGTGCGGATTCTGGCTCGCGGCGCGACTCGACTCGCGGTTCGAGGTCCGCTGGGAGTCGCGCGAGCGGCTCCGGCGGTACGTCGTCCGGTGGTTCCGACAGCCGCGAGACCGGTGGCTCGGACGGGAGCGCTGACGACGGCGGCCGGAGCAATCACCCGCTTTCCGACGTGTGGGGCGAGTGATTACAGAATGACACTGGCCGCGGAGAACAGCGTTGACCCGATCATGAGCGCGACGAGCGTCAGCGCGAGGAACTGCTGTCTGTCCATGGGCGTGGGTCGGTCGGCCGGTAATTAACGTTTCTGAACCGATTCCCACGAGTGATAACCCCGCCCGACAGTCGGTGACACCCTCACGATGTCATGCCATCACATCTCGTTCCCCCGGCAAAAATCGCCATAGTGTCCAGGAGAGTCGCCGCCTCCGCCACGTTTCCTCAATGATTGTTAATGCGTTTAACTGTTTAAGAGATGTAGTCGGGGAATAGCGCAACGTTTGTAAAGCTATATTTCCACTAACTTTGTCTTTGATACGCTTTCTCACGAAATAGTTAACACCAATGCCCCTGAATGGTGGAGTATCGGTCATGCACACCAACGCACTCGCCACGGCGATGACACTGTATCGTAGTGGGGCACTCACACTCTCGCAGGCGGCCGCTCGCTCCGGCTACTCCGAAGACGACCTGCTCCTCGCCCTCCAGCGCCACGGTGTGCCCGTGCACGAAGACGACGCTCCGGCCGCGTCCCTCTCGGCGGACCGGCCGGCCAGCGCCGACTGATTCTGCTTCGTCGTTCGATTATCGCCCGTTTCTTAGCGACCGCTCTCTGGGCGCTCTCGCTGGCTCGGACCGCGAGTCGTACAAACCGAAAACGACGATTTCGGCGTACTCTGTCTCTCTCCTCGCTGCTTCTCGCTTACTCCTCGTCGTCATCGACGACTTCCTCGGGGAGGATGTGCAGTCCCGACTGGCTCTTGAGGACCGGCACCATCGACGCGTCGGGGTCGAAGTAGTCCGGCCGCGGGATGGTCTTCGCCTCGTACGTCTCGGGGTCGAGCACCTGTACGGCGTGTTCGTCCTCCACGGTGACGACGGTGGTCTCTGCTGCGTCCTCGACGGAGCCGAGGTCCTCGGCCTCGGGTCGCTCGCCCTCCTCGAACTCCGACTCGTAGGTGTCGCCGGAGGTGAGGCGCGTTCCCTTGAGTCGCCCGCGGTTGCTCCGCACCAACACCGGGCCGTCGCCGTCCTCGGGGTCGATGACGTCGCCGGCGGTGTACCGCGGCAGGCGGGCGACGAACGTGACGCGGTAGACCTCGTTTCCGTCGCCGTCCTCCGTGACGAGCGTCGGGTGCTCCTCGATGGTGCCGCCGAAGCGCTCGCGAATCTGCTTCGCGACGCCGCTTCCCATCTGGTTGGTCGATATCTTGATGTTCGGGCCGTCAGGCGTCCGGTTCACCTCGGTGATGAAGGCGTTGCGGTCGCCTTTGTCCTCGCGTTCCGCGATGTAGGACTCGGCGATTTCGATGGCCGTCTCGGCCTCCTCGGTCGTCGGCGTCCGGTCGTCGGCGCGGACCTGCACGAGGCTGGCGAAGTAGCCGCCGGCGATGCGGCCGCAGCGCTGGCACGTCTCGCGGGCGATGCTCACCGGGACGACGACGGACTCCTCCAGCGGCGTGCCGCGGACGACGCCCGAGAAGTGACAGTGCATCCGGATGTTGTTCTCGTCGACCTGCTCGGGTTCGACGCCCCAGCGGACCTCCTCGGCGTTGAGGTGGACGCCCAGAGAGTTCGATACCTCCTCGATGGCGATGTCGGTGTAGTCGCGCGCGCCGACGTCGACCCACCGGTTGCCCCGATGAATCGCGCCGCACTGCGCGCAGACGCGGACCTGCACCTCGTCGGGCGCGTCCACGAGGTCGAAGTCCTCGAAGTAACACGAGTCACAGAGCACGTCGTCGCGCTCGCGCGGCATCCCGGGGAGCGGTTCCGGCCGCTCCGGAACCGGGTCGCCGCACCGAGGGCAGAAGTCGCGGGATTCGCTCATTGACGGCTCTAGTCCGTTCGACCGCTTAAGTTCGGCGTCACGGCGCGCCGCCGCCCCCATCGCGCAGGTACGTCGCGGCCTCCTCGTCGGACACCTGCGCGAAGTCGCGGTAGAACGCGCCGACGGCCCCGAACGCCTCCGGCGACTCGACCGCGACGACCGCGTCGCACTCGGCTTCGAGTTCCGAGAGGGTGTTCGGCGGGCCGACCGGGACCGCGAGGACGACGCGTTCAGCGCCGCCGGCGACGACCTGCCGCAGGCACGCCCGGGCGGTCGCGCCCGTGGCGACGCCGTCGTCGACGACGACCACGCGCTTTTCGGCCACGTCGGGAAGCGGGTCGCCGCCGCGGTACAACGACACCTTCTCTCTGGCCGCCGCGGCCTCGCGCTCGCGCTCGCGGTCGAGGTAGTCGTCGCCCACGTCGAGGTACGAAAGCAGGTCCTCGTTCCACCACGCGCTCCCGTCGCCGGCGACCGCCCCCACGGCGAGTTCGGGGTTGTCCGGCGCGCCGACCTTGGAGGCGACCACTACGTCGAGCGGCGCTCTGAGGCGGTCTGCGACCTCCCCGCCGACGGGGAGGCCGCCCCGCGGGATGGCCAACACGAGGTCCGCCGTCTCGTCTCGCTCGTCGAGCAGGTCCGCCAGCCGGCGGCCCGCGTCTTCCCTATCGGCGAACATGTCACCCGGAACTACGCGCTCCCGCGACAAAACGGTATATCCCGGTTCTTCACGATTCGGGTGGTCGCGTGCGAACGCTTCGCACTCCAACAGCGTTTATTAGCCGGATTACTAATCAGGTGGTATGAACTGGAAACCGGACTGGGGACTTCGGGGGCGGATGGCGCTCACGATGTTCCTCCTGTTCGCCCTCTACATCGTCTTCGGAGCCGTGCTCCTCCAATTCAGAGGTCTCGGCGTATGGGCCGCCTTCATGGGCATCTTCCTCTTCGCCCAGTTCTTCTTCAGCGACAAACTCGCGCTGTACAGCATGGGCGCGTCCGTCGTCGACGAGGACGACGGTCCGCAGGCCCGAAAGCTCCACGCGATGGTCGGCCGCCTCTCTCAGCAGGCGGACCTCCCGAAGCCGAAAGTCGCCATCGCAGACACCCGCGTCCCGAACGCCTTCGCGACGGGTCGCTCCCAGAAGAGTTCGGCCGTCTGCGTCACGACCGGCCTGATGGACACCCTCGACGACGACGAACTGGAGGGCGTCATCGCCCACGAACTCGCGCACGTGAAGAACCGCGACGTGATGGTCATGACCATCGCGTCGTTCCTCTCCAGCATCGCCTTCCTCATCGTCCGCTGGGGCTGGCTCTTCGGCGGCGACGACAACCGCCAGAACGCGCCGGTCATCGTCGCCATCATCGCGTCGCTCGTCGTCTGGATTATCTCGTACCTCCTGATTCGGGCGCTCTCGCGGTACCGCGAGTACGCCGCCGACCGCGGGGCCGCCGTCATCACCGGCCGCCCCTCGGCGCTGGCGTCCGCGCTCCTCAAGATTTCGGGCCGGATGGACAACGTCCCGAAGCGCGACATGCGCGACTCCTCGGAGATGAACGCGTTCTTCATCATCCCCATCAAGTCCGACTTCATCGGTCGCCTGTTCAGCACTCACCCCTCCACCGAGAACCGCGTCGAGCGCCTCCGCGACATGGAGCGCGAGATGGAGACCGCCTAAGCGCCGATGGGGCTGTTCGATTCATTCCGCGCCGTGCTCGGCATCAGCGCCGAGTCCGACGCGACCACCAAGGCGGACCCCGAGGACCTCTTCGGGATGAGCACGGCGTACCTGACGATGGAAGCCGACCTCCGATTCGACTCGGCCGACGAGGCGGCGCTGTGTTTCTCCTCCGTCGACAGCACCGACTTCGCGGACACCGTCGACGCCGTGGAGGACATCCTCACCGCCGGGAGCGAGGAGACCGGCACCGAGTTCAGCCGCCACACTGACGGCCACGGCTACAACTGGGTCGTCCTCGCTGACGACGACCCCGAGGACCTCGTGACGAGCGTCCACTTCGCCGCCGACGAGTTCATCGAGCGCGGCTACGGGTCGCGCCTGCTCGCCGCCCTGTTCGGCTTCGAGCGCGACGGCGACCGCGCCTACTGGATTTACTCGTTCCGCCGGGGTGCGTACTACCCCTTCGCCCCGCAGGGCACCTCGACGCGGAACCAGAGTCTGGAGTTCAAACTCGAATCCGTCCTCGACGGCGAACTGGAAATCGAAGGCGACGAGAGCTACTGGTACCCGCTGTGGCCGTCGACGCCGAACGGCCACCCGTGGGAGTGACCGCGCTCGCCCGTCGCGCCTGACGCTCTCGTCGTCAGCCCCCGACCCCTTCCCTTTCTGTTCGATTCTACTTCCGCGCCAGCCCGCGCTCTCAGCCGAGTTCGGAGCCGACCCAGTCTCTCTCCCGTCCGACCCTGTCCTCGAGATATCGCCCTTGAATCTCCGCATCGGCCCGATTGCCGACCCCACCACGTCCCTCGTTTTCACTTTCACCCTGCTGTTAACGAGGGTTTATGAGGGTATAGGCGGAACGACTGGGTATGGCAGAAGACGACCTCGAAAGTCTCCCCGGCGTCGGCCCGGCGACGGCCGACAAACTCGTCGAGAGCGGTTACGACAGCTATCAGTCCATCGCGGTCGCCAGCCCCGGCGAGCTGTCGAACAAGGCCGACATCGGCTCCAGCACGGCCTCCGACATCATCAACGCGGCCCGCGACGCGGCCGACGTGGGCGGCTTCGAGACCGGTTCCATGGTCCTCGAACGACGCCAGCAAATCGGCAAGCTGAGCTGGCAGATCGACGAGGTAGACGAGCTCCTCGGCGGCGGCCTCGAAACGCAGTCCATCACCGAGGTGTACGGCGAGTTCGGTGCCGGGAAGTCCCAGATAACCCACCAGCTCGCGGTCAACGTCCAGCTTCCGCCCGAACAGGGCGGCCTCGGCGGCGGCTGTATCTTCATCGACTCCGAGGACACGTTCCGCCCCGAGCGTATCGACGACATGGTCCGCGGGCTCGAAGACGAGGCGCTCGAAGCGACGCTCGAAGACCGCGAGATGGAGGGCTCCATCGACGACGAGGAGACCATGAAGGCGCTCGTCGACGACTTCCTCGACAAGATTCACGTCGCCAAGGCGTTCAACTCCAACCATCAGATTCTCCTCGCCGAGAAGGCCAAGGAGCTCGCCGGCGAGCACGAGGACACCGAGTGGCCGGTCCGCCTCCTCTGTGTCGACTCGCTCACCGCTCACTTCCGCGCCGAGTACGTCGGCCGCGGCGAACTCGCAGAACGCCAGCAGAAGCTCAACAAGCACCTCCACGACCTGATGCGCATCGGCGACCTGTTCAACACGGGCATCCTCGTGACGAATCAGGTCGCGTCGAACCCCGACTCCTACTTCGGCGACCCGACCCAGCCCATCGGCGGCAACATCCTCGGCCACACGTCGACGTTCCGCATCTACCTCCGCAAGTCCAAGGGCGACAAGCGTATCGTCCGCCTCGTGGACGCGCCGAACCTCGCTGACGGCGAGGCCATCATGCGCGTGCAGGACGCCGGTCTCAAGCCCGAGTAAGCCGACGCTCGGTCGGTCGGCCGCTCGATCACTCGGTCGGTCGCTTGGCCGCTTCGGTTCACACGACTCCGCGGTCCCCGTTCCCCCACGCACCTCCTTCCCACCCACATTCTCCCCCTTCCCCCGTCGCCCCGAGCGGCCGCGCCGTCCCTCGGTTCCCACAATGTTGGAAACAGCTTGCAATACTATCCCGTCGGCGGCCCACCGTTTAGGTAGGTGAACTCCATGACGAACCGAATCGTAGTCGTTGGCGGTGGAACGGGTGGGACGGTCGTTTCGAACCGTCTCGCTGAGGAACTCGCGTCGGAGATAGACGACGGCGACGTGGAGGTAACGCTGGTTTCCGACGATACGAAACACGTCTACAAGCCGGTGTTCTTGTACGTCCCGTTCGGAGTCGCGGAACCGGAGGACGGCGTCCGCGACCTGCGGGAACTCGTCGACGAGCGGGTGAACATCGTCACCAACCGCGTCCGCCGGGTCGACACCGACGAAACGCGCCTCTACTGTCAGGACGGCGACGAGGTCATCGAGTACGACACGCTCGTCCTCGCGACCGGTGCGAAGCTCGACCCCGACGCAGTGCCCGGCTTCCGGGAGGGCGCGCACCACTTCTACAGCGCCGACGGGGCCGAACGGCTCCGCGACGCCCTCGCGGAGTTCGAGGGCGGTCGCCTCGTGTTGAGCGTCGTCGGGACGCCCCACATGTGCCCGGCCGCGCCGCTCGAATTCACGTTCATCGTGGACGACTGGCTCCGGAGCCGCGGGCTGCGCGAGGACACGGACCTCGTCTACACCTACCCGATGGAGCGGAGTCACGGGAAGCCCGAGGTCGCGGAGTGGGCCGACCCGATTCTGGCCGAGCGGGGCATTCGCGTCGAGACCGACTTCGTCGTCGACGCCGTCGACCCGGACGAACGGGTCGTCTCGGCGGAAAGCGGCGCGGAGGTGGACTACGACCTGTTGGTCGGCATCCCGCCGCACCGCGGTGACGAACTCATCACCGACTCCGGCCTCGGCGACGCCGGCTGGGTCGACGTGGACCAGCGGACCCTCCGCGCGACCGCCGCCGAGGACGTGTACGCCATCGGTGACACGGCGGCGCTGCCCATCCCGAAAGCCGGGAGCGCGGCGCACTTCCAGGCCTTCGCGGTCGCGGAGCGAATCGCCGCGGCAGTCCGGGGTCGCACGCCGACGAAGCGGTACGACGGCAAGACCGTCTGCTTCGTCGAGACCGGCCTCGACGAGGCGTCGTTCGTCTCGTTCGACTACGAGACGCCCGCGACGATGCGCCAGCCGTCGAAGCCCGTCCACTGGGCGAAACACGCGTACAACGAATCGTACTGGCTGACCGCCAGGGGGATGCTCTGAGGTGAGACCAATGCAGGACCACGAACCTACCACGACGACAGAACAGCAGGTGCCCGACGAACTCGTGCGGGCCATCGAGAACAACCCCGAGGAGGTCGCGCTCCTCGTCGAGCGACTCGGCCTCGTCAACGACCTCATCGACGTGCTCGAACTCGGCGTCGGCGCGCTCGACGACGAGATGGTGCGGTCGCTCGCGCGGACCGGCACCTCGCTCGCGGAAGTCGCAGACGACGCTTCCGACCCCGACACCGTCGCCGGGATGAAGCGCCTGCTCCGCGCCGTCGGGGACGCGGAGGAGGCGGAGGCGTCCCCCGTGGGCGCGGTCGGCCTCCTGCGGGCCACTCGCGACCCCGAGGTCAAGGCGGGGCTCGGCTACCTCGTCGCGCTGGCGGCGGCGCTCGGCGCGGGGACGGACGAAGAATAGCTCGAACCGCACAGCTCGAATCGCGTTCGGGTCGGTGCCGCCGTCGGCCGAAGTCGGCTCAGTCGTCGCCGTCTTCGGTCTTCGTCTGCTCGATTTCTATCTCGCCGTCGTGAATCTTCGCGCCGTCCTGTGCGACCTGTCGCGCGAGGACGGCGCACTTGATTCGCATCGGCGAGATGTCGACGCCGAGCATCTCGGTGATGTCGTCGGTGTCCATCGCTTCCAGCTCCGAGAGCGTCGTGCCCGGCAGTCGCTGGGTGAGCATACTCGCGGACGCCTGACTGATGGCGCAGCCATCGCCGGAGAACGCGACGCGCTCTATGGTCTCGCCGTCGTCGGCGAGCTGCACGTCCATCGTAATCGTATCGCCGCAGGAGGGGTTCTCCCCGGTGTGGGTGAACGTCGGCGACTCCAGCCGACCGTGGTTCCGGGGGTTCTTGTAGTGGTCCATTATCTGCTGACGATACATGTCTGAGCCAATGCCCATTGGTGTTCGTCGGGGCTACGCCCGAGCGCCGTAAAAGGATTCCGGGGCCGGCGATTCGGCCGAATTCGCCGCTTAGGTCGCGTCGGCCGCCGACGCGTCTTCGGCCACGTTCACGTCGTACTTCGTCCACTTCTTTTCGACGTCGCGGTTGGCTACGACGACGGTGTCGCCCTCGTCGTTCTCGAAGCGCGTCTTCCGGAGTTCGATGGAGCTGACCGTCCCCGTCACCGGGTCCGATTTCACCCGGTCGCCGGGGTTGAAATCGGGGTCTCGAAGCAGGTAGACGCCCGCCACCGTGTCGGCTATCATGTTCGACAGCGCGTAGGAGACGCCCAGCGCGATGAAGCCGGTCGCGGTGCCGAGGCTCGCCGCGATTTCCGTCATCCCGACGATGTTCAACAGCGCGAGCGCCGCGCCGAACCAGAGGAACACGCCCGCGACGGCGACACCGAGTTCCACCACGAGGTCCTGTTCTTCGGGGTACAGCCCGTCGAGCACGCCGCGGACGACGAACAGAATCGCCTTGATGCCGACGTAGGCGAGCGCGAGGAAGACGACCGCCGTGAGCACCTTCGGCGCGGCGTCCTGCACCGCGGTTCCGAACTCCGCGACGGTCTCCCGGAGCGTCTCGACGAGGAAGCCGGTCAGCGACTGGAGCATACGCTCCGACGACGTGTCAGCGGGACAAATGTATTGGGGCGACCTCGCCCCAGATACCGCGAAAAACGGACTACTCAGGCGAACAGTTCGCGAGCGGCGTCGATGGCGTCGACCAGCGCGTCGACTTCCTCTCTCGTGTTGTAAATGTAGAACGACGCCCGCGTCGAGGCCGCCGCGCCGAGTTTGTCGTGGAGCGGCTGGGTACAGTGGTCGCCGGCGCGGATGGCGACGCCCTGCTCGTTGAGGATGCTCGAGAGGTCGTGGGCGTGGACGCCGTCGAGGTTGAACGCGACGAGACCGCCGCGGTCGTCGCCCGGCGGGCCGTAAATCTCGATGTCGTCGAACTCTCCGAGACGGTCGTAGGCGTACTCCGCGAGCAGTTCCTCGTGGGCCTGGACGTTCTCCATGCCGATATCGTCGAGGTAGTCGACGGCCGCGGCGAAGCCGACGCCCTGCGCGATGGGCGGCGTGCCGGCCTCGAACTTCCACGGCAGGTCCTCCCACGTGGAGTCCTCGTAGGTGACGCTCCGAATCATCTCGCCGCCGTAGAGGTACGGCCCCATCTCGTCGAGGATGTCGCGCTTACCGTAGAGCGCGCCGATGCCCGTCGGGCCGCACATCTTGTGGCCGGAGAAGGCGAAGAAGTCGGCGTCGATGGCCTCCACGTCGACGGGGCGGGTCGGGACCGACTGCGCGCCGTCGACGAAGATGTACGCCCCCGCTTCGTGGGCCATGTCCGCGAGTTCGGAGACCGGGTTGACGGTTCCGAGGGTGTTCGAGACGTGGACGACCGAGACCATCTTCGTGGAGTCGTCGATGAGCTCCTTCGCGTGCTCCATGTCGAGGCGGCCGTCGTCGTCGACGCGGATGTAGCGCACCTCAGCGCCGGTCTTCTTGGCGATTTGCTGCCACGTGACCAGCGAGGCGTGGTGTTCCATCTCGGTCATGACGACCGAGTCGCCCGGGCCGAGTTCGTCGAGGCCCCACGCGTAGGCGACGAGGTTCATCGACTCGGTGGTGTTCTTCGTGAAGACGACCTCGTCGCGGCCGCCGGATGCGCCGATGAACTCCGCGACGCGGTCGTGGGCGTTCTCGTAGGCGACGGAGGCTTCCTGGCTCAGGTGGTGGATGCCGCGGTGGACGTTCGAGTTGTAGCCGTGGTAGTAGTCGACGATGGCGTCGACGACCTGTTCCGGCGTGTGGCTCGTCGCGGCGTTGTCGAGGTAGACGAGCGGCGTGTCGTCGTCGTCGTGTTCACCCGGCGTCGAGATGTCGCCGCCGACCTTCCGCTCGAGGATGGGGAAATCCGCGCGGATGGCGTCGACGTCGACGGGGTACGACTCCTGCACTCTCATTGGGTGTGAGTTACCCCCGTAGGCACAACACGTCTTCGGTCCGCACGCGGCTCCGAAACCGAATTCAGTTTCGTCAGCCGGCAACTGTGGCCGGTAACGGTGACGCGACTGCGACGGTGACGCGTCGGAGACGTGTCGGGCCCCCACCCAAACGAATCAAGTAGCTCACGTCCGTTTGTGTAGCAATGTCGCACGCCACCTCGTCCTCGCTCGCGTTTTCGAGCCTCGACGCGCTCCCGACGCAACTCGCGATTCTGGACGAGGACGGCGTCATCGTCTACACCAACCGCGCGTGGCAGGAGTTCGGCAACGAACACGGCTATCAGGGCGACAGTAGTTCCGTCGGCATGAACTACTTCGGCGTCTGCGACCTCAGCGCCGACGCCGACGCGACGACGGCCAGCGAGGGCATCCGCGCCGTCATCGACGGCGACAGAGACGAGTTCTCCTTCGAATACCCCTGCGAGACGCCCGAAGAGCGCCTCTGGTTCACCATGCGGGCGACTCGATTCACCGACGACGGCGAGACGTACGTTCAAATCGCACACCTCGACATCACCGACCGAAAGCGCGCGGAACTGGAGGCCGAAGAGAAGGCCGAGCGCCTCCGGAATCTCGCGCGGATGCTCTCGCACGACCTCAGAAACCCGCTTTCGGTCGCCGTGGGCTACGTCGAATCGCTCCTCGACGACGTGGTCGCCGCCGACGGACTCGAACAGGTCGCCGGCGCGCTCGACCGGATGGACGACATCATCACCGACGCGCTGGTGTTGGCCCGCCACGACGCGGTCGAGGAGCTCTCGACCGTCGACCTCGAAACGCGCGCGACGACCGCGTGGGAGCACGTCGACACCGGCTCGGCCGACCTCGTCGTCGCCGACACCGTCGAGTTCCGCGCGGACCCGAGTCTGTTGGGACACGTCTTCGAGAACCTGTTTCGGAACGCCGTCGAGCACGGCTCGACGGGCAGTCGGGATTCTCCCGACGACGCTGTCGAGCACGGCGCGAGCGACGACCTGACCGTGACGGTCGGCGTGCTCTGTGGCGACGCGGACGTGACGGGGTTCTACGTCGAGGACGACGGCGTCGGCATCCCCGCGGAGACCCGCGACGAGGTGTTCGAGGCCGGCTACACCACGGGCGAGAGGGGGACCGGCCTCGGTCTGTCAATCGTCGCGCAGGCCGTTCACACGCACGACTGGGATATCGACGTCACCGAGGCCGAAAACGGCGGCGCTCGCTTCGAGATAACGGGCGTCGAGCGCCCGGCGTAACGTACCGGCGCGGAAGCGCGGAGCGCACTGATTTTCGACGGCGGCTCAGCGGAGCCAGAGCAGTTGCGCGTGGAGCGTGCCGTCGACTTCGAGGACGGTTTCCTCGTCCACGAGGCCGGCGTCGATGGCCACCGAGACTGACTCCTCGCCGACGATGTTGGCGACGGTCGCGCGGGTGAGGCTGTCCACGACGGCGTCTTCGTCGGCGGTCTCGGCCTCGTCGCCGCCGTAGAAGTCCTCCGTCACGTCCAGCGAGACGCCGTCGTCGGTGTAGGTCTCACCGATGCAGTCGGGGTCGCAGACCGAGACGAGGAGCCCTTCGGGGGTCTCCCGCTCGCGGAGGAGCATCTAGTACTCCTCGACGAGTTCCGCTTCGGCCTGCTCGCGGAGGTCGTCGGCCTGCTGCTGGGCCTGTTCTGCTTCCTCGTCGCGCCCGAGTTCTTCGAGCGCGCGCGCCTTCTCCTCGTGGACGCCGGGCGTGCGCATCCCGAGGCGGATGGCGTTGTCGAAGGCGTTGACGGCGTCCTCGTTGAGGCCGCGCTCGTGGAGGAAGAAGCCGCGGTTGTACCACGCCTGCGGGAACCGGGGGTCGAGTTCGACGGCGCGCTCCGCGTGGTCGAGCGCGTCGGCCGTCTGGCCGGCCTCCCAGAGCGCGTACGCGAGGTTGGTGTGGGCCGTCGCGGCGTGTTCGCTGTCGTCGTCGAGTTTGAGCGCCTCCCGGTAGGAGCCGATGGCCTCGTCCCACTCTTCGAGTTGGCCGTGGGCCGCGCCCTTGTTCACCCACGCTTCTTGGGCGATGTCGTCGTCGTCACCGGCGAACCGAGCGACGCGCTCGAACGCCTCGGTGGCCTCCTCGAAGCGGTTAATCTGCATGTACGAGAGCGCCACGTCGAGCAGTTTCTCGACGTCGACGTCCTCGGGGTCGATGTTCCGCTGGTCGAGGATGTCGGTCAGGACGCGCGAGTCGACCGGGTCGACCTTCGTCGGGTCCACCGAGAGTTCGGGCGGGTCGAGCGAGAAATCGGAGTAGTCCTCGTCGAACCCCTGCCCTTCGGAGAAGCGGTGGGGTCGCTTGCCGTCGTCGGTCATATAGCCGCGCTTGGGCGTCACGGCGGTTAAACGCTGCGTCAGCGGGACGACACCGACCGCTTTTTAGCCTCCCGCGGGCGAGCGTCTCCGAATGTCCGCGCCCCCGACGACGGTCGTGTCGTTCGTCCGGCACGCCCACGTCCCGTCCGTCTCCGACGCCGAGCGCACTCCCGGCCTCTCGCGTCGCGGCCGCCGCGACGCCGCGCGCGTCACCGCCCGCCTCGCGGACCTCGCGGACGTGGTCGCCACCGCCCCGGCCGAGCGCGCCCGCGCGACCGTCGAGGGCGTCGCCGACGCGGCGGACGCCCCGCTCATCGTCGACGACGACCTCAGAGAACGCGAACTCGCTGACTCACCCATCGAAGACTTCGACGAGGCCGTCGAACACCTCTGGGCGAACCCGAACGCGTCGCACCCCGGCGGCGAGTCCCACGCCGAGGCGCAGGCCCGCGGCGTCGCCGCAGTCGACCGCCTCGTCGAGGCGTACCCCGACCGCCACGTCGTCGTCGGCACCCACGGGACGCTCATGGCGCTCGTGTTCAACGCCTACGACCCGCGCTACGGCCGCGAGTTCTGGACGGGGCTGACGACGCCCGACGTGTACGAGGTGACGTTCGTGGACGGCGAGGCGTTCAGCATCGCCCGGACGTGGACGCCCGAGGCGGACGACCGCGCGGGCGACGCCGACCGCGACCCGGCGGAACGTTAACGTCCGGCTCGAGTTAACCATCTGCCATGCGTTGTTTTCTCGCCGTCGACCTCCCCGACTCGCTCGCGGCGGGCGTCGCCGCGGTACAGGACCGGCTTTCGGACGCGGACGGGCTTCGGTTCACCGACCCCGAGGGGGCGCACGTCACCCTGAAGTTCCTCGGCGAGGTGTCGCCGGACCGCGTCGGAGCGGTGGAGGATGCGGTCGAATCGGCCGTCGACGCCGCCGGAGTCGGCCCCTTCGACGCCTCGGTCGGCGGGCTGGGCGTCTTTCCCTCGCTCGACTACATCCGGGTCGTCTGGGTCGGCGTCGACGACGGCGGGACCGAGTTGACGCGGCTCCACGAGGCCATCGAACGCGAGACGACGGCACTCGGCTTCGACCCCGAAGACCACGAGTTCACGCCGCACGTCACGCTCGCCCGCATGGACGACGCCCGCGGGAAGGACCTCGTGCGGCGCGTCGTCGGGGGCCAGTCACCGACGGTCGGGTCGTTTCGCGTGCGCGAGGTGCGCCTGAAGAAGAGCGACCTCGGTCCCGACGGCCCCGAGTACGAGACGGTGGCGCGGGTCTCGCTGTGAGGCGCGTCAGTCGTCGGTCGGTCGGCCGCCCGCGACGCCGACCCCCGCGGAGAGCCGCGTTTCAGCCGATCCGGGCGTGCGGACGCCCCTCACACGCCCGAAACTCGAAGGAACAAGATTTTATGCGGAGGATGGAAAGTACAGCCCACTATGGGTAAGAAGTCGAAGTCCAAGAAGAAGCGTCTGGCGAAGCTCGAACGCCAGAACAGTCGCGTCCCCGCGTGGGTCATGCTCAAGACGGACATGGAAGTCACGCGAAACCCCAAGCGTCGCAACTGGCGGCGGAGCAACACGGACGAGTAAGCAATGAGCGCAAACGACTTCGAGGAGCGCGTCGTCACCGTCCCGCTCCGAGACGTGCAGGCGGTTCCGGCACACGAACGCGCGGGCCGCTCGATGACGCTCATCCGCGAGCACCTCGCGAAGCACTTCAAGGTCGACGCCGAGAACGTGCGTCTCGACACGCAGATCAACGAGGACATCTGGGCGCACGGTCGGCAGAGCCCGCCGAGCAAGTTCCGCGTCCGCGCCGCGCGTTTCGACGAGGACGGCGAGTCGGTCGTCGAAGCGGAACCGGCCGAGTAAACGGTGCTTCGCGCCTCCTTCGCCGGTTCGTCCTACATCGGCGTCTTCGCTCGCGCGACCGACGACGCGCTGTTGGTCCGCCCGGACGCCGACGACTCGCTCGCCGAGCAGATGGCCGAGGAACTCGACGTGCCGCTGGTCAAGACGACCGTCGGCGGGTCGGGTACGGTCGGTGCGTTAGCGACGGGTAACGAGAACGGACTACTCGTGTCGAGCCGCGCCACGTCCCGCGAGAAGGAGGCCCTCACCGACGCCGTGGACCTCCCGGTCTACGAGCTTCCCGGTCGCATCAACGCCGCCGGCAACGTCGTTCTCGCGAACGACTACGGCGCGTACGTCCACGCGGAGCTCTCCGACGAGGCCGTCGCGGCCGTCGAGGAGGCGCTCGAGGTCCCCGTCGAACGCGGCGACCTCGCCGACGTTCGAACCGTCGGGACGGCGGCCGTCGCCAACAACCGCGGCGTCCTCTGTCACCCGAAGTCTCGCGAACCCGAACTCGAGGCGCTCGAAGCGCTGCTCGACGTTCGCGCCGACATCGGCACCATCAACTACGGCGGCCCGCTCGTCGGCTCCGGCCTCGTCGCCAACGACGAGAGCTACGTCGTCGGCGAGGACACGACCGGCCCGGAACTGGGTCGCATCGAAGACGCCCTCGATTACATCGACTGAGGGCCTCGCGACCCCCCGTTTTTCGCTTCAGTTTCGCTCCGAGTAGGAAGACCTTTCCCGCTCGCCACCCGACCGACGTGCATGAGCCAGTTCATTATCACGGGCAGCTTCACGAGCCGTGGCGTCGTCCACGAGTTCACGAAGACTGTCGAAGCGCCGAACGAGAACGTCGCGCAGGAACGCGCCTTTTCGCTCATCGGGAGCGAGCACGGAATCAAGCGCACGAAGGTCGAGCTCAACGAGGTGTCCGCGGCATGATGGGCGGCGGTCAGCAGCAACTCCAGCAGCTCTCCCAGGAGCTTCAGGCGCTCGACGAGGAAATCGAAGGGCTCGAAGCCGAGGTCTCGGACCTGAACGACGAGAAAGACGAGATCGACGAGGCCGTCGAGGCCATCGAAACGCTCGAAACGGGCTCGACGGTACAGGTGCCCCTCGGCGGCGACGCGTATCTCCGCGCGGAAGTCCAGGACATCGACGAGATCGTCGTTTCCCTCGGCGCGAACTACGCCGCCGAACAGGAACAGAGCACGGCCATCGAGACCCTGCGACGCAAGCAGGACGCGCTCGACGAGGAGATCGCGAGCGTCCGCGGCCAGATCGAGGAGCTCGAAGAGGAGAGCGACGAGATCGAAGAGCAGGCGATGCAGGCCCAACAGCAGATGCAGCAACAGCAGATGCAGCAGATGCAGCAGATGCAGGGCGAGGGCGACGACGGCGACGACGAGTAAGGTAACCCCTACCCCCACCTCCTACTATTCAGATGTTCGACGGACTGAAGAAGAAACTCAACCGCTTCCGTAACGACGTTGAAGAGACCGCCGAAGAGAAGGCCGAGGCGGCCGCCGACGAGGCCGAAGCCGACGCCGACGAGGCCGAAGCCGACGCCGACGCGGAAGCGGAATCAGCACCAGCAGACGCGGACAACGCGGCGGTCGAACCCGAGGCGTCCGAACCCGCTGCTGCCGACGCGGACGCCGACGCCGTCGGCGACGCGGACGCCGGGTCCGAAGCCGACGCGGCCGACGCTCCCGCGGACGCCGAGTCGGTGACCGACGCTGACGCCGCGCCCGAATCAGACGCGGCCGAGCAGACCGCGGCGGTCGAAGCGGAAGCCGACACCGAAGCCGAAACCGACGCGGACGCAGGCGACGAGCCGGCAGCCGCCGAACCGACGGCCGACGAGGTCGAACCGCGCGAGTCGCTCGCCTCCGACGCCGCGAAGGCGGCGCTGACCGAGGAAGACGAAGACGATTCGTCCGGTCCGGGTCGGCTCCGCCGCGCCGCCGCGTTCGCCACGGGGAAGGTCGTCATCGAGGAGGAAGACCTCGAAGACCCCCTCTGGGAGCTCGAGATGGCGCTCCTCCAGAGCGATGTCGAGATGCAGGTCGCAGAGGAGATTCTCGAGACCATCCGCGAAAAGCTCATCGGAGAGACGCGAAAGCAGGTCGAGAGCACCGGCCAGCTCGTCTCCGAGGCGCTCCACGACGCGCTGTACGAGGTCATCAGCGTCGGGCAGTTCGACTTCGACCAGCGCATCGCCGAGGCCGACAAGCCGGTCACGCTCATCTTCACCGGCATCAACGGCGTCGGGAAGACGACGACCATCGCCAAACTCGCCCGCTACTTCGAAAAGCAGGGCTACTCGACGGTGCTCGCCAACGGCGACACCTACCGCGCCGGCGCGAACGAGCAAATCCGCGAGCACGCGGAGGCGCTCGACAAGAAGCTCATCGCCCACGAGCAGGGCGGCGACCCGGCGGCGGTCATCTACGACGGCGTCGAGTACGCCGAGGCCCACGACATCGACATCGTCCTCGGCGACACGGCCGGTCGGCTCCACACCTCGAACGACCTGATGGCGCAGTTGGAGAAGATAGACCGCGTCGTCGGCCCGGACCTCACCCTCTTCGTGGACGAGGCGGTCGCCGGCCAGGACGCGGTCGAACGCGCCCGGCAGTTCAACGACGCGGCCGCCATCGACGGCGCGATTCTGACGAAGGCCGACGCCGACTCCAACGGCGGCGCGGCCATCTCCATCGCGTACGTGACGGGCAAGCCCATCCTGTTCCTCGGCGTGGGACAGGGCTACGACCACATCGAGAAGTTCGACCCCGAGCAGATGGTCGAGCGCCTGCTCGGTGAAGACGAGTAATCGTCCTCGGTCCGTCGTCCGTTTCTTTCGGTCGCCTCACGCTCACTCCAGTACGAGCACAACTCCGAGCAGCAGCATCGTCCCCGCGCCGACGTAGTTCAGCGCGCTGGCGACCCGGGTCTCCGCGAGTCTCGACCCGAGTCGGTCCGCGCCGAGCGCGACGACGGAGAGATACACCGCCGTGAGGAGGGCGTAGGTCGCGCCCAGACTCGCCATCCTGACGCCGGCTCCCGCGCCCTGTCCGGCGAACCCGGGGAGAAACGCGAGGAAGAACAGCGCGACCTTCGGGTTGAGCGCGTTGACGAGGACGCCGCGGCGAAAGCTCGCCCCGCTTTCGGTCTCGACAGTCGGGTCGAACTCGTCGTTTCGGAGGGCGGTGACGCCGAGGTACACGAGGTACGCCGCGCCGACGTACCTGACCGCCGCGGCGGCCTCGGGGACGGTTCGAAAGAGCGCCGCCGCGCCGAGCGCCGCAAGGAGCGTGTGAAAGAGGACGCCCGTGGCGATGCCGAACGCCGACCGGACGCCCGGTCCGCGACCGTCGAGGCCGCGGGCGAGGACGTACATCGTGTCGGGACCGGGCGCGAGGATGAGCGCGACCGCCGCGCCGCAGAACGCGAGATAGGTCGCGGGGTCGAGGCCGAACGCGAGCGTCGTCATCGCTCGGGACTACGATTCGTCGCGGGAAGTAGCTCAGGGGTTCGAGCCAGCGTCCGAGTCCGGTTTCGGAACGACCTGATTGCGGAGCGTGGGGTTGCCGCCTTCCGACGCCGACGCCAGTCGTTCGACGTTCTCCGCGAGGATGTCGGCGACTCGCGTCCAGTAGTGCGGCGTGTGGCCGGAGACGTGCGGGGTGATGTAGACGTTCTCGAAGCCCCAAAGCGGGTGGTCTTCGGGCAGCGGCTCGGGGTCGGTCACGTCGAGCGCGGCGGCGCGGAGTCGGTTGCTTCGGAGGTGCGAGACGAGGGTGTCGGTGTCGACGATACCGCCGCGCGCGACGTTGACGAGGACGGCGTGTTCGGGGAGCGCGCTCAGCGCCCGGCCGTCGATGAGTCCGCGCGTCTCGTCGGTCAGCGGGCACGCGACCACGAGGAAGTCGGTGCGGACGAGCGCCGATTCGAGGTCGTCGAATCCGAGCACTTCGTCGGTCGGGCCGCCCTTTTCCGGCGTGTAGCGAACGCCGACGGTCTCGACGCCGAACGCGTCGAGTCGCTCGACGACCGCCTGTCCGATGGCGCCGAGGCCGACCACGGTAGCCGTCGACCCCCGTAACTCGCCGTACGACTGGAAACTCCGCCACTCGCGTCGTCGCTGGCGGCGGAGGCCCTCGTCCAGCCGTCGGGTAATCATGAGCAGCCACCCGAGGACGTGTTCGGCGATGTTGGGGCCGTGGACGCCGGAAGCGTTGGTGACGCGGACGCCGCGCTCGCGGAGTGTGTCCAGCGGGAGGTGGTCGTAGCCGGCGGCCGCGCCGGCGAACAGTCGGAGGTCGTCGGCGGCGTCGAGCACCTCGTCGGGGAGCGACGTGCCCGTGATGACGGTCGCGTCCGTCGCGGCGTCGAGCGTTTCGGCGGTCGTCTTCGGGTGGCGCACGGTCGCGTCGGGCAGGCGCTCGCGGAGGGCCGCGGCGTACTCCGACGCCGGGATGCCGTGCGTGGGGCGGTCGAGGACGAAAATCGTGGTCATCGAGTGCGCTGTCGGGGGCCGAGCCGATAGGTGTTGGCCCCGAACGCGACGGATAAAGCCTTTACCGGCGCGACGGCGTAGGAACGCACAATGGTACTCGACAATCTCGGGAGTTCCCTCCGCGGCAGTCTGGATAAGCTGCGCGGGAAGTCCCGCCTCGACGAGGACGACGTTCAGGAGATCGTCAAGGAGATTCAGCGCTCCCTGCTCTCCGCCGACGTCGACGTCAGCCTCGTCATGGACCTCTCGGACTCCATCAAGACCCGCGCGCTGGAAGAGGAGCCGCCGGGCGGCACGAGCGCGCGCGACCACGTCCTGAAAATCGTCTACGAGGAACTCGTCGACCTCATCGGTGAGTCGACAGAGATTCCGCTCGAATCGCAGACCATCATGCTCGCCGGCCTCCAGGGGTCGGGGAAGACGACCACCTCCGCCAAGATGGCGTGGTGGTTCTCGAAGAAGGGGCTTCGCCCCGCGGTCATCCAGACCGACACCTTCCGCCCCGGCGCGTACGACCAGGCCAAGCAGATGTGCGAGCGCGCCGAGGTCGACTTCTACGGCGACCCCGACTGCGACGACCCGGTCCAAATCGCCCGCGAGGGCCTCGAAGCGACCGAGGACGCCGACGTGCACATCGTCGACACGGCCGGTCGCCACGCGCTCGAAGACGACCTCATCGACGAAATCGAGGAGATAGAGGGCGTCGTCCAGCCCGACCTGAACCTGCTCGTCCTCGACGCGGCAATCGGGCAAGGGGCGAAGGAACAGGCCCAGCAGTTCGACGAGTCCATCGGCATCGGCGGCGTCGTCATCACCAAACTCGACGGGACGGCGAAGGGCGGCGGCGCGCTGACCGCCGTCAACGAGACCGACTCGTCCATCGCCTTCCTCGGGATGGGCGAGACGGTCCAAGACATCGAGCGCTTCGAGCCGAACGGCTTCATCTCTCGGCTGCTCGGCATGGGCGACCTGAAACAGCTCTCCGAGCGCGTCGAACGCGCCATGTCCGAGACCCAGGCCGAAGACGAGGACTGGGACCCCGAGGAGATGATGAAGGGGAACTTCACCCTCAAGGACATGCAAAAGCAGATGGAGGCGATGGACAAGATGGGGCCGCTCGACCAGGTGCTCGACATGATTCCGGGCTTCGGCGGCGGCATCAAAGACCAGCTTCCGGACGACGCGATGGACGTGACCAAAGACCGGATGCGCGCGTTCGAGGTCATCATGGACTCGATGACCGAGGCGGAACTGGAGAACCCCCGGAAGGTCGGCGCGTCCCGCGTCAGGCGCATCGCGCAGGGGTCGGGACAGGACGAGGAGACGATACAGGAACTGCTCGAACAGCACCGCATGATGGAACAGACGATCAAGCAGTTCCAGAACATGGGCGACGGCGACATGCAGCGGATGATGAAGAAGCTCCAGAACCAGGGTGGCGGCGGCGGTGGCGGCATGGGCGGTCTCGGCGGTATGGGTCCGTTCTAACTTCTCGGCTCCCGCTCGACTCTCCGTTTTCTGCGGTTCCGTTCCCACGACGCCGCGGCCCCGGTTCTCACGCCCCGTCGCGATACCGCCGACTTTTAACGCTCGGGGCCGTCGCACCCCACAATGACCGTGCGAGACGTGGCGGTCGAGGCCTACAAGGAAGCCTTGCCCGCGCTCGCGGCCAGCCTCGTCGGCGGCCTCGTCGCCGGCGTCGTTCTCGGGGGGATGCGGGCCGAACTCCGGGCCGTCCCGGGGCTGCTCGTGCTCGTCCCCGCGCTCTTGGCGACCCGCGGGAACGTCTACGGCTCGCTCGGCGCTCGCATCGCCACCGCGCTCCATCAGGGGCTCATCGAACCCCGCGTCACCGGCGGCGACGAGCGCCTCCGGGCGGCCGCGACGGCCGCGCTCGCAAACGGCGTGCTCACGAGCACGTTCGCCGCCGTCGTCGCGTACTTCCTCCTCACGTTCCTCGGCAGCCGGGTCGCGCCGCTTCCGATTCTCGTCGGCGTCGCCATCGTCGCCGGCCTGCTGTCCGGCGTCGTCCTGACCGTCGTCGTCGTCAGCGTCGTCTTCGCGGGCTACCGCCGCGGGCGCAACCCCGACACCATCGTCGGCCCGGTCGTGACGACCACCGGCGACGTGTTCGGCGTCCTCTTTCTGCTCATCGCCGTCCGAACCGTCCTCGCCGTCGCGGGGGTGTTCTGAGTGCCGACCGAGTGGACCGTCCGCGCCATCACGCGGGCGATGCTCCCGGTGCTGCTCGTGCTCACGCTCGTCGAACTCGGCAGCGGCCTCGTCCTCGGGAGCTTCGAGGCGCAGTTGTTCCGCTACCCGTCGCTGCTCGTGCTCGTCCCCGTCACCATCGGGACCGCGGGGAACCTCGGGAGCGTCCTCGCGGCGCGACTGTCCACGTCGTTCCACCTCGGGACGCTCTCGTTTTCGCCCCGCGACGACGAACTCGCGGGCAACGCCGTCGCCACGCTCGCCCTCGCGGTGACGGTGTTTCCCGTCATCGGCGCGGGCGCGTGGGTCGCCACGCTCCTCGTCTCCGGCGACACGTCGCTGGCCCTCCGGAAGGTCGTCCTCGTCGCCTTATCCAGCGGGATTTCGCTCGCCGTCCTCGCGGTCGTCGTGACGTTCTCTGCAACCTACGTCGCCTACCGGTTCGGCCTCGACCCCGACGACGTGGTCATCCCCGTCGTCACCAACCTCTGCGACGTGCTGGGCGTCGTCGTCCTGTTCGGGGTGGCGCAGGTGCTCGTCTGACCCCCTGCCCCCGACGTTCGAACGCCTCCCGCCGACCGACGCCGATTAGTTCGCTCGGCACCGACCGTCGGTCGTGCAGCCGTCGGCCGTCCTCCCGGTGCTGTTCGAGGTGCTCCCGCGAGTCGCGCGCATCGCCGCCTACATCGCCGTGGGCGTCTTCGCCGCGAACCTCGTCGTCGCCTTCGGCCTCGTCGAGCGCATCGCCGGCCTCTCGCGGTATCTGACGAGTCCCGCGAACCTCCCCGACGAGGTGGGGACGGCCATCGTCACCACCGCCGCCTCGACGACGGCGGGCTACGGGATGCTCGCGGAGTTCCGCGAATCGGGCGTCCTCGACGACCGGGCGACCCTCGTCGCCGTCACCATCAACACGTTCTTCGGCTTCGTCCAGCACATCTTCACGTTCTACTGGCCGGTGCTCATCCCCATCCTCGGCCGCGAGGTCGGCTTCATGTACGTCGGCGCGCGGGCGGCCATCGCGCTCGCCATCACCGCGACCGGCGTCGTCGCCGGCGCGGTGCTCCTCTCGGACCGGAACACGACCCCGGTCGCGGTCACCGAGACCGACGGCTCGGGCGGCGCGGTCGATGCGGTCGATTCGGCCGCCGACCCGGGCGACTCCGGCGACGCGGCCGAGAGCGACGACTCCCTCCGAGAGATGCTCGAAGACGCCGCTCGGAGCACGTGGCAGAAGCTTCGACGCATCGTCCCGCGACTCGCCGTCGTCTACGTGGCCGTCACACTCCTGCTTCGGACGACCGACCTCGAATCGTTCGCGGCGCTCGCCAGTCCGCTGACGAACCTCGTCGGCCTGCCGGGCGCGGCCGTCCCCGTCGTCGTCGCCTTCGCGTTCGACACGACGACCGGCGCGGCGACCATCGCGCCCGCCATCGGCGAGACGTTCACGCCGAGACAGGCCGTGGCGACGATGCTCATCGGGGGTATCATCTCCTTCGCCGTCTCGACGTTCAAGCGGTCGATTCCCTTCCAGTACGGCATCTGGAGCCCCGAGTTCGGGTCCAAAGTCATCGCCGTCAACACGGGGCTGAAAATCGTCTTCATCGCCGTCGCGGTGGCGCTGTTGGTCGCCTGAGTGGCGAAAACGGCGTCTCAGTCTCGGTTTCGGTTTCGGTTTCGGTTTCGGTTTCGGTTTCGGTTTCGGGTTAGCGGTCGTTCGGGTCGACCGGTCGCCCCTCTTCGGTCGGCGGCGCGATGTAGTCGATGACCTCGTCGACGGAGGGGTCGCGGACGGTCACGTGCACGTCGATGTCTCCGAGTTCGTCGGGGTTACCGACGGAGAAGTTGACGACGCCCTTGAACGCGGCCTGCTTTTTCAGCGCGAACGAGAAGCCGTCGTCGTCGCGGCGCTTCGCGAACTCGCGGCGGGCGGTGTCGAGGATGGCCTGCTCGTGGAGGCGTTCGGAGAAGCGCTCCAGCTCGTGGGTTTTGCCGACGAGCTGTCCGGGTTCGTGGTCGAGTTCGACGCCGGGGAAGATGTTCTCGACGGCGTCGCCGACGCGGTCGGTGACCTCGGTGTCGCGGACGGGGGCCTCGATGCGGACGTCGACGCTGTAAATCATGCTCACGCGTCGGCCTCCGCGAGCGCTTCCGGTCCCTCTTCGAACAGCTTCGTGATGGTTTCGCGGTACTCAGCCAGCGTGCCGGTGTTCTGGATGACCACGTCGGCGCGGTCCATCGCGTCGCCCATACCGAAGTCGAGTTCGCGGCGTTCGCGCTTTTTGAGCGCCTCCACGTCGGTATCGCTGTCGTCGCGGTCGCGGTCGAGCAGGCGCTCGGCGCGCGTCTCGAACGGCGCTTCGACGCTCACGAGGACGAAGTCGTCGCCGAACGCCTCGCGGAAACGGTCGAGTTCGATGCCCGACCGAAGCCCGTCGACGAGCACCACGTCGTTCGATTCGAGGTGGTCTTCGACCATCGGCAGCGAGCGCGCGGCGATGGCGTCGTCGCCCTCCTCCTCGCGGAGCGCGGTCGCTATCTTCCCGTGGTCCGTCGCGGGGTCGAGGCCGCGCTCGCGACACTCCTCGCGGATGACGTCGCCCATCGTCACGACGGGCACGCCCGCGTTGCGGGCCACCTCGGCGAGTTCGCCCTTGCCGCTTCCCGGCAGGCCGACCGTCCCGATGACTCTCATAGCCGGTGTTACCGCGTTGGCGCTGTTAAAGCCTCCCTTCACGTCGCCCCGGGTGGCGGGTTTCGGATTCTCTCTTCCCATCCGGTCCGACCCCGTCGCTTTTCGTCTCGCCCCGCGTACTACGCTTATGTCTCAGCGCTCGTTCGTCGTCCGCGCCCTCTGGTTCGTCTTTGTCGGCTGGTGGGCGACGCCCGCCGTCGTCAACGTCGCGTGGTTCCTGAACGCGACCGTCATCGGCATCCCGCTCGGCGTCGCGCTCATCAACCTCGTTCCGACGGTGCTCTCGTTGAAGGAGCCGAAAACCCGGCTCGACCCCGACTCGGGCCGCGGCCAGCGGTCGGTCGTCGTCCGCGCCGTCTACTTCGTGTTCGTCGGCTGGTGGCTGAGCTGGGTCTGGGCGAACGTGGCGGTGCTGTTCACGCTCACCATCGTCGGCCTCCCGGCCGGCATCTGGATGCTCAACCGGCTCCCCGCGGTCACGTCGCTGTACCGGTTCGACGGGTAGGTCGGGACGGGGAGAACCCGATTCGTTTTTCTTGCAGGGACGGTTTGTGGGCATCGAGGGCGCGTAGCTCAGTCGGACAGAGCGTCGGACTTCTAATCCGATGGTCGCGGGTTCGAATCCCGTCGCGCTCNGGTTTGTGGGCATCGAGGGCGCGTAGCTCAGTCGGACAGAGCGTCGGACTTCTAATCCGATGGTCGCGGGTTCGAATCCCGTCGCGCTCGCTCGGCCGGAGGCCTCGCTCGCGCGACGGACATCGCAAACGCTTCGCGTTTGCTCAATCCCGTCGCGCTCTTTTCGTTGTGACAGACCGCCGAGCGACGGCGTCGGCGGGTTCGCCCTCAACAGCCCTGAACTACTTCTGCCCCGATGACTATCNAATCCCGTCGCGCTCTTTTCGTTGTGACAGACCGCCGAGCGACGGCGTCGGCGGGTTCGCCCTCAACAGCCCTGAACTACTTCTGCCCCGATGACTATCGGCGCACGCTCGGATACGTGTGGGCCAGCTTAGTTATAAATCCAACATCTTCTTGGTCGGGAGACACGATACGCCCCGCATGGACGTTCTCGGCATCGTCGCCGCGGCGGTCGTCTTCGGCGTCGCCGCCTACAATCTCGTGACGAGCCTCGACGGCCGATTCGCGAGACTCCTGTTCGGGTGTCTGGGCGTCGTCGCCGCGACGCTCTACGTCATCGAACAGTTCGGACTCGCGGCGTCGCTCGGACTGAACGTCGCTCACGGCCTCCAACTCGTCGCGGCCCTGCTCGTGGTCTCGGCGCTGGTCGATTTCCTCGCCCGGCGCGCCGAGGCGGGCGATTCCGGGTCGTCGTGAACGCCGCGACTCCCCCCTATTCTCATTACGCGTCGTCCAGTTGCCCCGTGTATGGCCTTCGCGTCCGACTCCCCGTTCGGGGGACGGTTCGAACAGACGATAGACGACGCGGTCGTCTACGGCGACGCCGAGATGGAATCCGTGCTCCACGAGGGGCCGGTCCGCGTGCTCGCCAACGGCTGGGTCGAGGTACCGGGCGGCCGGTATCTCTCCCCGCACGCGGTCCACCACATCGACACACGGGTGTCCGAGTGATGTCGAGTCTCAGACAACGGCCAACTCCCGACCGCAGTCGGGGCACTCGTCGTCGACGATAGTCACCGGCGCGTCGCAGTCCGGACAGAACTCGCGGTAACACGCCCTGTCTCCCATACGTACCGCTATCACGGGAACGGTGGTGAACGTTGGGGCGAACCGGAGCGCCGAGCGTCGGCCGGCCCGTCACTCGTCATCGACGTCTTTTCCCGGACCGGCGAAGTTCGCGCCGAGTTCGGCACCGTAGCGTCGGGCGTAGACGCCGGGGGCTGCGAGGAGGTCGCTTGGCGCGCCAGATTCCACGACGACGCCGCCGTCGACGACGTGGACGCGGTCGGCGTCGCGGA
>NZ_AOLF01000032.1:0-95485 GCF_000336975.1 Haloferax sp. ATCC BAA-644
GCGGTCCCGCGAGCGCCGCCGCCTCGGAGATGCGGGGCGCGACGACGGCCAGAAACGGCGGCCGATTCGCGGGCGTGGTCGCGTCCGAGTCGGCGTTGGTCGCCGGGCTCTCGGGTGGGGACATACGATGTGAGATTCGCTGTCTCGGGAGATAAGTATAGAGCGGACTACCGGCGTTTCACGAATCACATCGGATAATTTATGGCAATTCGTCAATTTCTGCCACGAATCAAGTGTCGATACGCCCGCCGTCTCGGGGCGGTAGCCGACGGCGCGGCACGGGCGCTCGATTAACGGCATCCCAACCGGCGCGTGGGTTGACAAAGCAGCTGCTAACGGGTGTAAAGCCGCAAAAAACGTCGTGAATTTGGCCGAGCGAGTCGAGTCGATGCGAATCAGGGTGTGGGTGTGTGGTGGCCTACTGGGGCGCTCACATTGCGCCGCCCATGCCGCCCATACCGCCCATGCCACCCATGCCGCCGCCCATGCCGCCGGGCGCGCCGCCGTCGTCGTCGTCGCTGCCGGTCTGGCCACCGGAGAGGTCGCCAGCCGCGATGACGTCGTCGATGCGGAGAATCATGACTGCGGCTTCGGTCGCGGACTCGATAGCCTGGGTCTTGACGCGGAGGGGCTCCACGACGCCCTCTTCTTCCATGTCGATGACCTCGCCCGTGTAGGCGTCGAGGCCGGCTGCGAACTCGCCGCCGTCGTGGCGCGAGCGCAGGTCGACGAGGGAGTCGATGGGGTCGAGACCGGCGTTCTCGGCGAGGGTGCGCGGGATGATGTCCAGCGCTTCGGCGAACGCCTCGACGGCGAGCTGCTCGCGGCCGCCGACGGAGTCAGCGAACTCGCGGAGCTGCAGGGAGAGCTCCGTCTCGGGAGCGCCGCCGCCGGGGAGGACCTTGCCGTCTTCGAGCGTCGTGCGGACGACGCCGAGGGAGTCCTCGATGGCGCGCTCGAGCTCGTCGACGACGTGTTCCGTGCCGCCGCGGAGGATGAGCGTGACGGACTTGGCGTCCTCGACGTCCTCGACGAAGATGCGCTCGTCGCCGCCGACGTCCTTCTGTCCGACGGAGCCGGCGAAGCCGAGGTCGTCGGCCTCGATGTCGTCGAGGCTACTGACGACGCGACCGCCCGTCGCGCGGGCGAGGCGCTTGAGGTCGGAGGACTTGGCGCGGCGGACCGCGAGGATGCCCTCTTTGGCGAGGTAGTGCTGCGCCATGTCGTCGATGCCGTCACCGACGAAGACGGCGTCGGCGCCGACCTCGACGAGCTGGTCGACCATCTCTTTCAGCTGCTTTTCTTCCTGGTCGAGGAACTGCTGAAGCTGGTCGGGGTCCGTGACGTTGACTTCCGCGTCGATTTCGGTCTCGCGGACTTCCAGCGCGTCGTCGAGGATGGCGATGTTCGCGTCCTCGACGGCGTAGGGCATGTTCTCGTCGACGCGCTCTTTGTCGACGATGACGCCCTCGACGAGTTCGGAGTTGTCGATGGTGCCGCCGACGACCTTCTCGATGGAGACGTTGTCGGTGTCGATACCGCCTTCGTCCTTGACGGCCAGCACGGCGTCGACGACGAGTTCGGCGAGCAGGTCCTTCGCGGACTCCGCACCCTTACCGGTCATCGCCGTCGCGGCGATCTTCTGGAGGGTCTCGCGGTCGTCCTCGGTGACTTCGATGGCGTTGTCTTCGAGGACTTCCTTGGCCTTCTCGGCGGCCTGACGGTAGCCCTGCGCGATGGTCGTCGCGTGAACGTCGGAGTCGAGGAGGTCCTCGGCCTGGTCGAGGAGTTCACCGGCGTTGATGACGGCCGTCGTCGTTCCGTCTCCGACCTCGTCCTCTTGGGTCTCGGAGACTTCGACGATCATGTTGGCCGCGGGGTGGTCGATGTCCATCTCCTTGAGGATAGTGACGCCGTCGTTCGTGACGACGACCTGCCCGCCGGAGTCGACGAGCATCTTGTCCATCCCTTTGGGGCCGAGCGTCGTGCGTACGGCCTCTGCGACGGCCTTCCCGGCCGTGATGTTCATCGACTGCGCATCCTGTCCGGATGTGCGCTGGGAGTCTTCGCCCAGAATGATCATGGGCTGACCCTGCTGCATTCGCTGGCTCATAGTCATCGCCTGATTGTTTGTGATTCTATAAAAACGCTTCGGTTATTGGTATGCCAAAACGCAACACGGTGGGGTGGTCGAGACCCGGCGACGGCGGTCGATTTCGGCGGTTTATGTGCGGTTTTCGCCGGGCGGTCTCGCCAGTCCCGAAGTGGGTGCGGTGAAAAGACGATGCGGGCGAGTGCCGTGTCGCGTCGGGTGGACTCGTCGGCGGTGGCGTCTCAGTTGTTCTGTCGGACGTTGAAGCCCTGAGTCAGTTCGTTGTGCTTCCGTTCGAGGAAGGAGTACACCGCGCCGTGGGGGGCACCGTCGAGAATCATCTCGACGGCCCGGCGGACGACCTCGACCTCCTCGGGCTGGCCGATGATGCCGAGCGTCGAGCCGTAGATGACCACGTCGGCCCCCGTCAGCTCCTCCATGAGCTCGCGGGTGCGGCCGTTCTCGCCGATGAGGCGGCCCTTCTGTCGCCGCATGTCGTTTTTGTTTCGGGTGTGCCGGTCGATATCGATGAGTTCGAACATCATCATGTCGTCGTCGAGGAGCGCCATCGCGTCCTCCGGGGCGAAGCCGCGGCCGACCGCTCGAACCACGTCGGGGGCGACCATGCCGAGCACGGGGTCGCCGACGCTGTCGATGGCGACGCTGCCGTTCTCCGAGTCCACGTCGAGTCGGACTTCCGCGCGACTCTCTATCTCTCGGAGCGTCGAGCCACCTTCGCCGATGAGAACACCGATACGGTCCTGCGGCACCTTGACGTGCTGCATATCACCCGATACCCGTCGGAGTGGTTTAAGCGTTCGCTCGGCGGGTCGCCGCGTGTCTCGGTCGCACACCCGTCTCGCGGCTGGTCTGTGTCCCTGCGCGGCTCACTCGACTCCGTCTTCCGCTCTGTCTTCGCCCTCGTCGGCCGTGACGAACTCGTACAGCGAGTCGCCGTCGGCGTCGGCCCCCTGCCGCCGGAAGAAGTTGGCCACGTTGCGGCAGTCCCGCCGGAGGAACTCCTCGGCGTTGGGGTGGTGGACCGTGACGGCCTGTCCGAGGTCGATGACGACGAGTTCGCCGTCGTGGATGATGAGGTTGTACTCCGAGAGGTCGCCGTGGACGAGGCCGGCGCGGTGGAGTCGGCGCATGTACTCGCGGACCACTTCGTAGGCGGTCTGCGGGTTCTCGACGCGCACCTCCGAGAGCCGCCGCGCCCGGTCCTCGACGACGCCGACGAGCTCCATCACGAGGACGTTCCGCTGGACTGCGATGGGTTTCGGCACGCGGACGCCGGCGCGCTGGGCGCGTTCGAGGTTGGCGAACTCCTTTCTGACCCACGCGCGAACGACCTGTCCCTTGTCGTGGCCGATGTTCTCGAAGCGCGGGTCGCCTTCGAGATAGTCGCGCATGTGCCGGAAGTCGGAGGCGTTGATGCGGTATATCTTGACCGCCACGTCCGCGTCGTCGCCGCCGAGCGCCTCGAAGACGTTGGCCTCCTTGCCCGTCGAAATCGGCCCGCCGAACGCGTCGATGTGCCCGTCTTGGACGAGTTTGTAGATGGCGGCGAAGGTCGCGTCGTCGAACACCGACTGCTCGACTTTGAACTGGTCGGCGTCTTTCAACCGCATCCGGAACTCGTCGAAGTCGCGGTCCTTGCGGCGCGCGATGCGGTCCGCCTCGTCGTCGGAGACGTCTATCTCCTCCCACTCGTCGCCGAACGCCTCGCCCTCCTGGGGTTCGACCATGCCGAACTCGTCAGTCATTGGACTAGGGCTACGAGAGGCGAGATGAAAAGGGCACAGGCTCCGGGTTCGGCGTCTTCGGGGAACAAACAACAAACGGCGCGCCGTCTCGGACGTGCGCGTTACTGGATGTGGCCTTCGCGGCGGAGCTGGTCGGCTTCGGACTTCTCGTAGCGCCAGCTCACGTCGGCTTTCTCGTCCTGCCAGTCCCACGGCTCGACGAGCACCACGTCGTCCTCTCGAATCCAGATACGCTTCTGCATCCGTCCGGGAATGCGAGCGGTCCGCTCGACGCCGTCGGCACAGCGGACGCGAATACGATTGGCCCCGAGCATGTTCGTCACGACGGCGAACACTTCGTCGTCGTTCGGCATTCGAAGGTCTCGGCGGCTCTCGTTCTCGTCGTCGCTCATGCGCGAGCGTTCGACGTGGGCATGGTTAAATCCGCCGACGTTCGGCCGGTAGGAAGCGTCCGACGGAACGACGCGTTTAGGGCCGTCCCGACCCGCCGTCTCGTATGCTCGACAAACTCGGCACGAAAGGCATTGCCGGCGTCGTCTCGCTGCTCGTGGGTATCGGTATCGTCGCCTCTCAGGCCCCCGTCGTCGCGGCGGGCCTCGCGTTCGTCGTCGCCGGGCTCGGCCTCGTCGCCGGCGGCCTCGCCGAGGGCGTCATGAAGATGTTCGGGATGGCCTGACGGGCCTTACTCCGGCCCTCGGCTCACAGCGATTCGCGGAGGAACGAGAACACCCGTTTTCGCACCGCGGGATAGTGGTACGACGAGTGCAAGAAGACGTGGTCGGCCGCGTCGACGGCGTCGTACTCGACCTGTGTTCCGGCCGCTTCGAGCGCGTCCGCCAACCGGGCGCTCTGGTCCGGTGCGACGACCGAGTCCTCGCTCCCGTGGAGCAACAGCGTCGGCGGCGCGTCGGCATCGGCGTCGGTGCCGTCAGCGACGTAGGTAATCGGCGAACACCGGCGCAACTCGGCGGCCGACGGCCGGTTCTCGAACAGCGGCAGCGACTCGCCGGCGCGCTCGTGGTCGTCGGCTCGGAGGTCGTAGACCCCGGAGACGCCGACCGCGGCGTCGATGTCGGTCCGGCGACCGAACTCGCCGTCCGAAAGCGCCGCCAGTAACGCGAGGTGCGCCCCCGCGGAGTGACCGACGACGGCGACGGCGTCCGTGTCGATTCCGAACTCGTCGGCGCGCTCCGTCAGCCAGTCGATGCCCTCGCACACGTCTTCGATTTGCGCGGGAAACGGCGCTTCGTGGCCGAGTCGGTACGACACCTCGGCCGCGACGAACCCCTCGTCGGCGGCGTCGAGCGCCCAGCGGGCGAACTGGCCGGTCGACCCGGTCTCCCACGCGCCGCCGTAGACGAAGACGACGAGCGGACGGGCCGGTTCGGTCGTCTCGGCCGGGCCGCCCACCTCGGCCGCCGGCGAGTCGGGGCAGTACACGTCCGCGGTCAGCGTGCGCTCCTTGCGGTCCGTGATAGTGCGATTTCGATGAACGAGAACGTCGGCAGGGCGGGGCATACCGACTCGTCGGTGCGGCGGGCCCCTATTGGTTTGGGCGGCGGCGAGCGACGAGCGGCGGATCGTCAAGAAGGGTGACCTACCGGCGAGGCGCGGCGACTACTCCGCTATCTTCGCGCGGCCCGGCTCGATGAGTTCGTCGAGGTAGTCCGCGAGCGCGCCCTTCGCGTCGGCGGGGTGGAGTTCGCCGGATTCGAGGTCGGCCTCCAGCGTCTCGTAGTCGTCGTAGTCGAGGTTCCCGCCGTACTGCTCGGGGCGCTCGACGACGACCCGCTGGAAGCGCGGGAAGACGTGGTACTCGAAAATCTGGAGGACGGGGTTCTCGCGCTCCTCGCCCTCGTCGGTCGGCTCGGGGTCGGCCGTCGGCGGGCAGAACGCGCCGTTGACCTTGTCCTCGATGTCCTCGGTGGTGTCCTCCATCGAGATGGTGACGCCCTCGGAGGAGGACATCTTGCCGATGCCCGTTCCGAGGTCCGCGATGAGCGGCGTGTGCATGCAGGTCGGCGACTCCTCGCCGATGCTCGGCAGGGTGTCGCGGGCGAGCATGTGGACCTTGCGCTGTTCCATCCCGCCGATGGCGAGGTCCACGTCGAGGTAGACGATGTCGAGCGCCTGCATGATGGGGTAGACCGCCTGCGCGACGGTGACGCCGTCGCCGCTTTTGATTTCGGCCATGGCGCGCTCGGCGCGCGAGAGCGTCGTCTCCAGTTCGAGCGCGTGCAGGTCGAGGACGTAGCTCTCGTCGAGCTGGTACTCCGAGCCGAGGACGAACTCCGTCTGGCTCTCGTCGAGGCCGTAGGCGATGAACTGCGCTTTCATCCGCTCGGCCGTCTGGCGAATCTCCTCGAAGGTGCCCTTGCCGTTGAGGTAGGCGTGTACGTCCGCGAGGAGTACGACTACCTCGAAGCCCGCCTCTTGGAGGTCGATGAGCTTGTTGGCGGTGAGCATGTGACCGATGTGGAGGACGCCGGAGGGCTCGTAGCCCACGTACGCTCGCTTGCCCTCGGGGTCGTCGGCCAGCGCGCGCACTTCGTCCTCCGTGACCACTTCGGAGGCGTTCCGAGTGATCAGGTCGTATGCGTCCATACCTGTTCGGTGTCGGTGATGTGGGATATGACTTCTGGAAGCCGTTCGCGGGCGAAACGGACAACATCCACCGGTCCCAACTCCGGGTGATGTCCGACTCAGGAACCACGACGCGTGCGCCCGTCATCATCTTCGCCGCGCTCATCCTCGTCGTCTTCGGCCTGCTCGCGGTCATGTGGGCGTCGGTCCGCGGCGGCGACCTCCTCCCGTACATCCTCGGCTTCGCCGTCTACTTCCTCGCGTTTCACGTCTACCTGCCGTACCGGGTCCACAAAGACGCGACGCTCAAGGGGCGAAACGCGACGTTCTGGGCCGTCCTCGCCTTCCTCCTCCCGCTCGTCGGCGCGGCGCTGTACTTCGTTGCGGTCGTCGTCGTCGGCCACGACGCGACCGACTGAGAACTCCCGACGCTATCCGCGCCGGTTCTCGGCGCGGTGTTCGGAGATAATCTGGTCCACCATCTCCTCGCGCTGTTCCTTCTGTCGCTCCTCGGCCCGGTCTTCCCAGTCGTCGATGGCGGCTTCGACCTCGGACTCCTTCGCCACCGCGAGTTCGTCTATCTCCCGAATCGTCACGCCGTCGGCGGGCGCGACCGGCACGTCGGCCTCGAACAGCACCTCGTCTGCGGCCTCCGAGAGGTTGCCCGACCGGAGGACGACCCGCGGGTCGAACTCGGCGAGTCGCTCGGCGGTCGTCCGCCCCGCCCCGCTGGCGTCGCGGAGGTAGACCACGTCGCCGGCGGCGATACCGTACTCCTCGACGGTGTGGTCGAGCGCGCCGTTGGTGAACTGCTCGACGATTTTGACCGGCACCAAACTGCCGTCGGTGTTCACGTCCGCGAAGTTCGAGTGGTCGAGCTTCCACAGCGACTTCAGCTGGTCGAGCTTGTCTGCGAGCTCCGCCTTGTCGGCTTCGAGCGATTCGACCGTCCGCTCTAACCGGCCGTTCTCGCGTTCGAGCCGGGTGACTTCTCGGCGCTCGCGGGCCTCGCGGCGCTCCTCGCGGCGGGCGTCGGACAGTTCCTCTTTGTACTCCTCGATTGTCTCGTCTTTCTCCTCGATGGTCGATTTCAGGTCCTCGACGTGCGATTCGAGGCGCTCGACCCGCGACCGCAACTCCCGAATCTCGCGTTCTTCGGGCGTGAGTTCGGGCTCCTCGTGGGATTCGTCGTCGACGTCGTCGCCGCCGTCGTCGGCGTCGTCGTCCATCTCGCGGAGGGCGGCCTCGACCGACTCCTCGCTGGTGAGGACGCGGGCGATGACCTCCTCTCTGTCCACGTCGGCGGGGACCTTCCGGGAGATGCGCTCGAACTGGTCTTCGTGGTCGTCGAAGGCGAACAGCGCCGCGGCGAGGGCGTCGCGCTCGTGGTCGTTTTCGTAGTCGATGTCGCGGGTGCGGTGGAGCTTTTCGTCCACGGGGATGTCGCTGGCGGGGGCCCAGCCGGCGGCGTCGAAGCTCCGGCGGAACTTCTCGACCGTCTCGGGCATCGGCTGGACGTCGGCGGCGACGAGGCTGGGCCGCCCGCGCTCGATGAGCCACTCGATGACGGCGGCGGTGTCGGCGGTGCGCGTCGAGTGCACGTCGAGGACGCGCCCGTCGAGGCCGACGACGGCGACGGCCGTGGTCGTACCGGGGTCGATGCCGACGATGACGCGGTCGCGGCGCTTCACGAGCGGTTCGAACTCGATGCCGTCGCGTCGCTCGCGCTCGATTTCGACGCGGGTGTCGCCCGAGCGGTGGGTGGACACGGGGATGTCCTCGGGCCGCGCCTCGACGGTGAAAAGCGCCTGCGAGTAGCCGCCGTACTTCTCGGTCACGTCCCGTTCGTAGTCGAGGTTGGCCTCCTTCAGCGCGGACTCGACCTCGCGGGACTGCTGTTTGACCGACCCGTGGATGCGGCGCGTGTAGCGGTCCTGACTCCACCCGCCCTTGCCGGTCGAGCGGCCGCGAGAGACCTTCACCGTCGTCGTGTTCTCGAAGGCGGCGACCTCGTAGCCGACGTTACCGAGGGCGAGGCGCGCCGCGGCCTCGGCCTCCTTCATCGGGTCTTTGCCGTAGGGGACGCCGTGGCGCGAGGCGACCCGCGACAGGGGTTCCGGTCGCTCCGCGCCGGTCACTTGCACCAACTTCGTCCCGTGGGGAAGCCACCGAAGGAAGCGGACTAAATCGTCCTTGTCGGTCGCCAACTCGTACATGTTGTCCGTGGCGACGACGCGCGGTTCGTCGCGCTCGATGAGGCGGCGTAACTTTCGGAAGGAGACCACGTCTCGTTCGATTCGGACCTCGTCTGACTCGGTGTCTCGGGTGTCCAACACGACCAGCGCGTACGACGGCGAGTCGCCGCGGATATCGCCGCTCTGGATGTCGACGCCGAAGACGACCGAGTCGAGCGCACTCGTCCGGTCGTTCACGACGGCGACTAGGGCCGCGCCGGATATATACTCCACGCCGGTCGCGGGTGCCGACGCGGCCGGGTGTCGCGGTTGCGCGACTCGGCCACTGACGCCGCTACCACCGGGGACAGTCGCCGCCGCGACCTACGTTTGACACGAAACAAACAAGTCTCGGCTATTTGAAAACAGAGTGATGAGTTCTGACATCCCCGACCCGCCGTCGGTGACCTCCCGGTCGCTGACGCGCATCGCCCTCATCGGTGTCGTCGCCCTCCTCCTTATCGCCGCCCCCATCGCCGGGCTCCTCGCGTGGGAACCCGTCGAGGAGGGGAACGTCAAGGTGGTCAAGAAGTGGGGCGCGACCACCGGCACCGTCTTCGAACCCGGCGCGCACTTCGTCAACCCCGTCTCGCAGTCGACCTCGTCGCTGTCGGTGCGACCGCAGTCGTACACGATGTCGTCGTCGACGAGCGAAGGTGACAAACGGGGCGACGACGCCATCACCGTCCTGACCGAAGACGGTCTCCGGACGGATATCGACGTGACCGTCCGCTACCGCATCGACGCCGGACAGGCCGTCGAGTTCTACCGCAACTACCGGACGCTCGGCACCGCCGAAGAGCGCCTGATTCGCCCGTCGATTCGGTCGGTGCTCCGGACCGAGGCCGGTCGGCTCCCCGTCACCGTCATCTACACCGGCGAGGGCCAGACCCAGTTGAAGGCCGCTGCCGAGCGGGAACTCGCCGAGGAGTTCGCCGACGACGGCCTCATCCTCGAAGCGGTGCAGGTCCGCAACGTCGAACTCCCAGCCGAGTACGCCCAAGCGGTCGAGCAGAAGGAAATCACCGAACAGCGCCGCCAGCAGAAGCAGGACGAACTCGCCGTCGAGGAGCTGGAGGCCGAGCGCAAGCGCATCGAGGCCCAGGGGCAGGCCGACGCCAACCGCATCATCGCCCAGTCGCTGTCCGACGAGGTGCTGGCCCAGAAGTACATCGAGAAGCTCGACGAGACGGACACCGTCTACATCCCGGTCGGTGACGGCGGCTACCCGCAGTTCGTCCGGTCGCTCGATAACGACGGCTCGTCGTCGTCGTCGGATTCGTCCTCGTCGTCCACCGGCTCGTCGTCGGACGCTCGCTCCGCGTCGTCCAGTTCGTCATCTTCGTCCGGCTCCGAAAACGAGACGAGCACCTGACGCCGTCGATGCGTCTCCTCCGTGAACTGGCCGTCGCGGTCGCGTTGCTCGTCATCGTCGGCGTCCTCGCGCGCTCCGGCGTCGGCCGGTTCGTCCTGCCGGTCGCCGGCCTCGCGGTCGCCGCGGCGCTCGTGGCGCTTCTGTCCAAACGGCCGGCGTACCCACGGACGACCGTCGGCCCGCGGACGAGAATCATCGAGTCGGCCGTCGAGTCCGCGGACATCGTCTGCGTCGAGTGCGGGTCGCCCGCGACGACGCGCCGGCGCTACGTCCGCGAGTGGGCCGTCCTCGGGGTTCCCGTCGTCCTCCTCGACGACGGCGAGAACCCGGTCTGCGACGCCCACCGCGACTGACCCGACCCCGTCTTTCGGCTCGATTGCCCGTTCAGCGGCCGCTCAGATGAGCCTGCCCGTCGAGACGAACTCGACGCGCCCGCCGACGCGGACCGCCACCTCGTCGCCGCGGTCCTCGGCTTCGAGGTGGAGGTGCGACGGCCGGCCCATCTCGTAGCCCTGCTCGACCGTGACCTCGATTTCGTCGTCTCCGAAGTAGCGACGGCGGGCGAGATAGCCCGCGAAACAGCCGTTCGCGCTCCCGGTCGCGGGGTCCTCGGCGACGCCGTGGCCGGGCGCGTACATCCGCGCCGCGAAGTCGTTCGCGTCGTCGCGGGGGTCCGGACAGAACAGAAAGAGGTTCTCGACGCCCACGTCGTCGAAGAACGACCGGTACGCCGGGGTAAACACCTCGCTCCGGGCGAGCGCGTCGCGGTCGCGGAGCGGCACCATCACCGCCGGGAGGCCGGTCGAGACGACCTGTATCGGCCAGTCGGCGTCGAAGTCGTTCGCGTCGAGCGACAGCACCTCCGCGAGCGTCTCGCGGTCGAGTTCCGCGCCGAACCTCGGCGCGTTCTGCGTCATCCAGTACTGCTCGCTGTCGCTGCCGTCGGTCCGGACCTCGACCGAAATCGGACCGACGCCGAGGTTCAGCGTCACCTCGTCGCCCGCGCCGAAGTGGTCGCGGAGGACGGCGGCCGTCCCGAGCGTCGGGTGTCCGGCGAACGGAATCTCCCCGTCCGGCGTGAAGATGCGAACGTCGTAGCCGTCGTCGGGCGACCCGCCCTCGATGAACGTCGTCTCCGAGTAGTTCATCTCGTTGGCGAGCGCGGCCATCTGGTCGGAACTGAGCGCGTCCCCGTCCTCGAAGACAGCCAGTTGGTTCCCGGCGTACTTCGCCGTGGCGAACACGTCGACGGTGTGGAAGGCGTTCTGCGGCACATCGACGGATGCGCCCGGCCGGGAGAAAAGCGTACCGCGCCCCCGGACTACTCCCCGGTCTCGGCCCCGCCGCCGTCGCTGTCGGCGTACGGGACCTCCAGTTTCTGGCCGTCCTCGGCGACGAACGCCTCGCCGTCGTACACCTCGCGGGCCTGTTCGAGAAGCGGGCTCGGGTCGGCGGCGTACCGGGCGGAGACGTGCGTCAGCGCGAACCGCCGCACGTCGGCGTCGCGGGCGATTCGGGCGGCCTCGCGGGCGGTCGAGTGCGCGGTCTGTTTCGCCCGCTCGGCCTCCTCGTCGGTGAACGTCGCGTCGTGGACGAGCAGGTCGGCGTCGCGGGCGACCTCGACGGTCGAGTCGAGCGGCCGGGTGTCGCCGGTGTAGACCACGGTTCGCCCGGGCCGGGGGTCACCGACCACCTGCTCGGAGCGCACGACGGTTCCGTCTTCGAGTTCCACGTCCTCGCCGGCGTGGAGGCGGCCGAACGCCGGGCCGACGGGAACGCCGAGTTCCTCGGCCTTCTCGCGGTCGAACCGCCCGGGGCGGTCGTCTTCGACGAGTGCGTAGCCGACCGAGGCGGTCCGGTGTTCGGTGTCGAACGCGCGGACCTCGTAGTCGTCGGCGCGGTAGGCGACGTTGCCGGGGCGGACCTCGTGGACGGAGACGTGGAAACCGGGCTGATAGCCGCCGGCGTGGACGAGTGTTTCGAGGTGGCGTTTGCTCCCCGGCGGGCCGTGGATGGCCAGCGAGGCGTCGCGGTCGTTGAAGTCGAGCGTCTGAATCAGCCCGGGGATGCCGAGGATGTGGTCGCCGTGGAGGTGGGTGACGAACAGGTGGCTGACGCCGAACCCGGTCCCGTAGCGCATCATCTGGCGTTGGGTTCCCTCCCCGCAATCGAACAACAGGCGCTCGCCGTCGCGGTTCACGAGGAACGCGCTCGGCGCACGCGCCGTGGTGGGGACGGCCCCGCCGGTCCCGAGGAAGGTCGCGCGCATGGACATGCTCCAGAATGATACCGGCGGGACTAAACGTGCGTCGAATCCGTCCCGGCCTCGGGGCTCGCCCCACGAGAAGCCGAGTCCGCCCGACGCCCCGGACCGACCGATTCTTACCCGACCGTCTGCTACCGGAGTCCAATGGACGCGCCGCTGTGGACCGAGACGCACGCGCCGGGGCTCGACGACCTCCCACAGCCGGAGGTCCGCGACCGCCTCCGACGCGCCGTGGACGAACCGATGAACCTCGTCGTGCAGGGGCCGCCGGGCGTCGGCAAGACCGCCGCCGTCCGCGCGCTGGCCCGTGAGGCGCATTCGGACCCCGAAAACGACCTCATCGAACTCAACGTCGCGGACTTCTTCAACCGGACGAAAAAGCAGATTCGCGCCGACCCGCGGTTCGAGCAGTTCCTCGACGGTCGCAGTCGCATGGCGAAACGCGACATGATAAACCGCGTGCTCAAGGAGTCCGCCGGCTACGCCCCGATGTCAGGCGAGTACAAGACCATCGTCCTCGACAACGCCGAATCCATCCGCGAGGACTTCCAGCAGGCGCTCCGCCGCGTGATGGAACAGCACCACCGGACCACGCAGTTCGTCATCACCACGCGCCAGCCCTCGAAGCTCATCCCGCCGATTCGGTCGCGGTGTTTCCCGGTTCCCATGCCCGCCCCCGACGACGACACCCTCGAAGCCCTCCTCGCCGACATCCTCGACGCCGAGGGCGTCGAGTACGACGACGGCGGCCTCCAGTTCCTCACCGACGCCTCCAACGGGAACGTCCGCAAGGCCATCCTCTCGGCCCAGCGGACGGCCACCGAGGCCGACGAGGTTACGATGTCCACGGTCCACGCCGCCCTCGGCGACGTGGGCTTCGACGACGAGCTGAAGACGCTCCTCATCAACGCCCGCGAGGGCGACATCAAGGACGCCCGCAAGACCCTCACGACGCTCCTCGACGACGAGGGCTACGAGGGGCAGGAGCTCCTCCGCGACATCCTCCGCGTCGCCGACTCGACGCCCGAGCGCTTCGCCGACGGCGAACTCGCCCGTCTGCACGAACTCGCGGGGCAGGTCGACCTCGACATCTCGACGGGCATCGACGACCGACTGCACATCACCCACCTCCTCACGAGTTGGGGCGCGGACGTCCGCGGCGAGGCATAGATGCAGTTCGCACCCGGCTACCAACGGTTCGCGCTCCCCGCGTTCCTCGGCGCGGCAGTCGCGGCGGTCGTCTTCCCGCCCCTCGGGGCCGTGCTGCTCGCGGTCGGCGCGTTCGTCCTCTGGTTCTTCCGCGACCCCGAGCGCTCGCCGCCCGACGAACCGGGCGTCGTCGCCCCCGCCGACGGGCGCGTCTCCGTGATTCGCGTCGAGGACGGCCGCGTCCGCGTGGGCGTGTTCATGAACGTCACCGACGTGCACGTCAACCGCGCGCCCGTCTCCGGTTCGGTCCGAACCGTCACCCACCGCCCCGGCGCGCACAAACCGGCGTTCTCGAAGGACTCCGACCGCAACGAGCGCGTCGATATCGAACTCGACACCGACGAGGGCGACCACGGGGTGTCGCTCATCGCCGGCGCGTTCGCCCGCCGGATTCACTCGTACGTCGCCCCCGGCGACGAACTCGCCCGCGGGCAGAAACTCGGCCACATCGACTTCGGCTCGCGGGCGGACGTGCTGTTGCCGTCGGAATACGGCTCCGAAGACGTGGTCGTCGAAAAAGGCGAGTCGGTGCGGGCGGGCGAGACGGTGTTGGCGCGGCGATAGCCGGACGAGCGCCCCGGGCTGTCCCGCCGGCACAAGACATTTATTGTGACATAGAAACTACATTTCATGCAGCGAAGACGAGTCCTCGCGTCTCTCGGCTCGCTCGCCCTCCTCTCGGGATGTCTCGGGGGCCCCGACGAACCCTCGACCGAGACGACGACCACGAGCGGAACCAACACCTCCGAGTCGGAGTCGACCGAATCCGGACGGGCCGCGACCACCACGGACGACTGCGGGCGGACGGAGTTCTGCGAGGGGTCGGAGCTCGTTCGCGTCCGGGTCGACGGTGGCTTCTCCGGCGAAGTCGTGTTGAACCCCGCGTGCCGCGAGAGCGACATCGAACTCTCGCCCGGCGAGACGGAGACGCTCGTCCGACAGACCGACGCCGAGACCTGCGACGTGGAACTCCTCGTCGACGGCGAAGTGGCCTACGACGGGCGGATTCAGGACTACGAGTACGTGATGGTGCGCGTCGGCTCGGACGGGGAAATCTCACTGCAGAAGGAAGTCCTCTAACGGTCTCAGTCGCCTCCAGTCATCTCCGGTCGCCTCGGCTACCGGCGCGTCTCGACGGCCAGCACCGCGACCGAGACGACGAGCGAGAGGACCGCCGCCACGAGACCGAACAGGTAGGACGGGTTCGACACGTCGGGATTCGACAGGAGCGACACCAGCAGGAACGACGACCCCATCGCGACGATAGCCATCGCCCGCGGGTCGGGGTCGTACGCCTCGGCGAGGGTCTCTCGAACCGTGCGCGACATGCCTCCGCTTCGACGCGCTCGCTCATAGTCTTGTCGCGCGGTTGAACAAACCCGTCTCGGCTGCGGCCGTGTCGGAGTCGCCGCACCGCCGCCGATTCCGACTACCGATGCAGCAGATGCACGTACCGCACCAGCGACCGGTGGACTCGGCGCTCGAACACCCGTTCGACCTCCCAGCCGGCGTCCTCGGCCGCCTCAGCCCACGACCGGTCGGCAACCATCACGCAGCCGGGGGCGACCCGGCGGACCTCCGCCAGCGCCCCGCCGACGAGGTCCGCAAGCGAGTGGCGGGCGATTTTCGACTGCCGGCCGTAGGGGGCGTCGAACACCGCGCCGTCCATCGAATCGTCGCGGAGGGGGAGCGCGGTGGCGTCGCCGCGGATTACGTCGCCGGAGCCGACGTAGTGGCGCAGGTTCTCCCGCGCGCCGCCGACCATCTTCGCTTGGGCGTCGACGCCGACCACGTCGGCACCGACGAGGCCGGCTTCGAGGAGGACGCCGCCGGTGCCGCACATCGGGTCCAAAATTCGGGCACCGGGCTCCGCGCCGGCCATGTTGACGAAGGCGCGGGCGTCCACGGGGGCCATGCTGCCCGGCTGGAAAAACGGCCGGTCGGTCGGTTTCCGGTCGGTGAAGTCGCGGACGGCCTCGACGGCGGTCCAGCCGACGAGACAGGCGCCCTCGGAGAAGTAGACCCGTAGCTCGTGGTCGGGGTCGTCCAAATCGACGCCGAAGCCGCGGCCGACGAGCGCCGACCCGAGTTCGCGCTCGGCGTCGGTCGTGCTGATACCGGTGAGTCCTCGCACGTCGCGGGCGCGGACGGCGACGGTCCCCTCGCGGTCGACGTTCGCGGCCGCGACGACGGCGCGGGCGGCCTCGATATCGGGTTCGCATCGACCGACCAGTTCGACGACGCGCCGGGTGTAGGCGAGTCGCCTCGCGCGCTCCGGGTCGACGCCGCGGGCGGTGGCGAGGCCGGGGGCGACGACCGTCACGCCCGTCGCGGCCGCCTCGGCCTCGCGGGCGGCGAAGGCGTCTTCCTCGCCGGCGAGTTCCAATCCGTACACGCTCGGACCTGACGGGCCGCGGAAATGAGGGTATCGGTCGTCGTCGCGCCCGCGGGGGCGTCGGCCGGCCCGGACCGACCGCGACTCCGCTGAACCTGACACCTCGACGACGGCGAGACTTATATCGGGCGCTCCGAATCCACTCGCATGACCTCTCTCGACGCCATCCTCTGGGGCGCGGCGGCACTCACCTACGGGCTCGGAGACTACGTCACGACCGTCCTCGGTGTCAGGACGGCGGGTGTGCAGGAAGGAAACCCCATCGTGCGGCGCCTCTCCGGCGGCGACCCCGGTCCCGGCTCGTTTGCGGTGCTGAAACTCGTCTCGGTCGCGCTGTTCTTCGCCGCCTACTGGGTGCTCAAGCCGGCGGTCGCCCGACTCGCAGTTCCACTTTCACTGACAGTTCTCGGCGCGGTCGTCACCGCTCGAAACGCCCGGATTATTCACCGCCGCGCGTAAGCTGTCATTCCCTCGCACCAATCTTTTTAACCCTTAAATACGTGACTTAAATCGTTGTATGACCGACCCCAAGGACACAATCAACATCGAAAACGTCGTCGCCTCCACGGGAATCGGCCAAGAGCTCGACCTCCAGAGCGTGGCGATGGACCTCGAGGGTGCCGACTACGACCCCGAGCAGTTTCCGGGACTCGTCTATCGCACCCAGGAGCCGAAGTCCGCGGCGCTCATCTTCCGGTCCGGGAAAATCGTCTGCACCGGCGCGAAGTCGACCGATGACGTCCACGAGAGCCTCGAAATCGTCTTCGACAAGCTCCGCGAGCTTCAGATTCCGGTCGACGACGACCCCGAAATCACCGTGCAGAACATCGTCACGAGCGCGGACCTCGGCGAGAACCTGAACCTCAACGCCATCGCTATCGGGCTCGGTCTCGAAAACATCGAGTACGAGCCGGAGCAGTTCCCCGGCCTCGTCTATCGCCTCGACGAACCGAGCGTCGTCGCGCTCCTCTTCGGGTCGGGCAAGCTCGTCATCACGGGCGGCAAACAGCCGACAGACGCCGAAGCCGCGGTCGACGTCATCATCTCGCGGCTCTCCGAACTGGGCCTCCTGAACGGGTCGTTCTAACCCACCGAACCTCGACTGCGTCGCGTAACCGGGACTCGAATCGACCGAATCTAAGTCAGTCGCGTCCTTCGGGCCGGTATGGACGCGCTCACCTTGCAGACGGCCGCCGGTGCGCCGGTCACGGCCGTCGCCGGAACGTTCGCGCTGTTCGCGCTGTTCCTCTCTCTCACCGCCCACATCGCCGCGCGGAACGTCCTCGGCGACGTGGAGTTGAAAAAGGCGTTCGCCGTCGGCCCGGTCCCGGCGGCCATCGCCGTCGTCTTCACCTCCTTCGGCTGGAACTCCTTCGTCGCGCTCGCGCTCGCAATCGGCTTCGACTTCGGCTTCGTCAAGTACCTCTACGGCCGGTCGAACCGCCTGTCGGCGTACGTGGTCGTCATCCACTTCGTCGTCTCGGTGCTTCTGGGTCTCGTCCTGTTCGGCCTCTCCGCCATCCTGCTGACCGCGCCATTCTGAGCCACCCGCCGTACTTTCTTGCCCGAGGCCGCCGAACCCCCGTTCGTGTCTCCCCGCCGACTCCTCTGGAACGACGCGGAACGCCGGCCGCGCGCCCCGTTTCGCCTGCTCTTGACGCCCGTCGTCTTCGTGGCCGTCTCGCTGGTGGTCGGATTCTCGCTTTCGACCGCGCTCGGCGGCCTCGACGGGTCGAGCCGCCTCGTGTCGCTCGTCGTCTCGCTCGTCTCAGTCGGCGCGAGCGGTCTCGCCGCGCTCGTCGTCGCGCGGTACGTCGATAGGCGGACCGTCGCGGACCTCGGCCTCGGGTTCGACCGCGAGTGGGCGGTCGACCTCGGATTCGGCCTCGCGCTCGGAACGGGCCTGATGACCGCCGTCTTCGTCGTCGGCGTCGCGGCCGGCTGGATTGCGGTCTCTCCCGCCCCGCTCGGCGTCGACCGACTGCTCGGCGTCGGGTCGCTCCTCGCGTTCTTCGTCGTCGTCGGCATCGCCGAGGAACTCCTGCTTCGGGGAATCGTCCTCACCGATGTCGCCGAGGGGCTTCGCTGGCGGTTCAGCCCGGACGTAGCGGTCGCCGGCGGCCTCGCAGTCTCGTCGGCGGTGTTCGGCGTCGCCCACTACACGAACCCGAACGCGGGGTTCGCCAGCACGACGAGCATCACGCTCGCGGGCGTCATGCTCGGCCTCGGCTACGCGCTCACCGGCGACCTCGCCATCCCGACGGGCATCCACATCTCGTGGAACTTCGTGCAGGGCGGCGTCTTCGGCTTCGCGGTCAGCGGCCTCGACTTCGGCACGTCGCTCGTCGAGACGACGGCACGCGGCCCCGACGTGATTACCGGCGGCGCGTTCGGCCCGGAGGCCGGTCTGCTCGGCGTCGGCGCAATCGTCCTCGGCGCGGTCTGCATCGCGGCGTACGTCCGAGCGCGCCGCGGCGACCTCGGGTTCGAGCCGTCGGTCACGGTGCCGGACCTGCGCTGGAAACAGTGAAAATCGGCGCGCCGCTTACTCGACTAACCGCTCGATTTCGGTGACGAGGATACCGCTCGCGCCGACGTTCTTCAGGTCGCTGACGACCTCGAACACGTCGCGTTCGTTCACGACGGCGTGGACGGCCACGGTCGAGTCGCCGGCGACGTCCATCACGGTCGGGCCGCCGAGGCCGGGGATGACCTCCTTCACCTCGTCGAGTTTCTCGCGCGGCGCGTTCATCATCAGGTAGCGCTTGCCCTCCGCGGAGCGGACGGATTCGAGCGCCATGAGCAACTGCTGGACCTTCGGGTCGTCGACCACGTCGGGGCGGGCGAACAGCCGAACCGACGACGCCAGCACCTCGTCGACGACGGCGAGGCGGTTCACCCGCAGGGTCGTCCCGGTCGAGGTGATGTCGATGATGGCGTCGGCCATCTCGACGTGCGGCGTCAGCTCGGTCGCGCCCGTGACCTCGACGACTTCGGCGTCGATGCCCGCCTCCTCGAAGTAAGTCCGCGCGATGTGCGGGAATTCGGTGGCGACGACCTTGCCCGACACGTCGTCGACGGTCTCGATGTCGCCGTCCTCGGGCGCGGCGAGGACGAGCCGACAGTTGCCGTACTCCAAATCGAGCAGGTCTTCGAGTTCGTGGCCGGACTCGCGGACCTGGTCGAGACCGGTGATGCCGACCTCGGCGGCCCCGTCGCGGACGTACTCGGGGATGTCGGCGGCGCGGGCGAACAGCACGGTCACGTCGGGGTCGACGGTCCCGGCGTAGAGTTTGCGCTCGGCACCGTTGTCGAGGTGCAGTCCCGCACGCTCCAGGATTTCAATCGTCGGTTCGTGCAGGCGGCCCTTGTTGGGCACGGCGATTCGCATACCTCTCCGTCACGTCCCGGAGGTAATTGACTTTCGCAAGCCGGAACGGTTTTTGATACGTCTTCGAAATGTCATTTCATGGCTCCCCTTACGTTCGCCGGCGCGCTCGTCGGCGTCTCCCTCCTCGGGGCCGGTTGGTCCCGCGTCAGCGCCGGCTTCCACGAGCGCCGCGATTCGTCGGCCCAGCGGTTCAGACAGCGAGTGCGAAGCAACTGGCTCTCCGCCGCCGTCCTGTTCGTCGGCGTCGTCTGGTGGACGAACGCCGACCGGGCGGTCCTCACTTCCGTCGGTCTCCCGACCGACTGGCCGTGGGCGATTTTCGGCTGGGCGCTCGTGGCTGTCGGTGCCGCGGTCGTGGCGACCGTCTCGTACTTGGGCGCGTTCCCCGTGGCGAGGCGCGTTCGAGACGCCGATATAGCTGCGGGAACGGCCGCCGCGAAGATGTTCCGCTATCAGCTCTTCATCGCGGCGCTCGTCCTCTGCGTGGTGACCGTGCTACACGTCGAATTCCGGGTCTTGGAGACCAGCGGCCTGCTCACCCTGCTCGCGTTCGCAGCCGCCGCGTACGTCTTTTCGGCACCGCTCGTGGGCGTCTCGCAGACGACGGCGGCCCCCGATGACGCGACGCGCGAGCGACTCGACCGCCTGTGCGACCGCGCCGGTCTCTCGGTCGCTCGGATTCGCCTCCTCGACGGCGGCGGTCACCGCTCGGACCACCTCGTCCGCGGCCCGGTCGGTCGGCGGACGCTCTTTCTCACCGACTCGCTGCTCGACCGCTACGACGACGAGACGGTTTCGGCGCTTCTCGCGGTCGACGCTGGACGGGTCGCTCGGTCCGTTTACGAGCTTCGACTGTTCACCGTGGGCGCGGCGGCCGGGCTCGTCTTCTTGGGCGTCGCGTGGCCGCCGTTCGGGTTCGCACTGTCGTTCTTGGTCTTCGCCGGAGTCGGCGTGATACTGCTCGTGACCGGCGAGTACGCGAGCAAACGGCTCGTCTGCCGGGCCGACGAGGCGGCGGCGCAGCGGGTCGGACGCGCGGCCGTCGCCGACGCGCTCGCCGCGACCGCGGACGAGGTCGACACCGGCCGCGCGGGGTCGCGTCTCTCGTTCGAGCCGTCGCTGGCGTCGCGCATCGAACGGCTCCGAGACGGCTCCGGGGCGGACGAAACGGGCGCGTAGAGGCGCCGCTTTTCGGACCCGAAGTTATCCTTCGACGAGGTGGTCGAGCAGGCGGTCGAACCGGTCGACGAACCGCTCGGGGAGCGACGGGGACACGTCGTCCAACAGCCGGGTCGTCCGCTCGGGGTGGGTGAGGACGAGCGTCACGCGGTTGTGCAGGTCGCGTTCCTTGCGGACCACGTCGCGTTCGACGAGGTGGTCGAGGTGCCACTCCAGCGTGCTGCGGGCGACGCCGATGTCGTCGGCCACGTCGTCGGGGCGGGCGTCGCCGTGTTCGAGGAGGTGGCCGAGGATGTCGCGGGCGGTCTCCCGGCGGACGAGCGCGAGCGCGCCGCGCTCCCACGCGTCGAACTCGGGGGGGAAGTAGTGCGTCCGTCCGTAGAACTCGGAGCGGCGGACCGTCTCGTCGGAGAGCAGTCTGCGGACGTGGTGTTGTACCTGGCCGGGAGCGAGGTCGAGCGCGCGAACGAGCTCGTTGAAGTGGACTCCCGGGTTGTGCTTGATGTGGTCGGCGACGCGGGTTCGTGTCTCACTCATGGGTCGTTGACCCCCGCCTCGCGCTCGATGCTCCGGGCGTAGTAGATGGCCGCGAGGACGAGGCCGGCCATCACGAGGTCCAAGAGGTGTTCGACCACATGGTGGTCGAAATCGGAGAGGACGCCGCCGAGCGTCAGCGCCGCGACGGCCGCCCGCGACGCGAACGCCAACAGCGCCAGCGCGACGAGCAGGTGCGACCGCGTCCGCCGCCGGAGGAAGACGGCGACGCCGAGCGCGGCCAGCGTGACCGACGAGACGCCCGCGAGAACGACGACCGCGGTCATCCACGGACTGCCTTGGACGTGCCCCGGAACGAGCGCGAGGTTCGACGGGGGCTCCATGTCCCCCGATACTGGGGGTTCGGACCTAAGGGGGGGTGCTCGTTCTCGATTTTCGGGAATCGGACTACCGCCGGTATTCGGCCCGCTCACCGGCGAACCCGACGACCACGCCTCGCGGCCGCGAGACGGTGGATTCACCACCCCGCCGCCCCGAACGAGCGACATGAACACGCTCCGAATCGCGGGCGGACAGGTGCTCCGCCCCGACGCGACGGTCGAGGACGCGGACGTACTCGTGGACCGAGACGAGGGAACCATCCTCGACATCGGCGCGGACCTCGACGCCGACGCCGACGAGACGCTCGACGCCGCGGGCTGTCTCGTCACGCCCGGTCTGGTGAACGCCCACTGCCACGCGGCGATGACGCTCCTGCGCGGCTACGCCGACGACAAGCCGCTCGACGCGTGGCTCCGCGAGGACATCTGGCCCGCCGAGGGCGCGCTCACGCCCGAGGACGTGCGCGCCGGCGCGGAACTCGGTCTCGTGGAGATGATTAAGTCGGGGACCACCGCGTTCGCGGACATGTACTTCCACGTCCCCGAAATCGCCGCCGCGGTCGACGAGGCCGGCGTCCGCGCCCGCCTCGGCCACGGCGTCGTCACGCTCGGGAAGGACGACGCGGACGCGCGGGCCGACATCGACGAGAGCCTCGACGTGGCCCGCGAGTTCGACGGCGCGGCCGACGGCCGGATTCGGACCGCCGCGATGCCCCACTCGCTGACGACGGTCGCGGAGGAGTACCTCCGCGAGTTCGTCGCCGACGCCCACGACGAGGGCATTCCGGTCCACTACCACGCCAACGAGACGACCGACGAGGTCGACCCCATCGTCGACGAGCGCGGCGAGCGCCCCCTGTCGTACGCGACGGACCTCGGCATGCTCACCGCCGACGACTTCCTCGCCCACGGCGTCCACGTCGACGACGCGGAAATCGACCTGCTCGCCGAGGCGGGCACCGGCGTCGTCCACTGCCCGGCGTCGAACATGAAGCTCGCCTCCGGCATGGCCCCCGTCCAGAAACTGCTCGACGCGGGCGTCACGGTCGGCCTCGGCACCGACGGCGCGGCCTCGAACAACGACCTCGACATGTTCGACGAGATGCGCGACGCCGCGATGCTCGGCAAACTCGCCGCCGAGGACGCCAGCGCCGTCGCCGCCCCCGACGTGGTACGGATGGCGACCGCCGGCTCCGCCGCCGCCGTCGACCTCCCCGGCGGCGCGCTCGAAGTCGGCGGCGCGGCCGACCTCGCCGTCGTCGACCTCGACGCGCCGCATCTCACGCCCCCGAACGACCTCGTGAGCCACCTCGCGTACGCCGCCCGCGGCTCCGACGTTCGCCACACGGTCTGTGACGGCCGGGTGCTGATGCGGGACCGCGAGGTGCTGACGCTCGACGAGGACGCCGTGATGGCCCGCGCCCGCGAGGCGGTCGCGTCGCTCCGCGAGCGCGTCTGAATCGCCCGTCCGGCCCACTGCCGCCGGTTCTGTCGCCGCCTCCGATTCTGCCGCCGCCTCCGCCGCCGCACCGACCTCCGACCCCGCTACCCGGCCAACTCGATGCGCAGTCCGTCGTCGGTCACGCTGACCTCCATGCGCTCGAACGTCCGGTGGTACTGCGCGACGTGTCGGCCGTCGCTGTGGTCCACCATGATGGACTTCTCGAACAGCGACGCCTCGTGGAGCCGCTTGACCTCCCGGTAGGCCGTCGACAGCGGCACGTCGGCCCGACAGCTCAGCTCCTTGACCGTCAGCGGCTCGTCGGCGACGCGCAAGAGGTCCGGAACCGCGGGGGCGCTCATCAGGGCGAACAACTCCTGTTCGGCGAGCGTCTTGCCGTTATCTATGACGAGCATCGGCCCTCGGCGGTACAATCTCACGGTTGACACTTGTAGATTCGGGGGGCGGCGACCGCCTTCGGTAGGGTTTTCGGACCCCTCTCCGAACCCACGGGTATGAGCGAACACTACGCTCCCGTCTCCGAGCACCTCGACGATGTCGAGGCCGCCCGGACCGAGGGACGACGCAAGATGGACTGGGCGCTCCAGCACATGCCCATCCTGCAGGAACTCCGCGAGCAGTTCGAGTCGGAACAGCCGCTCGCCGGCGAGGTCGTCGGCATGGCGATGCACGTCGAGGCGAAGACGGCGAACCTCGTGGAACTGCTGGCGCTCGGCGGCGCGGAAGTCGCCATCACCGGCTGCAACCCGCTTTCGACCCACGACGACGTGTCGGCGGCGCTCGACGCCAACGACGACATCACCTCCTACGCCGTCCGCGGCGTCGACGAGGAGGACTACTACGCGGCCATCGACGCCGTCATCGCCCACGAGCCGACCGTCACGGTCGACGACGGCATGGACATGGTCTTTACCATCCACGAGGAGTACCCCGAACTCATCGACACCATCGTCGGCGGGGCCGAGGAGACCACGACCGGCGTCCACCGCCTCCGCGCGATGGACGAGGACGGCGAACTGAACTACCCCGTCTTCGCCGTCAACGACACGCCGATGAAGCGCCTGTTCGACAACGTCCACGGCACGGGCGAGTCGTCGTTGGCCACCATCGCCATGACGACGAACCTCTCGTACGCCGGCAAGAACGTCGTCGTCGGCGGCTACGGCTACTGCGGCAAGGGCGTCGCCAAGAAGGCCGCCGGCCAGAACGCGAACGTCATCGTCACCGAGGTCGACCCCCGCCGCGCGCTCGAAGCCCACATGGAGGGCTACGACGTGATGCCGATGGAGGAGGCCGCGAAGGTCGGTGACGTGTTCATCACGACCACCGGCAACCGCGACGTCATCACCCGCGAGGACTTCGAGAACATGAGAGACGGCGTCCTCCTCGCCAACGCCGGCCACTTCGACATCGAAATCGACCTCGACGCGCTGTCTGACCTCGCGGTCGACGAGTACGAGGCCCGCGACGGCGTCGACGCCTACGAACTCGAGGACGGCCGCCGCCTGAACGTCCTCGCCGAGGGCCGCCTCGTCAACCTCGCGTCGCCCATCGCGCTCGGCCACCCGGTCGAGGTCATGGACCAGTCGTTCGGCGTGCAGGCCGTCGTCGTCCGCGAACTCGTCGAAAACGGCGAGGACTACGACGCCGGCGTCCACGACGTGCCCGACGAACTGGACCGCGAAGTCGCTGAAATCAAACTCGAAGCCGAGGGCATCGAGTTCGACTCGATGACCGACGAGCAGCGCGAGTACATGGGTAGCTGGGCCCACGGGACGTAAGCGACCGCGCCCACGCTCTCTCTCTCTCTCGTTTCTCACAGCTGCCTCCCGTCAGCGACCGCGTTCGGCCCACCCGCCGGCGTTAGTGCGCGGCCATCTCCGAGAGGACGTTGACGCAGTAGATTCCGGCGAGGATGAGAAGCAGGCCGACGACGCCCGTCAGGTCGACCGGTTCGTCGAACACGACGACGCCGATGGCCGCGACGCCGACGATGCCCAGCGCGGCCCACGTCCCGTACACCACGCCGATGGGGAGTTCTTCCAGCGTCAGCGAGACGAGGTAGAACGCGAGGCCGTAGCCGACCACCACGCCGAGGCTCGGCACGGGCTTCGAAAACCCCGCGGACAGTTTGAGCGCGGTCGTTCCGACGAGTTCCGACGCGATTGCGCCGGCGAGTAACGCGTACGGGTTCATGCCCGTCGGTCCCGCCACGACCCGAATGAGCGTTCTGCAATCGCCCGCCACTTGCGGTCCGTTGCTCGCCGCCGAACAAGAAATATCAAACTACTAACTCGTGGGCGAGAGAGTCCCGACCATGACCGAACTCGGGGAACTCGGCCTGTCGACCTACGAGGAGAAGGTGTATCGGACGCTCCTCGTCACGGGAGCCGCGACGGCCGCGACCGTCTCGGACGCGAGCGGCGTCCCGAACGGCCGGGTCTACGACGTGCTCAACGGGCTCCGGTCGCGCCGACTGGTCCGCGCGCAGTCGACCCAGCCGACGCGGTACGTCGCCGTCGACCCGGGCGCGGCGGTCGAGCGACTGCTGGCCGAGCGCGCGGCGGAACTGCGCGAGGAGTGGACGCGATACCGCGACGTGGCCGACGCGGTCCGGTCGAACCTCCTGCCGACGCCGCCGGCCGACGGGAGCGTCTGGCTCGGCCGCCTCGGCGGCGACGAGATGCGGACGGCGATGCACGAACACGTCCGGGCGGCGACGGAATCCGTCTCGGCCGCGGTCGGCCCGCCGTACGAGCGGGCCCCGTGGGAGACGCTCAGAACCGAGTTCGACGCGTTCTTCGAGGGCGCTCGCGACGACCTCGACGTATGGCTGCTCCTCAGCGACCCCGTGCTCGACTCGCTCCCCGACGAGTTTCCGGACCTCGTGGCGTCGAAGCCGCAGACGGTTCGAATCGGCGTCCTGCCGCACCTACCGGTCTCGTTCGATGTCGTCGACGAATCGGTCGCGTCGGTCGACATTCCGCACCCGCAGTCCGCCGCCGACCGCCTCGGCGTCGTCGTGGTGACGGACGCGGGCGTCGTCGACGAGTTCGACCGCCAGTTCCGGGCGCTGTGGGGGGACGCCGTCCCGCTTTTCGAGTGACGCCGCGCATCTCGTCTGCGCTCTCGGACGCCGGTCGCCCCATTTATCACCGCCCGCGGCCGACTCCCGACCATGTCTTCGAACAGAAAGGGGGACCGACGCGAGCGCGAACTCGTCAACGCTCTCGACGAGGCCGGGTTCGCGGTCATGCGCGCGCCCGCCTCCGGGAGCGCGACGACGCGCGAACTCCCCGACGTGCTCGCGGGCAACGGCGAGGTGTTCTACGCCATCGAGGCGAAGGCCTCCAGCGGCCGCCCCATCTACCTGAGCGGCGAGGAGGTCGAAGCGCTCGTCTACTTCTCGCGGAACTTCGGCGCGAAGGCCCGCATCGCCGTCCGATTCGACCGCGAGGACTGGTACTTCTTTCATCCCAGCGAACTCTACGTGACCGATGGCGGGAACTACCGCGTGAAAAAAGAGACGGCGCTGGCGGAAGGTGAGGATTTCGAATCGTTCACCGGCGGCCCGACGCAGACCAAACTCGGCGGCGACTGAGGTCGCGACGCGGCGTCTCGTTCTCCCCGCTCGCTCACGCCCGAGCGAGTCGCTCGCCGAGCGAGTTCGCGCCCACGAAGCCGCGCTCGACGCGGCTGAGCCGCGAGGCGGGGAACCGGTAGGCGTGCAGTTCACCGAGGTCGGAAAGACCGGCGTTCACCGGCAGCGAGTCGAGATAGACCGCCTCGAACGTCGGTTCGTGGCCGCCGTAGTCGCGGTTGCTCTCGAACGCGGCGACGAGTTTCCCCGTCTCCGTCGGCGTCTCGTCGGCTCGGGTGCCGAGCGCCCGGGTGACGACGAGGAGGCCCCCGCTCTCGCGGTCGCGGACGAGGTCGCCGGCGCGGTGTTCGTGGTCGCGGCAGAGCTGCGGCCCCGTCGCGTCCATCGGGACGAACGTCTCGTCGCCGCAGACGGCGCAGGTGGCGCGCCGGCGGTCCGGCGGCGGGACCTCGCCGCGGGTAATTTCGATGGCGACCCGGCGGAGGTGCTTACAGCGGGCGTGCCGGATGGCGTTGTCGGGGCAGGTGCAGGTTCGCGCCTCCACGTCGACGACGTAGGTGCCGCCGTCGGTTTCGACGACGTAGCGCCCGTCGCGGAGCGGCCGGACGGCCATCGGCTCGACGCGGGCGCGGCGGGCGCGCCCGACCAGTCCGTCGGACGGGAGCGTTGTCTTGCGGCGCACCGGGCGGCGAGTCGACGCGGGTGTGTGTGCGATGTGCGTCATGGTGGTGCGGGATTCCGACCGTACCAGCGGCTGTTGGGGGTCGGTTTCCGTCACCCGAATGTAGGTTCTCGAACGACCTAAACCCTCGTTTCGCGTGGAAAATCGGCCGCGTGAGTGGCTCTCGTCGGGCATCCGCCCATCGAAGACCTTTTAGAACGGCCGCGGATACGTCGTCGCATGGCTATCGAAGCGGAGATGCGGCGGAAGATTGCCGTCTCCATCGTCGCGGTCGGGGTGTTTATCGCCCTCATCGTCGGCATCGGTGCGACCTACAACCAGAGTGGACTCGTCTCCACCGGCGGGCTCGCACTCGTCGGCGCTATCACGGCGTTCGTGCTCGTGATGGCTGGTATCGGCGTTTGGCTGTCGCGTTCTTCCTAACCCGGCTGGTCGGTTTCGACGACGGGTTCGCCGTCGCGGGGCGCTCGACACGCAGCGGCGGCGCTCGTCAGTCGGCTGACGGCTCGCAGAACCGTCTCTCGTGGTCCGGTTAGTCGGCGGCTTCGTCCGCGGGGTCCGCGGCGGCCGCGTCCGCGTCGTTCGTCGCCGTCTCGAAGTAGTTCATCGGGTGCTTGATGGTGTCACAGCGGTCGTCGCGGTTCACACAGAGGTCGTACGCCTGCATCGTCTCGCAGGTCGGCGGCGCGTACTGCGACCCGCTGGAGTCCGCGAGGACGGTCGCCCGCTTTTGGAGCTCCTCGGCGTTCGCGTCGCCGACGACGCCGCCGACTTCCTCGGGTTCGAGACCGACGCCGACGAGGAACGCCGCGAGCGCGAACGCCGCCTCGTTCGGGAGCGACTCGCCGTCCTGCGCCCGCGCCAACAGCGCCTCGACGCAGGGCGGGAAGTGGTCGGGGTCCACCGCGTCGACGTAGACGGCGTTGACCGCGCCGCGGTCCGAAAGCAGGTTCCGCAGGCGCTCGACGTGGGGTTTGAGCGCGTCGGCGAGGCGGTCGCCCGCGTCGCTGCCGCGGACGGCGAAGGGAAGCCCCTCTGCGACCCGGCGGCGGACCGCCTCGCGGAGCAGTTCCGAGAGTTCTTCGCGGGTGACGCGGACCGCGCCGCCGGCCAGCGAGCGGTTGACGAGTCGCCAGTCGGCGCCCCAGTCGGTGTCGGAGTAGGTGAGATACGGCCCCACGTCGACCCAGTAGTGGTCGGGCGCGCGGCGGCTGTTGCGGGTCCGGTTCGACTCGGCCCGCACCGCGCCGTCGAGGTCGAACTCGCGGAGGAAGTCGTCGAGACTCGCGCGGGCCTCGCCGTGGACGTCGTCGTCGCCGGCGTCGAAGTCGGCGAGCATGCGCTCGTAGGCCGTGTCGGCCTCGGCGCGGGCGTACTTGTCCACCGCCGCGGGCGTCTCGACGAGCGAGACGATGATACGGGAGATGGGGTAGGAAAGCAGTTCCGTCTTGGTCTCCCACGGGTAGGCCTCGTCGGGGTCGGGTTCGACGGTGCCCTCCATGAGGGCGCGTTCGACGCGCTCGACGCCACGCTCGACGGCCGGGGCGTCCTCTGCGACGAGCGTCGCGATGGCGACGTCCGCCGATTCGACCGCCTCTCTGGCCGCGGCGAAAAACGGGTATCGGGCGTGGAGCGGGCGCATCCGCATACCGCCACGTTCCGGGTGCCCACCGATAAACGCGACGGATTCGGCGGTGGCGGCCGTGGGCCGTGCGGCCCATCCCCGCGGTCGGTTCTCGCGGCGGGTGCCGCCCGCGACGACGGCGCATCACACAACCTATTACCGACCGCTTCCTCAGGCTCTCATGTGCCGCACTTCGACTACCCGTGTCCGGACTGCCGCGCCACGACCAGTCTCCACGACGCCGACTGTCGCTTCGAGGGGACGCCGTGGGTCGAAGTCGAGCGGGCTTACGTCGACATCGTCTCCGTCCTCGCGGGCGGCCCGTGCGACGAGGAGACGCTTCGCCGCGAAGCGCCGGGCGAGTGGGGGCCGCTCCAACAGGCCGCGCTCCGCCGACTCAAGCGCGACGAGCGGGTGTCGGAAGCGAACACGGGCGTCCTCCGACTGCTCACCGCCGAGGAGTTCAGAGAGGAGGTCTCGGAGCCGACCCGGGAGCCGATGCGGACGCTCCACCGGTACGGGAGCGTCCCCGGCTGTCACGACAACGCCGTCTTCGCCATGATAGCGTGGTACGAGATGGTCGGCCTGTCGTGGCCCGAGACGCGCGAGAACGTCGTCAACTGGCTCCGCGACACCGGCGCGTGGGACCGCGGCGGCTTCGAGGAGGCGACGCCCGCCGAACTCGTCGAGAAGAAGCGCCACGTCTACGAGGCGGGCTACGGCTGGAAGGAAAAGGCCGTCTCGGCCAAGCGCGTCATCGACCGCTACCGCTCCTGAGCGCCGACCCCGACCTACCCGTCGATTCTCCCGCCGACTCGGCGCAACCGTTAGGCGCTTCTCGCGCGGCTGTGGTGTCGTGAGTGCCCCCGAGTCCGCCGTGCCTTTCGACGCCGAGGCCCCCGAGGAGCCGCGGGAAACGCGCCGCGCCCTCGCGACCGAGACACGGTGGCGTCGAGGCGAGGCGGCCGGCGCGGTCGCTGACCGGTGAGAAGCGAGAGAAACGGATGGGACGGCTCGAGCGGTCGGACAACGACGCGGCCGCCGAAACGTCCGCTCAGTCGCTCTGGATGCGCGGGGCGAGCATGTACGTGATGGTGCCCATCCCTTCTGCGATTTGGTAGTGAAGCTTGACCGGGAACTCCTCGCCGAGTTCGACGGTGACCTCGGCGTCGGTCGGAATCGCCTTGTTCATGTCTTTGAGATAATCGAGCGAGAACAGCGAGTCGGCCGCGCCGGCCTCGATGCTGATGAGGTCCGCCGGGGGAAGCGACAGGTCCACGTCGTCGGTGTCGCCCTCGGCCTCGATGTGGAACGTCTCTTCCGCGCCGTCGACGCGGAGGCGGATGTGGTCCGAAACCATGTCGGCCGCCTTGATACCGCGGTCGAGGTGCGTCCCTTCGAGGACGATGTTCGCCGCGAGGTCGAGGTCCGGAATGTCGGGCTCCTGGCGAATCGAGTCGGGGTCGATGAGCGCGAGCGTGTACGACAGCCCGTCGATGCGGATGTTGAGCTTGCGCGTCTCCTCGTCGAGCGTGAGGTGGATGAGGTCGCCCGAGCCCGCCATCCCGGCGACCTCTTCGAGGCGAGAGAGGTTGACGCCGATGACGCCGCCGTCGGCTTCGTAGGATTCGAACGCCGCCGCGTCGAGCGTGAGGTCCACCATGCCGACGTTCGCGGGGTCGACGGCGCGGATGGAGAGACTCTCCTCGTTGAGTCGAATCTTACACTCGTCGACGAGGACGCTCACGGAGTCGAGCGCGTCCCGGAGCGTCGCGGCGCTCACGATGGCCTTGAACATATGTGCCGTCGTACGACAGCGGTCTTAAAAATACTCCTGATTTGGACTCACCGCAATATGATGTTCGCACGCTCTCCCGCGTGCGCGCCCCCGCGAGCACCCCACCGCTCCCCCGGCTCCCCATGGGTGTTGTTGTCACTATTTTCGTACATATCTAACCCGTCGATTTCGAGGGTCTAGGGCTTCAAAGCACTCAAATAGCTGATTGTGTAACTCCCGCCCATGGGGAACGACGAGACGAACCCAGCCGCCCGCCGACGAGGTGCCGAGCGATGACCGACGCCGCCGATGTCGATGTTGACGCCGACACCGACGCGACGCCGACCCGCGTCGCCTTCGTCTGCGTCCAGAACGCCGGTCGGAGCCAGATGGCGACGGCCTTCGCCCGCCGGGAGCGCGCCGACCGCGGCGTCGTCGACCGCATCGAGGTCGTCACCGGCGGCACCGACCCCGCCGACCGCGTCCACGACGAGGTCGTCGCGGTCATGCGCGAGAAGGACTTCGACCTCGCCGACGAGACGCCGCGCGCAATCGAGCAGGACGAGATTATGAACGTGGATATCGTCGTCACGATGGGCTGTTCGGCCGAGGGCATCTGTCCCATGACGTGGCGCGGCGACGCCCGCGACTGGGACCTCGACGACCCGGACGGCCGGGACCTCGATGCGGTCCGGGCGATTCGCGACGACATCGAGGGGCGCGTTTCGGCGCTGTTCGACGAACTCGCGGGTTAGCCGAACAGCCGCTCTCGGAGCGACCGTCGCCGGGGGCGCTCGGCCAGCAACACGGTCGTATCGAGGTCGTCGAGCACGGACAGCACCAGCGACCCGCCGACGAGTCGGGACAGCAGGCCGGCCTCCGTCGCGCCGACGAGGACCAGCGACTTGTCCGCCGCCGCCTCGCCGATGACGGTCTCCACGTCGCCCGTCTCGACCAGTTGCTCCACTCCGTTTAGGTCGTGTTCCGCGACCCACTGTTCGAGGAACTCCCGGCCGGCCGCGACCTCGTCAGCGACGTGCAGCACCGAGATGTGCGCGTCGGTCGTCGCTTGCAGCGCTCGTGCGACCTCCGCGGAGAGGTCCGACGAGTGCCCGCCCGCCGTCGGAAGCAGCACCTCGCTCGGGTCGAACTCCTCCCCGTCGAGGACGACCACGTCGCACGGGAGGTCGTGCGTCAGTTCGTCGAGCGCGCCTTCGACTCGCCCGCCGGCGAGTTTCGCGCCGCTGTGGCCCATGACCAGCCTGTCGACGCCGTGTTGGCGCGCCGCGTCGAACACCTCCGCGAGCCCCTCGTGGGAGAGAATCGTCCGCGTATCGACCGGCACGTCCAGCTGTTCGACGTCGGCTCGCGCGTCGGCCATGAGCCGCTCGGACGTCTTCGAGATGCGGTCGCGTTGGTCGGCGGCGGCCGCCAGCGAGGTCTGGTCCGGGACCTGAATGACGTGGGTCGCGAGGACCCGCCCGCCGTCGAACTTCGCGAGCGCGGCCGCGAGCGTCACGAGCGCCCGCTCGGTTCGGGGGTTCGAAACCGCGACCATCGTCGTCGTCGCGGGCGCGTCGTCGATGCGACCCGACCCGTTCGGCGCGACCGTCGCCGCGGCGTCGACGACCGAGGCCGGTAGCTCGTCGCCCCGAGAGAGGATGTGCCGACCGAGAAGCCCCTGTCTGTCGGCGTTGTTGCGTGCGTACACGAAGTACCAGACCACGGCACCGACGACGAACAGCCCCGAAAGCAGGAGTTCTTCCCCGCCGACGAACGCCAGCAGTCCGAGCGAGAGCGCCATGCCGACGAGCGGCGTAACCGGGTACAGCGGCACGGTGAACGCCGGGTCGTACTCCGGGTCCGTCTCCCGGAAGACGATGAGCGCCGCGTTCATGAGCGCGTAGACGACGAGGTGGAGCACGCTCGCGGCTTTTGCCAACACCTCGATGTCTCGGCCGAGCGCCGCGATGAAGAGGATGATGACGGCACCCGTGACGAGAATCGACCGGTAGGGCGTCGCGTAGTTCGGGTGAATCTCGTTGAGCCAGTTGGTGACGATTCGGTCCCGACCCATCGCGAAGTTGATTCGGGCCGACGCCAGAATCGACGCGTTCGCGCTGGAGGCGGTCGCGAGGAGCGCGCCCAGCGTCACGACGGTGACGGCGAGGCCGGCCAGCCCGCCGGGGAACGCGAGTTGCGTCGCCTGCGTCAGCGGCGCGCTCTGGCTCAGGTCCGGCCACGGCACCACGCCGAGCATGATGCTCACGAGAATCGCGTAGAGAACGGTGACGATGGCGACGCTCCCGATAACCGCCAGCGGGAGGTTCCGACCGGGGTTCTTCAGCTCCTCGGCGACGGTCGCAATCTTCGCGTAGCCGAGAAACGAGACGAACACGAGCGCCGTCCCCGGCAGGATGGCACCGTAGCCGAACGGCGCGATACCGCCGTCACCGACGAGCGTTGCGAAGTCGAACGACAGCCAGCCCTGGACCGCGAACAGGGCCAGAATCGCCAACAGGACGGTGACGATGACCGTCTGCACGCCGCCGGTCTCCTTGGCACCGATGTAGTTGACGCCCACGAAGACGGCCCCGGCGACGAGCGCGCCGACCTGCACCTCGTTGAGAAAGAGGAACGCCGGCATCGGTACGAGCGTCGCGAGGTACTGCCCGAAGCCGATGCTGTAAAACGCGGAGGCGAACGCCAGCCCCATCCAGTCGCCGAGGCCGGCGATAGAGCCGAACAGCGGCCCGAGCGCGCGGTTGACGTAGTAGTAGCCGCCGCCGGCTTTCGGCATCGCGGTGCCGAGTTCGGAGACCGAAAGCGCGTTCACCAGCGCGATGAGCCCCCCGACGACGAACGAGGCGACGACGACCGGGCCGGCGGTGCTGGCCGCGACGCCGGGCAGGACGAAGATGCCCGCGCCGATCATCGTCCCGATGCCGATAGTCAGCGCCGACAGGAGGCCGAGGTCCTTCGCGAGTTCCTCGTCGCTCATCCGTTGGCCTCCGTGCTGGGACCCTCGGTCCGTCGCTTCGGAACCCGCTGTTCGGGTCGGAGCGACGCGCTGTCGGCCGTCTCGGTGACGTTCGTCTCGTGCATAGTCGCTACCCGGTTGTGTAACGATATAAGTTCTACCCTTTCACTTCGAATTCGAAAATAGAAATGGATATAATTTCTAAGAACGAAATACTCGTGAGTCGTCCGTATCCGAACTGGCTCGTCTTCGCGGCCCCTCACGGACCGGTACGGGGCCGTCCTCACCTCGCGGCTCCTCGGTCGAGCAGTTCCGTCTCGCAAGGCGGGCGTCGTCCAGACAAGCCTTATATGAAAACGCGGGGTAGCTAACTTCGCAACCCGAACCGCGACACAGTCACCGATGCCATATCGCAACACCGACCACCGGCTCGACGAGATTGACCGCCGCATCCTCTACGCCCTGATGGACGATGCGCGTAACACGTCCGCCAGCACGCTCGCGGCGGAGGCCGGCGTCTCCGGAGCCACTATCCGGAACCGAATCCACAAGCTCGAAGACTCCGGCATCATCCGCGGCAGCACCGCGCAGGTCGATTTCGAACTCGCCGGCGGGAAGCTCACGAACCTCTATCTCTGCGACGTTCCCGTGACCGAACGAGAGGCGCTCGCCCACGAGGCGCGGGCGATTCCGGGCGTCATCAACGTCCGGACGCTGATGACCGGTCGCCGCAACCTCCACGTCCTCGCGGTCGGCGAGAGCACCGGCGACCTCCGGCGCGTCGCGCGGTTGCTCACCGACATCGGCATCCACATCGAGGACGAAGACCTGCTCGAAGAGGAGCTGTTCGCCCCCTACGGCCCGTTCGACCCCGACGACGGCGGCCACGCGCCCGAAGCCAACGATTTCATCAGCCTCACCGGCGACGCGAGCGTCGTCGAGGTCCCCGTGCAGTCCGACGCGCCGATAGCCGGCCTCACGCTCGAAGACGCCTCCGAGCGGGGGATTCTCGACGACGAGACGCTCGTCATCGCCATCGAGCGGGGCGACCGCGAACTCACCCCGCACGGGGACACGGTCATCGAGCCGGACGACATCGTGACGGTTCTCTCCCGCGCCGGCGGGGACGCGGATGCGGACGCGCTGTCGGCGTTCCGCGGTCCGCAGACGGAGTCGTCTGCGGGCTGACTTCGACGGTGTCGCGTCCGCGGTTTCCGCGCTGGCAGCCGCGCCGCCCCGTCTCCGGGCGCTATCCGATGTGCCTTTCCGGGCTGACCACGTCACACCCGATATGAACGCGAATTCGCCGGCTGTTCCCACGCGGAACATCACGGGCAGTTCAACGAGGTAAGCATGGCACGGAAAGACCACTACTACAACAAGGCCAAACAGGAGGGCTACCGCGCCCGCTCGGCCTACAAGCTGAAGCAACTCGACGGCGACGCGGGTCTGTTCGGCCCCGGCAACACCGTCGTCGACCTCGGTGCCGCCCCCGGCGGGTGGCTCCAGGTCGCCTCCGAGGCGGTCGGTGACCACGGCAAGGTCGTCGGCGTCGACCTCCAGCGAATCCGCGGCATCGACCGCGACAACGTCCAGACGATTCGCGGCGACATGACCGAAGACGAGACGAAGGAGGAACTGACGGCCGTCATCGGTGAGCGCGGAGCCGACGCCGTCGTCTCCGACATGGCACCGAACATGACCGGCGAGTACTCGCTGGACCACGCCCGCTCCGTCTACCTCGCCCGACAGGCGTTCGAGGTCGCACAGGAGCTGTTGGCGACCGGCGGCGACTTCGCCGTGAAGGTGTTCGACGGTCCGGACGTGGCGGACCTCCGCGCCGACATGGAACGGGAGTTCCAGTACGTCCGTTCGATGCGCCCCGACGCCTCCCGCGATAGCTCCTCCGAGCAGTACCTCGTCGGCAAGCACTTCCTCACCGCGCCGGTTCGGAAGGGCGACGAACTCGACGTGGAAATCGTCGACGTGGGGAGCGAGGGCGACGGCATCGCCAAAGTCGAGGAGTTCACGCTGTTCGTCTCCGGGACGGAGGCGGGCGACACGCCGACGGTCCGCGTCACCGACGTGAAACCGCGGTTCGCGTTCGCTGAACCAATCGACGACGAAGACTGAGAGGACGACTGCGCGCCGATTCTCACGTCGAGTCCGGCGCGTCCCGTGCCCGCCCGCGACCGCGCCGACGGCTCCGCGCCCGCCGCAATTTGTGTCTAACTTCGGGCAACCATTATCCGTGTTTGACACGACTCTGCTCGTGTCACCCATGTCAGCAGATACGACGACCACCGAGTCCCAACCGTTGTTCACCGGCCTCCCGTCGGGTATCGTTCCGTACGTCGCCATCCTCGGGGCGTTGGCGTCCGTGTACGCCCACTTCTCGCTCGCGCCGGTGTTGATGCAGTTCGACCAGACGCAGGCGATTCTGTTCGTCCTCGCGGGCGTCGGCTTCCTCGCGGGCATCGCCGTCTACCTGAGCAAGTTCTGGCGGCGCGAGTTCTACCTCGTCGCCATCGCGTTCGCGCTCGCTCAAATCGTGGCGTGGGTCGTCATGAGCGGGCGAGTCAGCGAGATGGCGATTCTCTCGAAGGGCGGCGAGGCCGTCTTCAGCGCCGCGGCGGCGTACCTCTATCTGAGCGACTCGCCCGAGACCGACGGGGCCGCCTGAGCCACGTCCCGCGTTCGACCCGTCGCCCCGCTGTCTCGACGTTCTGGCGGTCCGCCGCCCCGTCGCATCTTCACTCGACGACCACGAGGTCGAGTCGAAGCCCCGTCCGGCAGCCCTTCCAACCGCCGCGACAGGCCCCGGTGGCGAGGATGTCACCGAACGACGTGTAGGTCCCGCAGTTCGGACAGCGAATCCCCATCTCCATCCCGTCTCGCTCGGTGAGCCTGTGGCGGTGCTCGTCGGCCATACATCGTGTGGTATGCTACCAAAAGAGATAAGCCGTCCGTCGCCCCGGTCGCGTCTCAGTCCGCGACCCAGCCGTCGGTCGAGGACTCGTCGTCGCCGCGGAGGACCGCGACGGTCCCGTACACGAACGGGGTGTCCACGATTGCGATGAGGAGCTTCAGGAGGTACTGCCCGATAGCGAGGCCGACGAGGACGTTCCACGGAAGCACGTCTCCGATGCCGAGGACCGTCGGCGCGGCGTAGAAGCCGACGCCGACGAAGATGACCGTGTCGATGGCCTGACTCGTCGCCGTCGAGACGATGTTGCGGAGCCAGAGGAACGAGCCGTCGGTCAGCTCGCGGATGCCGTGGAAGACGATGACGTCCCAGTTCTGACTCACGAGATACGCGAGCAGACTCCCGGCGACGACGTTCGTTCCCGACGAGAGCACCGTGGCGAACTGCGCGGCGAACTCGGGGTTCGCGGCGGGCGCGGCGATGGTGCTCCAGACGAGGCCGAGGAGGACGAAGTTCATGGCGAAGCCGACGTTCACCATGACCTGCGCCGCCCGGCGGCCGTACAGTTCGGAGTAACAGTCGGACGCGAAGAAGGTGAGCGCGTACGCCAGCGCCGCCCCCGGCATGAGGATGGCCGCGCCGACGAACGGGAGTTCGCCCACCGCCGACGGCAGGGGAATCGAGAGCAGTTTCGACGCCGTCAACTGCGCCGTCGTCAGCGCGGTGACGAACAGGCCGACGAGGGCGACTTGTCCGATGGCCGAGCGCCCCTCACTCATCTTCGACGAGGCGGTTGTGTCGGTCGTCGATTTCGTCGAGGATGTCGAGCGTCTTCCGGATGGACGCCCGAACCGCATCGCTTCGGTTCACGAACTTCTTGTCGTCGCCGACGTGCTCGTCTAAGTCCGCGAGCAGTTCGTCTGGTATCTCGACGCTTATCTTGGCCATACTCGGGGATTCTCGTGAGAATACTTAACGCCTTTTCAACGGCCTCAGCGGCGATATCTGGCGCGTCTTCGCGTCGTCGAGTCGACGGGTTCGCGACGCCCCTCGCGGGTGCGCCGCGCTCACTCCGCCGCGCCGCGGGCGGGCGAGAGGTCGCGCCGGCCGCCGACCGTCAGCACGAACAGGACGCCGAGACCGATGCCGTAGGCCGCCATCAGCGGGAGCGTCACCATGAACATCGTCGTGATGCTCGCCGGGGTGAACACCGCCGAGATGGCGAGGATGAACACCGTGACCTCGCGCCAGCGATTCCGCATCATCCGGTAGCTGATGCCGGCGGTGTTGAGAAGCACCATCAGGATGGGCACGTCGGCGAGGAGGCCGATGCCCGCGGTGGTGAAGAAGATGAGCCAGAAGAAGTTGGTGATGCGGTAGGAGATTATCATGTTCGCCGCGAGCGCGTCCTCGACGAGGAACGTGATGACCGTCGGCGCGACGTAGGTGTAGCCGAGCGCGAAGCCGCCGAGGAGACCGCCGGCGAGCGCGCCGGTCCACACGAAGACGGTTCGGCGTCGCTTGCGGATGATGTTGCGCTCGCGGAGTGCGGGCCACACGAAGTACGCGACGAGCGGGAGCGTCGCCAGCACGGCCAGAATCGTCGAGAACTTCACCTCGAAGATGAGCGCCTCCATCGGGTGGAGCGCGACGACGTTGAGGACTTCCTCGGGTCGCACGGCGGCTGGCAGTCGGCCGAGGAAGTCGTCGTACACGTCCCTGATACCGCCGGTGTAGAGCCAGCCGAACGTCGTCGCGAGGACGAGCATGAACCAGCCGACGACCCAGAACGCCCGCGAGGTGAGCGAGTCGACGATGAACGCGATGTCGGTGTAGTAGCCGCCGATGTCGTCCTCGTCGGTCTCGCCCTCGGTCAGTTCGGAGACGAACGCGCCGCCCGCGCGGGTCGTCCGGTCTTCGAGTTCGCCCGGTTCGTCTTCGGCGTCGGCCGCTTCGGCCTCGCGGTCCGCCTCGGCCTCGTCGAACCGGTCGATGAGCGCCTGCGCTTTGGCCTTGTCGCCGTCGTCGATGGCGGCCGACGCGAGGGCCATCACCTCGTCTTCTTCGAGGTCTGCGAACGCCTCCGGCGGCGCGGCGCGGACGCCCGCCACGTCGAGCGCCGAGAGGTCGAGTTTCGTCGGGTCACCGACGCCGACTTCGGTCCGTTCGAGTCGCTCGATGTCGCGGTAGACGAGGTAGGCGAGTCCGAACGCGAGGCCGACGACGCCGCCGGCGACGACGAACGCGCCCAACGCGACCCCCGAACCGGGAGCGAGGAACACGTAGTCGCTGCCGATTGCGGCGAGGCCGTCGTTCGCGAGTTCGACGCCGCCGTACTCGTAGAAGGCGTAGACGAGGAGGCCGCCGACGACGCCGACGCCCGCGAGGTGGTTCCAGTGGTGGGCCGCCGTCGCCTTGACGTCCATCTTCTCGCTGCCGCGTTTGGCCGTGACGACCACGCGAGCGAGATAGAGGCTGAAGGCGTACAGCGAGATGACGGGCACCGCCCACATGATTTGGGTGAACGGGTCCGGCGGGGTGAACAGCGCGCCGAAGGCGAAGATGCCGACGATGGCGTGCCGCCACTTGTCGCGGAACAGCTCGTAGGGGACGATTTCGGCGTACGAGAGCCCGGTCATCGCGAGCGGGAGTTGGCTCGCGAGGCCGAACGAGAGCGTGAGCAGGAAGATGAACTGCGCCCACTTCACGATGGAGTAGCTCGGCGTGAAGCCGGCGGAAATCGCGTTCTGCGCGAGGAACGCGAACGTGAACGGGAAGAAGACGAAGTAGCCGTAGGCGACCCCCGCGGCGAACAGCGCGACCATCGTCAGCCCGATGAGCGCGAGTTTCCACGGCGCGACGGGCGATTTGGGCCACGCGTCGCGGGCTTTCAGCGCGTCCCGCGAGACGTAGATAAACGGCGGAAGCGCGAACAGCACCCCCACGACGAGACCGATTTTGGCCTGCAAGAGAATCACGTCGAAGGGGGTCTGGGCGATGATGCTGACGTTGCCGGAGACGCTGGCGTCCATCTGCGCCTTGGTCACGCCACGGAAGAACTCCCAGACGTAGAGTCGGAGCGCGTAGAACGTGCCGAGGAACCCGACGAGGAAGACGATAAAGACCTTCTGGAGGTCCTTTTGCGCCGCTCGGAGCATCGCACCGGCGGTCTCGCGGCCCGCCGCGATGGTCTGTTGGGTGTCCTCGTCGAGGGCGCTGGACATACGTACGTGGCGAAAGCAGTCTGGCGGTTATCAATCTTTTTCACCGCGGGCGTGAGTTCGGCTCCCTCGGCGCGCCTCCTCGGGGCGATGCGAAAAGACCTATAACTGGCCGGAAGCGTAGGACACCTGAATGGCGGACGAGGAGCGTGACGCAGGGCTCTCTGCGGCCGACGACGAGACGGACGCCTCGGACGACACCGACCAGCGCTCGTCCGACGGCGACGCCGACGACGCTGACGACGCCGACGACGCGTCTTCGTCGTCCGACGGTCCGGTTTACGGTCGAGTCACCCCGCGAGACGAGACCGCCACCGATGGGTCTGACGACGACGCTTCTGCCGACGCTGCCGCCGAGACGGGCGACGACGGCGACGATTCCGATTCCGACGCGGCTCCCGACGACGCGGATGATTCAGCTACCGATTCCGACGCCGACGCTGACGACGAACCGCGTCTCCTCGCTGACGACGAACACACGTCGCACGTTCCCGAGGGGACGTACGACGATTCGAGCGACGAGTCGGCTGACGACGCCGACCCGGACGCGGCGGCCGACGGCGCGACCCCGGCGCTGACCGGCGAGGACGAGATGGGCGGTGTGGCCCCGTCGTCCGTCGCCGCCGAGGACGCCGACTTCGACGACCCCGAGTTCGAGAGCGACGACTTCGACGACGAGGACGTCGGCGGCCTCGTCGGCGAGGCCCCCGAGAGCGACCAGGAGATGCCGCTGACCGCGCACATCGAGGAGATGATTCGCCGGTTGGCGGTCGTCCTCGGCGTCGCCGGCGCGATTACGCTCGTGCTGTTTCCCGGCGCGGACATCCTCAACGCGCTCGTGGACACGCAGGCCGCCTTCGGCGTCCACATCCCGAGCGCGACCGACGTCATCAACTTCCTCTGGAACTCCCACATCCCCGGCGCGGAGACCATCGTCGACCGCCGGCCGCGGCTCTACGGCCCGCTCGAACTCATCCTCACCAAACTGAAGGTCGCCGGCCTCGCCGGAACCGTCATCGGCCTCCCCGTGTTCGTCTACGAGACGTACCTGTTCATGCGCCCCGGCCTCTACCCGAAAGAGCGCAAGTACTACCTCGCGGCCGTTCCGACGAGCCTCGTCCTCGCGCTCGTCGGCGTCCTCTTTGCTCACTTCGTGGTGCTGCCGGCCATCTTCGCGTACTTCACCTCCTACACCGAGGGGACCGCGGTCGTCGCGTTCGGCCTCAAGGAGACGTTCAACCTCATCCTCATCCTGATGGGCTACATGGCGGTCGTCTTCCAGATTCCGCTGTTCGTGGAACTGGCCATCATGATGAACCTCGTCACCCGACGGTGGCTCGAAGACCGTCGCCTCTTGTTCTGGGGCGCGTTCGTCGGCCTCGCGTTCCTCGTCAGCCCCGACCCGACCGGGATGGCCCCCATCATCATCGGCGCGACGATGATTACCCTGTTCGAGGGGACGCTCGCGGCCTTACGCTGGACCGGGAACTGACCGGCGTCTCGTTTTCCTCCCGTCGCTCCCTCGGCCGGGTCGTTCTGCCTCGCTTTCACCGACTGCCGACCGTTCAGAAGGCCTATTTCAGAGTGGTTAGAATAGATACACGATGGCCGACCTCGTCGCCCTGTCGGTGGTCGCCCTCCCGCTCTGGTTCGCCGTGAGCGTCTGGGCCGGCATCGACGCGACCAGACACAGTTCGCACAACGCCTTTCTCTGGGGATTTTCGGTGTTCGTCGGCGGACTGCTCGGGTTGGCGCTGTACCTCAACCTCGGGCGCGACGAACCCGCGGTGGGCCGCCGCGCGGGTCAGTCGCGGTCGCCGGACGGCGTCCCTTCCGCCCGTACCGAGACCGTCCCCTGTCCGAACTGCCACTCGCTGGAGGAAGCCGACCGGGATACCTGCCGTTTCTGCGGCGAGTCGCTGTAACGCGCCGAATCTCTCCGAGACCGCGGGGAATCACGCCGCGTCCGACGACTCCGTCGCCTCCCGCTTCTCGGCCGCGACCACGCCCTCGACGCGCGTCTTCAGCCCCTCGTTCATGGCGACGAATCCCGCCCGGGTTTGCTCGCCGACGAACCGCAACAGGAGTCCGGCGAGGACGCCCGAGAACGTCTCGGACTGCTCGAATCGGGTGCGCTCGCCGCCGCCGAGCGGTTCGAGACGGAACCGGTGTTCGCCGTCGAACAGCCCCGGAACGACGAGGTGGCCGAGCCAGCGCAGTTCGCGGTGCTTCTCGCAGTGGGTCACGTCGGGTTCGAACTCCGATTCGCGCCCGCCCGGCGGTCGCAGGTGGACGGTGAGCGTCGCGCCCTCGTTCGGCCGCCCGGCGATTCGCATGAACGGGTTCCACTCGGGGTAGCGGTCGAAGTCGACGAGCGTCTCCCACACCCGTTCGGGCGGGGCGTCTATCTCGATGCTCGTTGCGAGTTCGTGTGCCATATCTAACAGTTGGGCGGCCGAGACCGTGAATCTCGCGCGGAACGTTCATTGCCGGTGAGGAGAGAGACGGACGTATGGCAACCCTCCTTCTCGCCAGACACGGCGAGACGACGTGGAACCGCGCCGGGCGCGTACAGGGGTGGGCCCCTGTGTCGCTCACAGAGCGCGGCCGCGAGCAGGCCGACGCCCTCGCGCGCCACGTCGCGGACAGCTACGAGGTCGACCGCCTCGTCTCCTCCGACATCGAACGCGCCCAAGAGACCGCCCGCCCCGTCGCCCGCGAACTCGGCCTCGAACCCGTCCTCGACTCGGCGTGGCGCGAGCGCGACGTGGGGTCGTTTCAGGGGCTCGAATTCGACGAACTCACCGACCGGTACCCGCAGTACTCCCTCTCGGCGGTCGGCGCGCCCGCCGCCCGCGAGCGCCCCCCGAGCGGAGAGAGCCTCGTCGAGGTCCGCCGCCGCGTCCTCAACGCCCACGAGGGGCTCGCGGACTCGCTCGACGCCGACGAGACGGTGCTCGTCGTCAGCCACGGCGCGCCGATTCGGCTGTCGCTCGGTGAGGTGAAGGGCCTCGACATCGTCGAGACGATGCTGTCGCAATCGCTCGACAACGGCGGCATCTGCGAGTTCGAAGTCGAACTGAGCGACGACGGCGACGAACCGCTCGTCCACGTCGTCGCCGAGAACGAGACGCGATTTCTGACGGCGTAGGCCGATTCGGCGGTCTGGTCCGCGTTTCTGACTGCTGTCTCTCAGTCACTTCCGCATCGGGTAGTCCTGCGCGAACACGTCGTCCACGAGAAGGTCGTCGTCGCCCGCGTCGGCGTCCGCCTCTGCTTCGGCCGCGGGGCTGACGCTCCCGGTCTGGTAGCCGTGGAGGTCCAGCGTGACGTGGTCGAAGCCGGCGTCCTTCAGGTGGTCGCGGGCGGCGCGGACGAAGTCGGCGTCGAGGGCGCGGTCGAGTTCCTCCGGCGCGACCTCGATGCGGGCGAGGCCGTCGTGGTCGCGGACGCGGAACTGCTCGAAGCCCCACGTCCGCAGAATCGTCTCGGCGCGCTCGACCCGCGAGAGCCGTTCCTCGGTGACTTCGAGGCCGGTCGGAATCCGCGAGGAGAGACAGGCCATCGAGGGCTTGTCGGCGACCGACAGGTCGTAGTCGTCGGCGATGGCGCGGACCTCCGCTTTCGTGATGTCGTGGGCGAGAAGCGGCGACAGCACCTCTAACTCCTCGACGGCGCGGAGGCCGGGGCGGTGGCCCTCGCCGGGGTCCGAGGCGTTGGTCCCGTCGCAGACGGCCTCGATGCCGCGGTCGCGGGCGGCCTCGTACATCCGGCCGAGGCGCATCGTCCGGCAGTGGTAACACCGGTCGTCGTCGTTGGCGACGAAGTCGGGGTTGTCCAACTCGGAGAACTCGACGGTCAGGTGTTCGATGCCGATTTCCTCGGCGACGCGCTTCGCGTCGTCCAACTCGGCGTCCGGCAGGGTCTCGCTTTTCGCGGTGCAGGCGACCGCGTCGTCACCGAGCGCCTCGTGGGCGAGTGCGGCGACCACGCTGGAGTCCACGCCGCCCGAAAAGGCGATGAGGACGCTCTCGCGCTCCGCGAGCGCCTCGCGTACTGCGTCGGCCTTCGCCGCGACGTCTCGCTCGCTCATGGCCTCCCTTCCCGGCCGACGGGCAAAAGCCCCTCGCCCCCGGCGCGAACGACCGCGAAGGGCGCACGCGCCGTAAAACCGGCCGCGACGGGCGCTCCCGCGGCGGCGCGACCCGTCCGTCGTCCCGGAGTCACCACCCCGCGACTTTTTGTCCTATGCCGCGATAGGTCCGCCCGAATGGACTTCGAGACCATCCCGGGCGTCGGCGAGAAGACGGCCGCCGCGCTCGCGGAACTCGACGACGCCGAGCGAGCCCTCACCGACGGCGACGTGGCGGCGCTCGCGCGGGCACCGGGGCTCACCGAGGGCAGGGCCGCGGCCATCGCCCGCGGCGCGATTCGCCGCGACCACGACGACCCCGGCGGCTTCCTCGCCACCGACCGCGCCTCGGAACTCTACCGCGACGCGCTCGGTCTCTTGCAGGCGCGGACGGTCACGACGTACGCCGAGAAGCGACTGGAGACGCTGTTTCCCACCGGGTCGGCCTCGCGCATCGAGGAGGTCCGGGCGTTCGCCGCCGACGCGACCGACCTCGACCCCGACCCCGACGTGCTCGCGGCGTTGTCGGGCGTCGAACCCCTCGCGGACCCGACGCCGCGTCGCGTCCGCGAGCGCTGTATCGCCACCGCCGACGCGGAGCGCTACGCCGCCGCCAAGGAGGCGTTTCCCGAACTCTCGATCGAGGTCGTCGAGGACGGCCGCGACATCGCCGAACTCGCGCGGTCGTACTCGACGGTGGTCGTGTTGGACGAGTCGTTCGCCGGCATCGACGTGGACGGCGACGTGCGCGTCCTCCCCGACGCCGCCGAGCGGACCGACGAGGTCGTCCCCGAGCGACTGCTGGCCTTCTTCGCCGCGAACCGCGAGGCCTTGGAGGCGGCCGCCGCGGTCCACGAAGCGGCCGGACTCGACCCGCCCTGTGACCTCGCCGCCCTCCGCGACGCCCTCTCCCGACTGGCCGACGACGGGACCGTCCTCGGCGACGACGAACTCGAACGCCTCTCGAACGCGGTCGACGACCTCGACACTGCCGTCTCGGCCGCCGAGTCGGTCGCCAACGACCGCCTCCGCGACGCGATTCGCGAGCGCGACGTGACCATCGAGGGGACCGACTTCCTGTCGCTCGTCGAGCAGGGCGCGCGCGTCGACTCCCTGCTGTCGCGCGAACTCGAAGACGAGTTCGACGAGGCGCTTTCGGCCGCCCGCGACCACCTCGTGGAGTCGCTGTCGCTCCGCCCCGGCGAGGCCGACCTCACGGAGCGGGTGTTCCCCGAGGACCCGTCGTTCCCGCTCGGCCACGACGAGGAGGCGGTCGGCCGCCTCCGAACCGAACTGAAGGCCGCCCGCGACCGCCGCGCCGCGAAGTTAAAAGCCGACCTCGCGGCCGACCTCGGGGACCTGCGCGACCCCGTCGAGACGCTGGTCCGCGACGCGCTCGAACTCGACGTTCGCCTCGCAGTCTCGCGGTTCGCTCGGGATTTCGACTGCGTCTTCCCCGAGTTCACCGGCGCGGCCGGAAACGACGGTGCCGGTTCGTTCGCCATCGAGGCCGGCCGCTCGCCCCTCCTCGACGTGGACTTCGCGGCCGTCGACCCCGTGGACTACGAGGTGTCGGGCGTCACGCTCCTCTCGGGCGTCAACAGCGGGGGCAAGACCTCGACGCTCGACCTCGTCGGCCTCGTCGTCGTCCTCGCGCACATGGGGCTTCCCGTTCCCGCCGACTCGGTCCGGCTCTCGCGGTTTTCCGAACTCCACTACTACGCCAAGTCGCAGGGCACCCTCGACGCCGGCGCGTTCGAGAGCACGCTCCGCGACTTCGCCGCGCTCACCGACGGCGCGGCCGACCGACTCGTCCTCGTGGACGAACTGGAGAGCATCACCGAACCCGGTGCGTCGGCCAAAATCATCGCGGGCATCCTCGAAGAACTCGCGGAACAGGGCGCGGCGGCCGTGTTCGTCTCCCATCTCGCCGGCGGCATCCGGGAGGCCGCGGACGTGTCGGTCGCGGTCGACGGCATCGAGGCGGTCGGACTGGAGGACGGCGAACTCGTCGTCAACCGCTCGCCCGTGAAGGACCACCTCGCGCGGTCGACCCCGGAACTCATCGTGGAGAAACTGGCCGGCGCGAACGAGACCAGCTTCTACGGGCGACTGCTGGAGAAGTTCGACTGACGCGGCCGTCTGTGGCGACATTCGACTGACGCGACCGTCTGTGGCGACATTCGACTGACGCGGTCGCCCGCCGCGACGCACGATTTATTTAGGTACACCGACAACTCCGCCCGTGCCCTCCGATTCGCTCTCCCCCGAGGAACGACAGCAGTACGACCTCGTCTACCACGCCACGAAGAACGCCATCTGGGACGTGCTCGGGACCGCGGTGTATCTGCTGTTTTTGCTGTTCGGCGGGTTCCTCGTGCTGTCCGTCTTCGTGCTCCCGGCGCTGGGCGCGTTCTCGCAGACCGCCGATTCGCCGGTCGTCCTCGGTATCGGCGCGGTCGGACTGATTCTGCTCGTCGCCATCGGCTACCGAATCGTTCGGCTCCTTCAGTAGGTGACGTATCGGCTCGCGACCTCCCACCGGAGCACGGCGACGACGCGAACGCGTCTGCCCCCCGTCGGACGCCGCCGCGGTAAACGATTAAGTCCCCCGCGCGTGGTACTTTACTCGATGAGGGAGGACCCCGAAGAGGGGATGCTGTCGTGGGACGAGACGGTGTTCCGCGACGAACACGTCTTCGAAATCGACCACGTTCCGGAGACGTTCAACCACCGCGAGAGCCAACTGCGGAGCCTGAAGTACGCGCTCCGGCCCGCGGTCCGCGGCTCTCGCCCCCTGAACACGATGGTGCGCGGGCCGCCGGGGACGGGCAAGACCACCGCGGTCCAGAAACTGTTCGGCGAGTTGGGCACGCAGTCGGGCGTTCGGACCGTCCGGGTGAACTGTCAGGTCGACTCGACGCGCTATGCGGTGTTCTCGCGCGTCTTCGAGCACATCTTCGAGTACGAACCCCCGTCGTCGGGCATCTCGTTCAAGAAGCTGTTCGGCCAGATAACCGACCGCCTCGTCGAGGACGACGAGGTGCTCGTCGTCGCGCTCGACGACGTGAACTACCTGTTCTACGAGAACGAGGCGTCCGACACGCTCTACTCGCTGCTGCGCGCCCACGAGGCGCACTCCGGCGCGCGCATCGGCGTCATCATCATCTCGTCGGACCTCTCGCTCGACGTCATCGACGAACTCGACGGGCGCGTCCAGAGCGTCTTCCGGCCCGAGGAGGTGTTCTTCCCCCGCTACGACGTGGACGAAATCGTCGACATCCTCCGCGGGCGGTCGAAACGCGGCTTCCACGAGGACGTTATCGGCGCGCCCGAACTCGACCAAGTCGCGGAGTTCACCGCCGACAGCGGCGACCTCCGGGTCGGCATCGACCTGCTTCGACGGGCCGGGCTCCACGCCGAGATGCGCGCCTCCCGCACCGTCGACATGGAGGACGTGGAGGCGGCCTACGACAAGTCGAAGTACGTCCACCTCTCGCGGTGTCTGCAGGGGCTTTCAGACCCCGAGCGCGAACTCGTCCGGGTCGTCGCCGAGTACGACGGCGAGCGCGCCGGTGCGGTGTACGACGCCTTCAACGAGGCGACCGGCCTCGGCTACACGCGCTACTCCGAACTCGTGAACAAACTGGACCAACTGGGCGTCATCGAGGCGCGCTACACCGAAATCGAGGGACGCGGTCGTACCCGCGCCATCTCGCTCGCCTACGACGCGGACGCGGTCTTGGACCGCCTCTGAGGGCGTCTCGCCCGCCCCGTTTCGGGACCATTTTTACTCGCCGGCCGAGTCGGCTGAGCCATGAAGACTACCGGCGGAACCGACGCGCAGAAGCGCCGCGCCGCGGCGGCGGCGGTCGAAGCGGTCGAAGACGGGGCCGTCGTCGGGCTCGGCACCGGCAGCACCACCGCGTTCGCCATCCGCGCCATCGGCGACCGCGTCGCCGACGGCCTCGACGTCCGGGGCGTCCCGACCTCCTTCGCGGCCCGCGAACTCGCCCGCGAGTGCGGCATCCCCGTCGTCGACCTCGACGAGGTGGACGCCATCGACCTCGCCATCGACGGGGCCGACCAGGTTTCGCTCGCGGACAGCGCGCTCGTCAAGGGCGGCGGCGCGGCCCACGCCCGCGAGAAGGTGGTCGACGCCTTCGCCGACCGATTCCTCGTCGTCGCCGACCCCTCGAAAATCGCGGAAACGCTCTCGCACGCCGTCCCCGTCGAGGTGCTCCCGTCGGCGCGGACGACCGTCGCGGCGGGCGTCTCGGACCTCGGCGGCGAGGCGACGCTCCGCCGCGCCGAGCGAAAGGACGGCCCCGTCGTCACCGACAACGGAAACCTCGTCCTCGACTGCGAGTTCGGCGCGATTCCGAACCCCGAGTCGCTCGCGACCGACCTCGCGTCGCTCCCCGGCGCGGTCGAACACGGTCTGTTCGTCGGCCTCGCGGACGCGGTCTACGTCGGCGCCGACGACGGCGTGGAAGTCACTGAACTCTGACTCGATTGGTCCGGCGCTCGAACGGAATCCGGCAGACCGAGTGGTCCGGCGCTCGAACGTCCCACCTCGACCGCCTCGGCTCACGGGGCGGGTCGCTTTCTCTGGGAGACACAACCGGCGCTCACCGACCGGCGATAAAAGAACGAGAGGTCTAAAGACCGAGTTTACAGGTCGCGGGGCTGGACCGTCTTACGGTCGTTCTGCTCAGCGCGGCGAGCAGCGTCTTCGAGAAGCTCCTTGACTTCCTCGTCGAGAGCGTCGTAGAAGTCCGAGGCCACGTTCTTGTCCTTGAGCGCTTCCTTGACGGCTGCCTTGACAATGAGGTCTGCCATACAGGATGTCCTACCGATTCTCCTTTAATAAACTTTCCTATATTGGACGTTAATACCGCCGGATTTGGGGGTTATGGCGCTTCTATGAGGACGGATTTACCGGGAACAATCTCCACTTATATATGCTTTATCCCCGAGAGCTCGGAACGACGGGTATGAGTACGCCTCGGGCCAACGTGCGACCATGCGCGACATCTTGGAGGCGGTCGCGGACGGTTCGCTCTCGCCCGCCGAGGCGGAGGTACGACTCTCCGGCTACGCGACAACCGACGCGGGACGGTTCGACGCCGCCCGAGAGACGCGGCGCGGCGTCCCCGAAGCGATTCTCGCGGAGGGGAAAACGCCCGACGAGGCGGCGACGTTGGCCGTCGCAGCGGTCGAAACGAGCGGGCGGGCGCTCGTCACCCGGGCCGACACCGCCCACGCCGAGGCGGTTGCCGACGCCCTCCCGGACGCCGATATCGACCGCGACGCCCGGGCGAAGACGGTCGTCGCGGCCGCGCCGGAGTTCGAGCGCCCCGACCTCGACGCGACCGTCGCCATCGCAACCGGCGGCACCTCCGACGCCGAGGCCGCCGGCGAGGCGGCCGCGGTCCTCCGCGAGATGGGCGTGGATGTCGAGCGAATCGAGGACGTTGGCGTCGCCCACCTCGGCCGCGTGCTCGACAACCTCGACACGCTCCGCGCGGCCGACGTGGTCGTCGTCGCCGCCGGCCGCGAGGGGGCGCTGCCGACCGTCGTCGCCGGCCTCGTCGACACGCCCGTCATCGGACTGCCCGTCTCGACGGGCTACGGCCACGGCGGCGACGGCGAGGCGGCCGTCCTCGGGATGCTCCAGTCGTGTACCGTTCTCTCCGCGGTGAACGTCGACGCCGGCTACATCGCCGGCGCACAGGCCGGACTCATCGCCCGCGCGGTGGCCGACGCCCGCGACGGCGACGCCTGACCGGGCGCTGTCCGTTCCCCGTCGCCGCCCGCGTCTGTCCCCTCGTGGTCGTGCGCGATTTCGCGTGCGTACGCACACGCGCGAAGCCCTCATATGGGTGGGGTACCGTATGTCATACACCGGCTTGGTGGCTGCCGGACCGCAACAATGCCAGTCTGTGACCACTGCGGGTCACACGTCTCCGAGCGCTTCGCACGCGTGTTCGCCGACAAGAACGGTCAGGTTCTCGCCTGTCCCAACTGCTCGGCGAACGCGGGTATCGCGGAGGTCGCTCGACAGCGTGCCCGCACCGCATGACCACTGAAGCGAGAAAAGACCACCACGCGAAGCCAACATCCCGTGCGCGAGGTCGGGCGTAGGGTTCATACCCGCGCCCCTGAACCATTCTCTCGTGCACTTCGTCTACGTCATCGAGTGTACCGACGGCTCGCTGTACACCGGCTACACGACCGACGTGGAGCGACGCGTCGCGGAACACGACGCGGGCGAGGGCGCGAAGTACACCCGCGGTCGGACCCCGGTCGAACTCGTCCACGTCGAGGAGTTCGATTCGAAGTCGGCCGCGATGTCCCGCGAGTACGAGATTAAACAGCTCCGCCGCCGGGAGAAACTGCGGCTCGTCGAGTCGTGAGCGCCTCTCCTCCCCGTCGGCTCGTAACGTAGTTTTTTGCCCCGCCGCGGAGTGGTGCGCGTATGGACGAAATCTCATTCGGGACCGACGGGTGGCGCGCCACGCTGGACACGTTCACCGACGACCGGGTCCGCGTCGTCGGACAGGCGGTCGCGGACTACCTCGCCGACGAGGGGTTCACCGCGCCGGTGCTGGTCGGCTACGACGCTCGCGAGACTTCCCCCGGCTTCGCGGAGTCGCTCGCGGAGGTCGTCGCCGGCAACGGCTTCGACGTGCTCCTCCCCGAGCGGGACTGCCCGACCCCGCTGGTCGCCTACGCCATCGCCGACCGCGGCCTCTCGGGGGCGCTCATGGTCACGGCCTCGCACAACCCGCCGGAGTACAACGGCGTGAAGTTCATCCCCTCGGACGGCGCGCCGGCGCTCCCCGACGTGACCGACGCGGTCGCCGAGCGGCTCGCCGAACCGGACCTCCTGCCCGAGTCAGAACGCGGCACCATCGAGCGCGTCGACGTGGTCTCGCCGCACGCCGACCACGCGATGGACCTCGTCGGCGACGACCTCTCGGGCCTCACGGTCGTCTACGACGCCATGCACGGCAGCGGCCGCGGCGTCACCGACGCGCTGCTCGAAGCCGCCGGCGCGGAGGTCGTCCGCCTGCGCTGTGAACGCGACGCCGACTTCGGCGGCATCTCGCCGGAGCCCTCCGCGGAGAACCTCGACGGCCTCGCCGAGGCGATGGCCGAACACGACGCGGACCTCGGGGTCGCCAACGACGGCGACGCCGACCGCATCGGCATCGCCACGCCCGACCGCGGCGTCCTCGACGAGAACCTCTTTTTCGCCGCCGTCTACGACTACCTGCTCGAATCCGACGCCGGGCCGGCCATCCGGACCGTCTCGACCACGTTCCTCATCGACCGCATCGCCGAGGCCCACGGCGAGGAGGTGTTCGAGACCGCGGTCGGCTTCAAGTGGGTCGCAGACGGCATGCGCGAACACGACGCGCTCATGGGCGGCGAGGAGTCCGGCGGCTTCTCGGTCCGCGGGCACGTCCGCGAGAAGGACGGCGTCCTCATGGGCCTGCTCGCGGCCGCCGCGACCGCCGAGGAGGACTTCGACGCCCGCCTCGACCGCATCGAGGCCGAACACGGCGACATCGTCGCCGACAAGATAAGCGTCGCCTGCCCCGATGCCGAAAAAGCGCGCGTCATCGACGACCTCGAAGACGTGCTTCCGGAGACGGTCGCCGGCCGCGACATCGCCAAGGTCGTCACGCTCGACGGCTTCAAACTCCTCTTAGAAGACGGCTCGTGGCTCCTCGTCCGCCCCTCGGGGACGGAGCCGAAGATGCGCGTCTACGCGGAAGCCGGCAGCGAGGACGCGGTCTCGGCGCTCCTCGAAGCCGGCCGCGAACTCGTCGAACCGCTCGTCTGAGCGGACGGTTCAGGGCTCTCGTCTCTCTTCTTCGTCGCCGACCGGTCTGACGACCCCGCGGTACGCCGGCGTGAAAAGCGGGAGCGTCTCCGCGTGCTCGGTCAGCGAGACGCCGTCGCCCCCGGACTCGACGAGGTCCGCGGCCTGAAGCTTCGGCAGGTGGACGTGGACGATGCCGACCTCCGCCTGCTGGACGACCTGCACGTCCACCTCGTCGGGCGGGAGGTCGGTCGTCCGGACCGCGAGGGCGACCGCGAGGTCCCAGACCGTCGCCGGCTCCGACCGGTCGTGGAGGTACTCCAGCACGTAGCGGCGCGACGGGTCCGCGAGCGCGTCGAACACGCGGTCCCAGTCGGTCAGGATACGGTCGCCCCGGTCTCGGTGTGCCATGGCCTTGACTCCCTAGCGCTTGACGACCGGCGGCTAAATCTGTGTCGATTGTTAACTCCTAACATCCGCGGCGACACAGCCGTCACTCGTCGCGCAGGACGCCGCGAAACCGCCCCTCGTCGTCGCTTCGCTCCTCGATGTCGAATCCGAGCGACTCGTAGAACGGCTTGACGCCCCCATCGAAGTCGACGGCGAGTCGGCCCCGGCGGCCGAGCGCCGCCCGGACGAGTTGGGTTCCGACCCCCCGACCGCGGCGACTCGGGGAGACGGCTACGGCCTCGATATAGTCGCCGTCGAGCGCCAGCGCGCCGACCACTCGGGCGGACGCCTCCGCGACGAGGCAGTCGCCGGCGGCCAGTCGGTCGCGGACCGCGCCCGCGTCGGCTTCGAGCAGTCCGGCGTCGAGGACGCGCATCACGGCCACCAGTTCGTCGGGGTCGCCCTCGCGGACCGTGGTAGTGTCGCCGACTCCGTCGGCCTCACGGTCGCTCTCGGCGTCTTCCATACCGGCGATTACCCGCCTTTGATGAGGCGGAGCACCTTCACGCGCTCGACTTCGACGGGCTGGTCTTCGGGGACGGGGCGGCCGTCGACGAGGACGGTCACCTCGTGGGGGCTGAGGTCCACCGCCCGCACGAGGTCCGCGTAGGTCCCGCCGTCGCCGACGGCGACCTCGTGGGTCTCCTCGCCGACGACCTCGACGGTCACGTTCATGGTCGCTCGTGGGTCGGGCGCGGGTTTCAGTCCGTCGGCTTCGGCCGCCCCGGCGGCCTCGCGCCCCGGCGTTCGGCCCGCCGCCGGAGCGGTGTCTGTTCGGCTCTCCGTCTCGCACGGTTTATGTGCGGGGCGGTCGGTAGAACGGATATGAGCGAGGCCGCGGAGTCGGGCGACGCCCCGACGGGTCGTGAAATCTGGATCGAGAAGTACCGACCGCAGACCTTCGACGACGTCTACGGGCAGGACGACATCGTCGAGCGCCTGCGCAGCTACATCGAGCGCGACGACCTGCCGCACCTCCTGTTCGCGGGGCCGGCGGGCGTCGGCAAGACCACCTCCGCGACGGCCATCGCCCGCGCCATCTACGGCGACGACTGGCGCGGCAACTTCCTCGAACTCAACGCCTCCGACGAGCGCGGCATCGACGTGGTCCGCGACCGCATCAAGAACTTCGCGCGCTCGTCGTTCGGCGGCCACGACTACCGCGTCATCTTCCTCGACGAGGCCGACTCGCTGACGAACGACGCGCAGTCGGCGCTCCGCCGGACGATGGAGCAGTTCTCCGACAACACCCGATTCATCCTCTCGTGTAACTACTCCTCGAAGATTATCGACCCCATCCAGTCGCGCTGCGCGGTGTTCCGGTTTTCCCCACTCGGCGACGACGCCGTCGCGGAGCAGGTCCGCGACATCGCCGCGGCCGAGGACATCGAGGTCACGGAAGACGGCCTCGACGCGCTCGTCTACGCCGCCGGCGGCGACATGCGCCGCGCCATCAACTCCCTGCAGGCCGCCGCGACGACCGGCGAGGTCGTCGACGAAGAAGCGGTCTACATGATTACCTCGACCGCCCGCCCCGAGGACATCGAGGAGATGGTCCGGGCCGCCATCGACGGCGAGTTCACGGCCGCGCGTAAGCAGTTGGAGACGCTCATCGTCGACACCGGGATGGCCGGCGGCGACATCATCGACCAGCTCCACCGCTCGGTCTGGGAGTTCGACCTCGACGAGCGCGACGCCGTCCGCCTCATGGAGCGCATCGGCGAGGCCGACTACCGCATCTCCGAGGGCGCGAACGAGCAGGTCCAGCTCGAAGCGCTCCTCGCGTCGCTCGCGCTCTCGCAGAACTGACCTGACCTGAATCGACCGCGTCGGCCGCCGTGTTCTCCGGTCTCTCCACTCGTTTTCACTCGCCCGTCACGCCCGGAACTCGAAGCGCGCGCCGCCCGCCGTCCCGGAGGTCACGATGGCCGACCAGCCGTGGGCCTCGGCGATGGATTGGACGATGGCCAGCCCGTAGCCGATGCCGTCCTCGCCGGTCGTCTCGCCCGGCTCGAACACCTCGTCGCGGCGCTCGGGCTCGATGCCGGGGCCGTCGTCTTCGACGTAGAAGCCGCCGTCGACGCCGCCGACCTCGACGCGCACGTCGCGGCCGCCGTGTTCGACGGCGTCACCAGACGCAGTCTGGTTGCCCGTGGAACCATGTTCCACGGCGTTCCGAAACAGGTTGGCAAGCAGTTCGGCGAGGCGGTCCTCGTCGGCGTCGACGACGACCGACTGGCTGGTGACCAACTCGGCGTCGGCGGTGTCGGTGGTGGCCCACGCCTGCCGGGCGACCGCCCCGAGGTCGACGCGCTCCGTCTCGTCGACCAGTTGGCCGCGGCGGGCGAGCGACAGCAGGTCGTCGATGAGTTCTTCCATCTGTTCGAGCGCCCGCTCGGCGGTGTCGAACCGCACCTCGTCGCCGGTCTCGCGGGCGAGGTCGAGGTTCCCGCGGGCGACCGAAAGCGGGTTGCGAAGGTCGTGGCTCACGATGTTCGCGAACTCTTCGAGGCGCTCGTTCTGTCGCTCTAGCTCGCTTTCGCGGGTCTTCCGCTCCGTGATGTCGGTGTAGATGGCGTAGCCGGCCCCGCGCTCCTCGCCGGGCGACAGCGGGACGACGTTCAGGATGAACTCGCGGACGCCGTCGTCGGTTCGGCGGCGGACCTCTCCGCGGTAGCTCTCGCCGGTGTCGACGAGGAGTTCGGGGATGGTCTCGTCGGCCTCCGGTTCCGGCACCGGGTCCGGCTCCGGCTCCGGCGGGATGATTCGCCCGAGGAGGTCGCTGCCGACCACGTCGTCGGCGTCGTAGCCGAACGCCGACTGGAACGCCCGATTCACGTCGCGAACGGTGACCGCGCCGGCTTCCACGTCGTAGGCGACGGCGGCGTCGGAGACGTGTTCGAACAGCGCCGTCGAGCGGTCGCGCTCCTCGCGGAGCCGCGACTCGGCGCGGATGCGCTCGGCCGTGACCGCGACGTGCGCCATGAGGAGTTCGGCCAGTTCGGCGTCACGCTCGTCGAACGCGCCGGGGGTGAACGTGGTCGCCTGAAAGACGCCGAGGTCCCCGATGGGGACGCTCAGGACCGCGCGGTACATCCGCTTGACCGGCCTGGCCTCGGGGTGGTCGCGCACGTCGTCGGTGATGTCCGTGTTCCCCGACAGGTACACCTCGGCCGCGATGCCGCCGTCGTCGAGCGGGACGCGCTCCGCGCCGTCGGCCGGCGCGTCCGACGAGATGGCCGCCGGAACGATGTAACCGTCCTCGACGACGCCCACGTAGCTGATGTCGAACTCGAGGATGTCGTCGGTGATTTCGACGGTCTGTTCGAACAGTTCGTCGAGGCTCGTCGCCGCGGCCAGTTCGGTGGCTCCTCGGTGGAGTCGCTCTATCTGCTCGCGGCTCTTTCTGACGGCGGCTTCGGACTCGATGCGACTCCGCGTCTCGGAGACGTAGGACACGAGGAGTTCGGCCAGCGTGCGGTCGGTTTCGTCGTACGCGCCGACCTCGTTCGAGACGGCTTGGAACACGCCGTCGTCGCCCGCGGGGACGCTCACCGCCGAGCGATAGGCGGGGTCGTTGGGGTCGGCTACCGGGTGGTCGCGCACGTCGTCCACGAGAAACGAGCGGCCGGTCCGGTACGTCTCCCCGAGCAGGCCCATGTCGGTCGAAATCGGGCCCGTTTCTGCCACGTCGTCGTCGTTGGCGACGACGGAGAAGCCCTCGCCGTCGTGGCGGAAAAACGAGGTGTTGTCGAATTCGAGGATGTGGTCCGTGAGACCGATGGCTCGCTCGTACAACTCCTCGACCGTCTCGGCGGCGATGAGGTCGGTCGTCCCCTCGTAGAGCCGTTTGAGCCGGTCCCACTCGGCGTCGGTTCGGGAACCCGTCACCGCTCCGTCCTCCGCACTGTCGTCGTGCTCGCTCGCGAAACCGGCCGACGACAGCGCCCAGCGAACCTGCGTTTCGAGTCCGGCGCGGTCGCCGCGGCTGACGTAGGCGTCGAATCGGGCCGGCCGCCCGACGGCCTCGGGCGACGCCTCGGTGTACAGAATCGTCGGCACGTCGCGGGGTACCTCGGCGTCCGGGTCCGTGACGACGACGCACGCCGCGTCGCTCGGGTCGTTCTCGTCACTCGCTGACGCCACCGTGACCCCGTCACCGAGGTCGATATCGTCGAAGTCGTCGTCCACGAAAACCGTTGGGTCCGTCGCGTGCACGGCAGTCCCCCTATTGGAGGGCAACGAGAACTATAATCGTTGCGGCATGTTTTCAATGAGCAAGAACGCGCCGCGAGCGGTCCGATTCGGCGGCGCGGCGCTTTGACCTCGCCGGATTCCTCAGTTTAGCGACCAGAATCCGTAGTTGAGCGCGGCGGCGAAGCACGTCCACAGGAGATAGGGGACGAGGAGGGCGGCGGCGCGCCGATTGACGGCGGCGAACTCGCGCGTCGTCGCCAGAATCGCCGCGAGGAGGACGACGATGACGGCGAGGCCGACCGCGGGCGACCGCAGTCCGAAGAACGCCGCGGACCACGCGACGTTGACGACGAGATGGCCGACGAAGACGGCGAGCGCCCGCTCGCGGCGGGGGTGGTCGCGCCGGGAGACGAGCCACGCGGCGACGCCCATCAGGGTGAAAAGCGTCACCCAGACCGGGCCGAACACCCAGTTCGGCGGGGCGAACCACGGGCGGGCGAGCGTCGCGTACCACGACCCCGCGTCGGTGACGGTGAAGACGCTCCCGAGCGCGCCCGCGAGTTGCGCGAGGGCGACCCACGCGAGCAGTTCGACCGCCGGTCGCCGCCGGAGCGAAGCGAGTTCCATACTCCTCGTTCGCTCGGGTGGGAGAAGAACGACGCGGCCCGTGCGGGCGAAACTGTGGGGAATCGGGCGTCTGCGTCCATTTCCCGGAACTGTTTTACCCGACGGTAGACCAGAGTTTGGCAATGAGCGAACTCGAAGCGGAGTACCGCCTCGACTACTTCGAGGAGGAGGGCTTCTACCGGAAGCAATGCCCCGTGACGGGCGTCCACTTCTGGACACGAGACCCCGACCGCGAGACCTGCGGCGAACCGCCCGCCGACGACTACACCTTCATCGACAACCCCGGCTTCGACGAGGAGTACACCCTCGAAGAGATGCGCGAGAAGTTCCTCTCTTTCTTCGAGGAACACGACCACGAGCGCATCGACCCCTACCCGGTCGCCGCGAACCGCTGGCGCGACGACGTGCTCTTGACGCAGGCATCTATCTACGACTTCCAGCCGCTCGTCACGTCCGGCGAGACGCCGCCGCCGGCCAACCCGCTGACCGTCTCCCAGCCCTGCATCCGGATGCAGGACATCGACAACGTGGGCAAGACCGGCCGCCACACGATGGCGTTCGAGATGATGGCCCACCACGCGTTCAACGCCCGCGAGGAGGCCGGCGACAAGTACGCCTACGAGGGCGAGGTCTACTGGAAAGACGAGACGGTTCGGCTCTGCGACGAGTTCTTCGAGTCGCTCGGCGCGGACATCTCCGAAATCACCTACATCGAGGACCCGTGGGTCGGCGGCGGCAACGCCGGTCCGGCCTTCGAGGTGCTCTACCGCGGTGCCGAACTCGCTACCCTCGTCTTCATGTCGATGAAGCAGGACCCCGAGGGCGACTACGAACTCAAGGACGGCAACACCTACTCGCCGATGGACACCTACATCGTCGACACCGGCTACGGGCTCGAACGGTGGACGTGGGTGTCGCAGGGGACGCCGACGGTGTACGAGGCCGTCTACCCCGACATGATCGAGTTCCTGAAGGACAACGTCGGCATCGAACACACCGACGAGGAGGAGGAGCTCATCCACCGCGCGGCGAAGCTCTCGGGCCACCTCGACATCGACGAAATCGACGACCTCGCCACCGCGCGCGCCGAGGTCGCGGGCGAACTCGGCGTCGACGAGGCGGAACTCACTTCGCTGCTCCGCCCGCTCGAAGACATCTACGCCATCGCGGACCACTGCCGCACCCTCGCGTACATGTTCGGCGACGGCATCGTCCCCTCGAACGTCGGGACGGGCTACCTCGCCCGCATGGTTCTCCGGCGCACCAAGCGCCTCGTGGACAACCTCGGCGTGGACGCTCCGCTCGACGAACTCGTGGACATGCAGGCCGAGCGCCTCGACTACCAGAACCGCGACACCATCCGCGACATCGTCCGCAGCGAGGAGCGCAAGTACAGAAAGACGCTCGAACGCGGCTCCCGCAAGGTCCAGCAGCTCGCCGACGACTACGCCGACACGGACGAGCCCATCCCGCTCGACGAGCTCGTCGAGCTGTACGACTCCCACGGCATCCAGCCCGACATGGTGCAGGAAATCGCGGAAGAGCGCGGCGCGACCGTCGACATCCCCGACGACTTCTACTCGCTCGTCGCCGACCGCCACGAGCAGGTCGACGGCGAGGGCGAGGCCGACGAGCGCGACGACCGCCTCGGCGACCTGCCGGCGACGGACAAGCTCTACTACGACGACCAGGAGCGCACCGAGTTCGAGGCCGTCGTCCTCGACGTGTTCGAGCGCGAGGAGGGCTACGACGTTGTCCTCGACCAGACGATGTTCTACCCCGAAGGCGGCGGTCAGCCCGCCGACCACGGCTCGCTCGCCACCGACGACACGACGGTCGAAGTGACCGACGTGCAAATCGCGGGCGACGTGGTGCTCCACCGAACCGACGAGGACCCCGGTAAGGGCGAGTTCGTCCGCGGCCAGCTCGACGCCGAGCGCCGCCGCCGGCTCATGCGCCACCACACGGCGACTCACGTCATCGGTCACGCCATCCGGACGGTCCTCGGCGACCACATCCGGCAGGCCGGCGCGTCGAAGGGCGTCGACCGCTCGCGGCTCGACGTGACCCACTACGAGCGCATCACCCGCGAGGAGGTCAAGCAGATAGAGCGCGTCGCCAACGAAATCGTGATGCGGAACATCCCGGTCAAACAGGAGTGGCCGGACCGCCGCGACGCCGAGAAGAAGTACGGCTTCGACCTCTATCAGGGCGGTATCCCGCCGGGCGAGCAGATTCGCCTCATCCACGTCGGCAGCGACGTGCAGGCCTGCGGCGGCACCCACGTCAAGCGCACCGGCGACATCGGGGCCATCAAGGTGCTGACGACGGAGCCCGTGCAGGACGGGGTCGAGCGCGTCGTCTTCGCGGCGGGCGACGCGGCCGTCGAGGCCACCCAGCGCACCGAGGACGCGCTGTACGGCGCGGCCGACGTGCTCGACGTGAACCCCGCGGACGTGCCCGAGACGGCCGAGCGCTTCTTCACCGAGTGGAAGGCCCGCGGCAAGACCATCGACCGCCTGAAGACGGAACTCGCCGAGGCGCGCGCCGCGGCCGGGGCGGACGAAATCGACATCGACGGCACGCCCGCCGTCGTCCAGCGCCTCGACGGCGACGCGGACGAACTCCGCGCGACCGCGAACGCGCTGGTCGAAGAGGGGACGGTCGCCGTTCTCGGCTCCGCCGCGGGCGGCAGCGCCCAGTTCGTCGTCGGCGTCCCCGACGGCGTAGGCATCAACGCCGGGCAGGTCGTCGGTCAACTCGCCGGCAAGGTCGGCGGCGGCGGCGGCGGTCCCGCGGACTTCGCGCAGGGCGGCGGCCCCGACGTGGACGCGCTCGACGGCGCGCTCGACGAGGCCCCCGACGTGCTTCGGACGGTCCTGAACGCCTGAACGGCCTGAACGCCTGAGTCGGTCGCGCGACGCCGACGAGCTCGCGTTCGCGGTCGCGCTCGCGTTCACGTTCGGTTTCGCTCGCTTCGCGTCCGCGAGACGGACGCCCTAAGTCGCTCGCCCGCCGAGCCCCCGGTATGCCCACGGCAGTCGCGGACGGGGTCGAACTGTACTACGACAGCGAGGGCGACGGCGAGACGGTCGCCTTCGTCGGCGACGCGGGCTACGGCGCGTGGCAGTGGGGGTGGCAGCACGCCGCCGTCGCCGGGCCCTACGAGAGCCTCGTGACCGACCTCCGCGGGGCCGGCCGCTCCGACGCGCCCGCGGGACCGTACTCGGTCGCAACGCTCGTCTCCGACCTCGTGGCCGTCCTCGCGGACGCGAACGTCAGGAAGGCCCACCTCGTCGGGTTCGGCCTCGGCGGGCTGGTCGCGCTGGAGGCCGCGCGGACGACAAACCGCGTTCGGAGCCTCACGCTCGTCGGCACCGCCGCCTCCGGGGAGGGTATCGACCCCGACCCGCTCTCTGCCGCGCCCGACGACCCGGCCGCGCTCCGCGAGTCGCTCGCGCCGGCGCTCTCCGAAGAATTTCGCGCGGAACAGCCTGACGTGGTCGAGCAACTCGTCTCGTGGCGTCAACGGGAGGACGCCGGCCCCGAGGCGTGGGCCGCGCAGGCCGCCGCCGTCGCCCACTACGACGCCGGCCCGCTGTACGAGGTGACGGTCCCGACGCTCGTCCTCCACGGCGACGACGACCCGGTCTGGCCGGTCGAAGGCGGTCGCGCGCTGGCCGAGGGACTCCCGCGCGGCGAGTTCGAGTCGTTCGCGGGCGCGCGCCACCTCGTCACCGTCGAGCGGTCGCGGCTCGTCAACGACGCGCTCGTCTCCTTTCTCGAATCGCTCGACGACGACTGAGCGTCGCTGTCGGGCGCTCTCCCCGCGGCCGCCGCCGACGCGCCCCGTCGCAGATGCCGGCAGTGAGCGTTCCGGGCGCAACTTCTTTAGAGCCGCACCGATTGTCTCTCCACGATGACTCGCCCGCGACTCGCGTTCTTGGACGCCTCCCACGGCGATTCGAGCACGTCACGAAACTTCCGACGCGAACTCGACGCCGACCTCGTCGAGTTCGACGTGACCGACGGCCGCCTCCCCGGCCACTTCGACTACGACGGCGTCGTCATCTCCGGGTCGTCGTCGTCGGTCTACTGGGACGAGGCGTGGATTCGAAATCTCGTGTCGTGGGTCGCCGACGCCGACGAGCGCGGCCTTCCCCTCTTGGGCGTCTGTTTCGGCCATCAGGTCGTCGCGGCGGCCCTCGGCGGCACCGTCGAGGACATGGGCGCGTTCGAACTCGGCTACAACGAAATCGAGCGCACCCGCCCCGACGACGACGGCGACATCCTCGCCGGCATCGACGAGCGCTTCACGGTCTTCACCTCCCACGGCGACCGGGTGACCGAACTCCCGTCGGGCGCGGAACTCCTCGCGGAAAACGAGTTCGGCGTCCACGCGTTCCGCCGGAACCACGCCTTCGGCGTCCAGTTCCACCCCGAGTACGACACCGACACCGCAGAAGCCATCGCCCGCCAGAAGGACTTCCTCCCCGACGAGCGGATTCGCTCGGTCGTCGACGGCATCACGCCGGAGAACTACGCCGCCGCCTGCGAGGCAAAGCGCCTGTTCGACAACTTCGTCACCTACGTGACCCGGACGAACGCGGGCTCGGTCGAACCGGCGGCCTGAGCGTTCCGACAGCCGCGAGCCGTTTCCGAGTCGCATCCGAGCCGCCGAGTCGCGCTCGACCTGCTGCCGAGTCGCACCCTGCCCGCTTTCGTCACCGACTTTTCGGTCGTCCGTCTCCCCCGAATCCCGACCGAGCGAATCGCTTTTCACCGCGCCGGGCGCAGGGTCTATCATGCTCGATTATCTGGAATTGGAGGGCGACCTGACCGGCGAAGAGAAACTCGTCCGCGACGAGGCCCGTCGCTTCGTCGACGAGCAGGTCAAACCCGACATCGGCGAGCACTACGAGGCGGGGACGTTCCCGACCGACCTCATCCCGAAGATGGGCGACCTCGGCTTTTACGCGCCCAACCTCGACGGCTACGGCCTCCCCGGTCTCGGCGAGCGCGCCTACGGCCTCCTGATGCAGGAACTCGAAGCCGGCGACTCCGGCCTCCGGTCGATGGCGAGCGTGCAGGGGTCGCTCGTCATCTACCCCATCCACGCCTACGGCTCCGACGAGCAGAAACAGCGGTGGCTCCCGAAACTCGGGTCGGGCGAGGCGGTCGGCTGTTTCGGCCTGACCGAACCGCAACACGGCTCGGACCCGTCGGGGATGGAGACCCGCGCCGAGCGCGACGCCGACGGCTACGTCCTCAACGGCTCGAAGACGTGGATTACGAACTCGCCCGTCGCGGACGTGGCGGTCGTCTGGGCGCGCGACGCGTCGGCCGAGGGGTCGCCGGTCCGCGGGTTCCTCGTCGAGACGGACCGCGACGGCGTGACGACGAACGAAATCGAGGGGAAACTCTCCATGCGCGCGTCGGTCACGGGCGAAATCGGCCTCGACGACGTGCGCGTGCCCGAGGAGGACGTGCTCCCGGGCGTCGAGGGGATGAAAGGGCCGCTGTCGTGTCTCACGCAGGCGCGGTTCGGCATCGCGTGGGGCGTCGTCGGCGCGGCGCGCGACGCCTTCGAGGACGCCCGTCAGTACGCGAAAGACCGCGACCAGTTCGGCGGCCCCATCGCGCGGTTCCAACTCCAGCAGGGCAAACTCGCGGAGATGGCGACCCAACTCACGAACGCGCAGTTGATGGCCCACCGCCTCGCCGACCTGAAAGAGCGCGGCGACCTGCGACACCAACAGGTGTCGATGGCGAAGCGCCACAACGTCCGCGTCGCCCGCGAGGTGACCCGAACCGCCCGCGAGATGCTCGGCGGCAACGGCATCACGACCGACTACTCGCCGATGCGCCACATGGAGAACATCGAGACCGTCTACACCTACGAGGGGACCGACGACATCCACACGCTCGTCCTCGGCGCTGACCTGACGGGAATCGAAGCATTCCACTAGGGCTCGGGAGCGGACGCCCCCGTGGCTTTCGCGGTCGTGCGTGGCGCATGACAACAGTACACATACATTTATATCTCCCCGCCCATAGGTTACGATAGAGGCCCCACAATGACCACATCGGCCCAGGACCGTCCGACGGCGCTCGACCTGTCTCGCGAAGAGACGTGGGTCGTCCACGCCGCCTTGCTCGACGCCATCGAGCGGGCGGTCGATGCAGACGAAGAGCCGACGCCGGCCCCCGGCCTGCTCGCGCGGGTCGAGGCCGGCGACGAAGATTTCGACAGCGCCGAACTCGACTATCTCGTAGACGCCCTCCGAACCTATCGGACACAGGCCCCCGCTCGGGACGACCACCACATCTCGCGCGTCCTCGAACACATCGAGGCCGCGCGGGCTTAGTCGCCCGCCCGACGCTCGCCCGCTGGCTTTTTTCGCTTCCGAGGTCCCCGAGCGGCCGCGTTCTCCGGTGATGCCGCCGACGCGTCCCGGTCGTCTCGGTGACCGACCCCGCCCCAACCACCGACTTCGACCCCGACTCCATCTCCGAGTTCTCGCGTCGCGATGCGGACGTTTTAGTACGCGGTACGGCCAACGCCCGGCGATGGCTATCGACTCGAACTTCGACCAGAACCGGGAACGTGCGGGCGAGGAAAACGGCGTCGCCGTCTGGGGGCCCGTCGAACCGCCGGCGAAACTCGGCATCCACGGCACCCACGTCGCCGTCGACTACGACATCTGTCTCGCGGACGGCGCGTGCCTCGAAAACTGCCCCGTCGACGTGTTCACGTGGGTCGACACGCCGGATCACCCGGTGAGCGAGAAAAAGGTCGAACCGACCAACGAAGACCAGTGTATCGACTGCATGCTCTGTGTCGACATCTGTCCCGTCGACGCCATCGACGTGGACGCCTCGCGGCAGGCCTGACGCGAAGACCAGACGTTATCTCTCCCCGCCGCGTCGCGTCGGTCATGGGTCTCATCCACACCGCCCTCGTCGTCTCGGACATCGACGCCACGCTCGACTTCTACGCCGACCTCGGCCTCGAACGGACCAACGAGTTCGAACTCGACGGCGTCAGAAACGTCTACGTCGGCAGCGACGACACCGACATGGAACTGCAGTTCAAGTACGACCCGACCTCGGCGGCGCGCGTCGAACCCGCCGGCATCGACCACGTCGCCATTGAGGTCGCGGACGCCGACCGCGCGTTCGAGGATATTGTCGAGGCGCAGTCGCCGGAGGTCGTCAAGCCGCCGGTCGACATCGACCCGGCGAACGCCCGCGCGGCGTTCGTGAAGGACCCCGACGGCTACGTCGTCGAACTCGTCGCGCTCGAGGACTGAGCCGCGCCGTCGACCCGTCTCAGACGCCGACTTTCACCGATGCCGACGGGTCGACCGCCCGTCCGACTCGCCGCGGCGAACAGCTATTTGTTGCCAGAGCGTCAATACGAAGCCGCTATGTCTGAGGACGTAACCGCGCTGTTGAAGCGCGCCTATCAGGACGAAATCGAGACCGTGATGAACTACATGACCAACTCCATCGTCCTCGACGGCGTCCGGGCCGAGGAGATAAAGGAGTCCCTCCAGACCGACATTCAAGAGGAGCTCACCCACGCCGAACAGCTGGGTAACCGGCTGAAGCAGCTCGACGAAAAGCCGCCGGGTTCGGCGTCCTTCGAGGCGCGCCAGCACGACCTCCAGCCCCCGGAGGACAGCACGGACGTGCTCGCCGTCATCAACGGCGTCCTCACGGCCGAGGAGGACGCCATCGAGACCTACCGCGCGCTCATCGACGCCGCGGAGGAGGCAAACGACCCCGTCACCGAGGACCTCGCCGTGACCATCCTCGCCGACGAGGAGGCCCACCGGACCGAGTTCCGCGGCTTCAAGAAGGAGTACGACCGCGAATAGGCCAATCGGGTGCCGACCGCCGGGTCACCGCACGAGGGTTCGACCGCTCTCCGTATTCACCACTTTTCGAAAAATGTGTCATTATCGACCCGTATCTAACAAATTATCATCTGTTACAAAAGTAGTATTCCCAGTTCTTCGAAACAGGGGTTTATTTTTATCAATCCGTCGCTCGAACGACCCGTATGAGCACTGAACGCGGCAAAGGTACGGTCGCGGTGGTCGGCGGCGCCGGCGCAGTCGGGTCGAGCACGGCGTTCGCGCTGATGGAGAGCAGTCTCGTGGGCGAAATCATCCTCGTCGATATCGCCGAAGAGCGCGTCGAGGGCGAGGCGATGGACCTCAACCACGGCGCGTACTTCACGTCGCCGGTCCGGGTGCGGACGGGCGACTACGAGGACTGCTGGGACGCCGACGTGGTCATCGTCACCGCCGGTGCCAGCCAGCAGCCGGACGAGACCCGCCTCGACCTGATGGAGCGGAACGCCGACATCTTCGCCGACATGATTCCGCAGATTACCGAGGGGCTGAACGACGACGCCGTGATGCTCATCGTCACCAACCCCGTCGACGTGCTGTCGTACGTCACGTGGAAGGTGTCGGACCTGCCGGCCGAGCGCGTCATCGGGTCGGGGACCGTCCTCGACACGTCGCGGTTCCGCCACTCGCTCAGCCGCGAGTTCGATCTCGACCCGGCGAACGTCCACGCCTACGTCGTCGGCGAGCACGGCGACAGCGAGGTACTCGTCTGGAGTTCAGCGAACCTCGGCGGCATCCCGTTCGAGTCGTACGCCACCAGCCACGGCGTCGACGACATCGACGCGCTCAAAGCCCGCGTCGAAGAGGAGGTCCGCGAGGCCGCCTACGAGATTATCGAGCGCAAGGAGCGGACGAACTACGGCGTCGCCCGCTCGGTGGCCGCGACCACCGAGCGCATCCTCGGCGGCGACAACTCCATCCTCACCGTCTCGACGCTCGTCTCGGGGGAACACGGCATCGACGGCGTCTACATGAGCCTCCCGTGTACCGTCAACCAACGCGGCGTCCGGGACGTCCACGAGTTCGACCTCTCGGAGGCCGAGACGGCCGCGCTCCGCGAGTCGGCGGGCGTCATCCGCGAGTCCATCGACCGCTTGGACTTGGAATAGAATAGGACAGAATAGCACAGCCGCGCCGCCGACTCAGTCGGCAGACGCGGGCGTCGTGTCCGTCCCCGTCTCGGTCGTCGCGGCGGCCTTCGCGTCGAGCGCCTCCACGACGAGTTCGGAGATGTCCACGATGTCGATGGCTTCCTCGTAGTCGCCGGTCTTACGGCCGTCTTCGTACATCGTCGCGCACATCGGGCAGGCGACGACGAAGCGTTCGACGCCGCCGGTCGTGTCGTCGAGCGCCTCGCGCAGGCGCTCTTCGGACGGCTTCGACTCCTCGTCGTGGTCCATCCAGAGGCCGCCGCCGCCGCCGCCGCAGCAGAACGACTGGTCGCGGTTGCGCGGCATCTCGGCGAGTTCGACGCCGGTCGCGCGGATGACCTCGCGGGGCGCTTCGTACTCGCCGTTGTAGCGTCCGAGGTGACACGGGTCGTGGTACGTCACCGTCTGGGCGGCGAGTTCGTCGCCCGCGAGGCCGAGGCGGTCGTCGCCGACGAGGCGCTCGACCAGTTGGGTGTAGTGGTACACCGGGTAATCGAACGAGTCGTCCATCTCCGGGTACTCGTTTTTGAACGTGTTGTACGAGTGCGGGTCGGTGCAGACGATTTTGTCGAACTCGCAGTCGGCCATCGCGGCGGCGTTGTCCTCGACGAGCATCTCGTAGAGTCCCTCCTCGCCGACACGGCGCACGTCGTTTCCGTCGTGCTGTTCGTCCTCGTAGAGGATGCCGTAGGAGACGCCCGCCTCCTCGAAGATGCGGGCCAAAGAGCGGGCGACGGCGCGGTTGCGCTCGTCGTAGGAGGGGTAGTCGCCGACGTACCAGAGGAACTCGACCGATTCGTCGCGGGCGTCGGGCACCTCGAAGTCGAGGTCGTCGGTCCAGTCGGGCCGCTTGCGCTGGGGGTCCCCGAAGGCGTTGCCGTTCTGGAAGATGTTCATCATCGCCTCCTGGACCGGCTCCTGCTGTTGGCCCGTCTCGGTGAGCCGGCGGTTCATCTCGGTGAAGTGCGTCAGGTGTTCGATATCGACCGGGCAGGCGTCCATGCAGGCCATGCAGGCCATACAGGACTCCATCGACTCGGCGTCGACGACGGAGGTACCGCCGTCCGCGACGATGTCGATGGAGTCGCCGCCGGCGTCGACCGACTCGCGGTAGGTCTTCAGGTCGAGAATCACGTCCCGCGGGTCGAGGTTGCGGCCGGAGGCCTTCGCCGGGCAGGCGTCGGTACAGCGGCCGCACTTCGTGCAGGCGTCCATGTCGAGCATCGCCTTCCACGAGAAGTCGTCCTCGGAGACGTAGCCGATTTCGTCCGGCGGCGTGTCCGCGGGCACCTTCGGGAGGCGCGTGCCCGCCTTCTCGTCGGCGGTGACGACGTTGGCGAAGGAGGTGAGCATGTGCAGCGGCTTGGCGTAGGGGACGGCCGCGACGAACGCCAAGGCGAGGAGCGCGTGGGACCACCAGCCGAACCAGTAGAGCGTCTGTGCGAGGCCCTGGCTCATGCCCCCGGCGTCGAACACGAGGGCGACGAAGTAGCCGACGAAGCTCACCGTCTCGAACTCGGGGAATTCGGTGCCGACGATGCGGATACCTTCGAGGACGTAGCCGCCGACGCCGAGGAAAAAGAGCGTCCAGACGAACGCGGCGTCCTCGAAGCCGGTGTGTTTGCCCCACAGCCGCGGGTGTCGAACCCCGTAGCGCCGCCACAGCGCCATCCCGACGCCGACGACGAACAACAGCCCCATGAGGTCCATGACGAACGAGTACGAGAGGTAGAAGTCACCGACGAAGAAGGAACTGCCCGTCACCCGTCGCCACACGTCGATGTCGATGGCGAGGATGGTCGTCCCGATGAGGAGCGTCAGGAAGCCCCACATGATAAAGGCGTGCATCACGCCGGCGAACCGGTCGCGCTCGAACTGCTTCTCGTTGGAGAACACCACTTTCGCCGCCCGAACCGTCCGTCCCGGCAGGTCTGACAGCCGGTCGAACGGGTCTTCACCACCTTTCGCGTAGCGGGCGAACCGCTCGTACACCCCGTAGAGGAACACGAGCGACGCGATGGCGGCGAGCCCGTAGAAGAGCGCCTCGCCGACCGGACTAATCGTCCAGAACGTCTCCCGCGTAACATCCGCCTGTGCCGCAAAGTCCATAATCAATCACCGGAGAACGGAGGGTTAAATCTTGCCACCCGAGGCGTGTCGGTCGGCGGATTACGAGCGCCCCCGGCGACCTCAGAGCGCGAGGCTGACGAGGAGGGCGGCGGCGAGGACGAGTCCGGGCGCGTCGCGCCGGCCGAACCGAATCTCCGGCAGCGTCGGGTTCCACGCGAAACACCGCGCGCGGAGGGCGAGCGCGAGGGCGTCGGCCCGCGCGAACGACCGCCGGAGGCCGCCGGCGGCGACGAGCGAGAGCCGTTCGTCCAGCCGTCGCTCGCTCCCGAGGCGGGCCGCCTGCGCCTCGCGGACGCGGCGCAGGTCGCGGCGAACCAAGGGGAGAAACCGGAAGACGAGGGCGACGCCGACGCCGAGCGCGACGCCGAACCGACCCGGGACGAGCCGCTGAATCGCCGCGCGGGACTCGCGCACGGGCGTCGTCCTGACGTACGCCGCCGCGACGAAGAAGACGAGTAGCACGCGGACGCTGGCGAGCGCGGGTTCGACGGCCGCCTCGGGGTCGAACCACGGCGCGCCGAGGCGGGCGGCCTCGACGACCGGGCCGAGCGCGAGAAACGGAATCGCGTAGCGGAGGTCACGGAGGGCCGAAACGGGGGACGCGTCGGCGGCGCGGAGACAGCCCGCGGCGACGACGCCGAGCGCGACGAGTCCGACGGGCGTCGTGTGCGCGAAGCCGGCCGCCGCGAAGGCGACCTGCACCGCGAGCTTGGTCCGCGGGTCGAGTCGGTGGGCGAGCGAGTCGCCCGGTTCGTACGTCAGCACGGCGGGCGAACGTCGAGGTCGGGGAGGCGGTCTGCGGCCTCGTCGGGCGCGGCGTCGAGGGCGACATCGCCGTCAGCGAGGACGACCACGCGGTCGGCCAGTTCGGCCACGTCGCGCAGGTCGTGGGTGACGACGACGAGGCCCGTCCCCTCGGCGCGGAGGTCGCGGAGGCGGGCGAGCACGGAGCGCCGGGCGGGTTCGTCGAGGCCGGTGAACGGTTCGTCCAAGACGAGGTGGTCGGGTCGCATCGCCAGCGCGCCGGCGATGGCGAGTCGCTCGACCTCGCCGCCGGAGAGGGCGTCGACGCGCTCGTCTTCCCGGCCGTCGAGGTTGACCGCGGCGAGCGACTCGCGGACGCGACGGTCGATTTCGTCGCGGTCGAGGCCGAGGTTCTCCGGGCCGAACGCCACGTCAGCGCCGACGGTCGCGGCGACCAGTTGGTCCTCGGGGTGCTGGAACACCATCGCCACCGCGGTCCGGGCGGCGACGAGGTGGTCCGAGACGGTCCGGCCGTTGACCGAGACTCTCCCCTCGTCGGGGTCGAGCAGGCCGTTGAAGTGGCGGACGAGCGTGGTCTTGCCGGAGCCGTTCGCGCCCGCGAGGACGACGCACTCGCCGTCGTCGATGGCGAGGTCCACGCCATCGACCGCGACCGTGTCGCCGTAGCGGTGGACGAGTCCCTCGACGCGAATCATCTACCGGGCGGCGATGGCGTCGGAGCGGACGATGCCGACCGCGGCGGCGATTTTGAACGCCTCGGCGGGGATGAACGCGGCGGAGGCCGTCCAGAAGGCCGATTCGAGGCCGACGCGATTGACGTACGCGAAGCCGAGCGTCCCGAAGGCGTAGACGACGACGGTCCCGGCGACCATCGCGCCGACGAGCCGGGGAGTGCCCACGCGGTAGTCACCGACGCTGATACCGCCGTGGACGACGAGGCCGACGACGACGGCGGCGACGGGGTACGACCAGAGGTAGCCGGCGGTCGGCCCGACGAGCGGCGCCAGCCCGGCGGAGCCGCCGGCGAACACCGGCGCGCCGAGACCGCCGGCGGCGAGGTAGAGCGCGATTGAGCCGCCGCCCCAGACGGGGCCGAGGAAGATGCCCGCGAGGAAGACGACGAGCACCTGCATCGTCACCGGAATCGGTGAGATGGGGTTCGGGAACGAGACGTACCCGCTCGCGCCCATGAGCGCCGCGAACAGGGCCGCGCGGGCGATGTTGCCGACGAGTTCGTCGCCGATGAGTTCGACTGACTCGTGTTCGGTTGCCATGCCCGTCGCTGTCTCGTAAACCAAGTTTAAGTTATCGGTTTACATACTTGGGCGGGAGGTCGGTTCGATGCTCGTCGGCCGATTCGGGGCGTCTCTCCGGCGCTCGGGCGGCTCTCCGGTTAGTCGGGTCAGCATCATTAAAGACGCTGGGCGTGCCACGTTCCGGGTATGGACGAGAAGACCGCCGAACTCCGCGATATCTTCATCGAGGCGACCGGCTCGGACACCGTGACCGAACAGCAGTCCGAGTCGCGCGGGTCGCTCGCCGACGTGGACGACCCCGAAGCGGTCCGCGAGCGCGTCCGCGACATCGTGGCGACGATGCGCGAGCGCTACGCGTTCGACACCGAGTTCGACGACGACGCGCTCGTCGCGCTCGTCGTCGGCTTCTTCGACGGCGACTCCGACGGCGACTCCGACGCCGACCTCGCGGTCGAACTCGACGCGTCGCCCGAGGCGGTTCGCACCGCCCGGTTCGACCTCCACCTCGTCCGCGACGCCGACCGCGAGTTCCCGTTCGACGCCGACCGCTTCGACACCCTGCTCGTCGACGGCGCGGACGACGAGACCATCGCCGAGGCGCTCGACGTGCCCGTTGAGGTCGTCTCCGAGTGCCGCCCCGTCGCCGAGGCGGACATCCGTTCGAGCCGGGCCAACTACCGCTTCCGCGACGACTTCGCGGAGCTTCTGACCGACGACGACCTCTCGAACCGGATGGCCGAGGACGCCCGCCGCGACGGCCTCCGCGAGGCGACGGAAGATATCGAGACCGACGTGTCGCTGTAACGGTCGGCCGAACGACGAAGGTTCTTAACCGATTGGGGACATACCCCTGTGCGATGGCGCAGGCCCCCCAGAACCGAGACCTGACGGAGCGGTTCATCGAGTTCTACCGAAACTACTACCGAGAGGAGATCGGGACGCTCGCACAGCAGTACCCGAAGGAAAAGCGGTCGCTGCACATCGATTACGACGACCTCTATCGGTTCGATTCGGAACTCGCGGACGACTACATCACGAAGCCCGGCCAGTTCCAGGAGTACGCGGAGGAGGCGCTGCGCCTGTTCGACCTCCCCGCGGACGTGAAACTCGGGCAAGCGCACGTCCGGATGCGCAACCTCCCCGAGACGGTCGATATCCGGAACCTGCGGGTCAACGACGACCACATCGGGACGCTCATCTCGGTGCAGGGTATCGTCCGGAAGGCGACCGACGTGCGCCCGAAAATCACGGAAGCCGCCTTCGAGTGCCAGCGCTGCGGGACGATGAGCTACATTCCGCAGGGCGACGGCGGCTTTCAGGAACCCCACGAGTGTCAGGGATGCGAGCGCCAGGGGCCGTTCCGCATCGACTTCGACCAGTCGAACTTCGTCGACTCACAGAAACTGCGCGTCCAGGAGTCCCCCGAGGGCCTGCGCGGGGGCGAGACGCCGCAGAGCATCGACATCAACCTCTCCGACGACGTGACCGGCAAAGTCACCGCCGGCGACCACGTCACCGTCGTCGGCGTCCTCCACATCGAACAGCAGACATCGGGCAACGAGAAGACGCCCGTCTTCGACTACTACATGGAGGGCATCTCGCTCACCATCGAGGACGAGGAGTTCGAGGACATGGAGATCTCCGACGAGGACGTGGCCGAAATCGTCGAGCTCTCGAACGACCCGGCCATCTACGAGAAGATGGTCGAGTCCGTCGCGCCCGCCATCTACGGCTACGAACAGGAGAAGATGGCCATGATTCTCCAGTTGTTTTCGGGCGTCACGAAACATCTCCCCGACGGGTCGCGGATTCGCGGCGACCTGCACATGCTGCTGATAGGGGACCCGGGTACCGGGAAGTGTGTCGACGGCGACACCCGCGTGACGCTCGCCGACGGGAGAGACGTGCCGATTCGAGAGTTGGTCGAATCGAACCTCGATGACCCGAAACCCATCGATGACGGGGTTTGGGACACTGCGGACTTCACCGTCCCATCGCTCGGTCCCGACGGAACGCTCACGCCGCGACAGGCGACGAAAGTCTGGAAGCGAGAGGCCCCGGACCGAATGCTCCGTATCCAGACGAACACCGGCCGCGAGATCGAGGTCACTCCCTCTCATCCGTTATTCACCCGAACCGACGGGATGACCACGGCGGTCAGAGCAGACGACCTAACCGAAGGAGAGTTCCTCGCGGCACCGCGGTCGCTTCCAGTTACGGGTCGGGACGCACTCCATGTTGACTTCCGGCGGTCGAAGTCGCACAACGCGATTCGACTCGAACTCCCGGACGAGTGGCAGCCTTGGCTCGCTCGGCTCATCGGCTACATCGTCGCTGAGGGATACGTCGAACAGCGTGACGATGCAACCGGTTTCGTCTCCGTCACGAACAACGACCGCGAAGTGATCGACGACGTGGCGGACGCGTTCGACCGTCTCGGTGTCAACTATTTCGAGCGGACCCCACACGAAGGAAAGAGCGCGCGTGAGGTCATCTGTGGTTCCGGGGAGCTCGTTAGCTTCCTCGAAAATCTCTCCCCGACGCTCCTAGCGGGCTCGGCCGAGCAGCGAATTCCGGAACAGCTCATGTCGGCGAGCGTAAACACCGGACGGGAGTTCCTCCGTGCGCTCATCGAAGGCGAAGGCCACGTCTCGGCGAGTCAACGAGAGATAACGGTCGCCTCGATGAGTCGTGAACTCCTCGAAGACGCTCGGACACTCCTACTCACCGCCGGCATCCGGTCACAACTGCGTCCGCGACACAACGGGAGCTACCGGCTCCGAATCAGTGGCGACGACTTCGAGACGTACGTCGACGAAATCGGGTTTGTGACCGAACGGAAATCGCTCGCGACCGCCGAGTTCGGAGGAACGAACGGGAACACGAACACCGATTTGATTCCCGCCGGTGGAGAGCTTCGTGAACTCCGCGAGGCACTCGGACTCACGCAGGCCGAGTGTGGCCTTCCGCGGTCGACGTATCAGCACTACGAACGAGGTGACCGTAACCCGAGCCGTGGCAGTCTCGCTCGCGTCGTCTCGGCGTTCGAAGGTGCGATACAGAATCGAGAAGAAGCACGAGCGGTCGCTGACGGGGGCCGCTCGGTCGTGGACCGCGTCTCTGAGCTCGGGTCGCTCGTAGACGGCAACGTCGCTTGGGAGCGCATCGAGTCGATAGAGCGCGTCGAACCCGCCGAAGAGTGGGTGTACGACCTCGAAGTCGAAGGCACCCACAGCTACGTTTCCAACGGGCTCGTCTCGCATAACTCTCAGATGCTATCATATATCCGACATATTGCTCCCCGCTCGGTCTACACCTCCGGGAAGGGTTCCTCCTCGGCGGGTCTCACCGCCGCCGCCGTCCGCGACGACTTCGGCGACGGCCAGCAGTGGACGCTCGAAGCCGGCGCGCTCGTCCTCGCGGACAAGGGTATCGCGGCGGTCGACGAACTGGACAAGATGCGACCCGAGGACCGCTCCGCCATGCACGAGGGGCTCGAACAACAGCAGATTTCGGTCTCCAAGGCCGGCATCAACGCGACGCTGAAGTCGCGGTGTTCGCTCCTCGGCGCGGCGAACCCGAAGTACGGCCGCTTCGACCAGTACGAGCCGATCGGCGAGCAGATAGACCTCGAACCCGCGCTCATCTCGCGGTTCGACCTCATCTTCACGGTCACGGACGACCCCGACCCCGACGAGGACTCCAAGCTCGCGGACCACATCCTCAAGACCAACTACGCGGGCGAGCTGAACACCCAGCGGACGAACGTCGCCAACTCCGAGTTCACGGAACAGCAGGTCGACGCCGTCACCGACGAGGTCGCGCCCACCATCGACGCGGAGCTGCTTCGCAAGTACATCGCCTACGCGAAGCGCACCTGCTATCCGACGATGACCGACGAGGCGAAGGAGGTCATCCGCGACTTCTACGTGGACTTCCGCGCTCGCGGCGCCGACGAGGACGCGCCCGTTCCCGTGACCGCCCGGAAGCTCGAAGCGCTCGTCCGCCTCGGCGAGGCCTCGGCCCGCGTCCGCCTCTCGGACAAGGTGACCCGCGAGGACGCAGAGCGCGTCACGGGCATCGTCGAGTCCTGCCTGCGCGACATCGGCATGGACCCAGAGACCGGCGAGTTCGACGCCGACATCGTCGAGACGGGTCGCTCGAAGACCCAGCGCGACCGCATCAAGAACCTGCTCGAACTCATCCGCACCATGCAGGAGGAGTACGAGGAGGGCGCCCCCCACGAGGAGGTCCTCGAACGCGCCAACAGCGAACTGAACATGGACGAAAAGACGGTCAACGACCAGCTTGACAAGCTGAAGATGAAAGGCGACATCTACGAGCCCCGCGGCGACGTGTACCGCGCAACCTGAGCCGTCCTCGACTGCCGCGCCCGCCCGTCAGCGACTCGGCTTCGATTCCGCGCGGAACCGACGAACTTAGTGGAGCGTGCGCTGAGGGGACAGACGACCGATGGACCGAATCTCCGCCATCCGTAACATCGAAGACGCCATCCGCGACCTCGAATCGGGGGACGCGGACCTCGCCAGCACCGAGCAGCGCGTCGTGACCGTGCTCCGGACGTTCGCGACGGAGTTCGAAGACGGCGCCGGCGACGGGACGCTCGACGCGTGGACGACCGTCGGCGACGACCGCGCCGAGGGACTTGTCGTCCTCGCCGCCGACGCCGCCGACGCGCGGGCGCGGGTCAGAGACTTACTCGACGAGGCGACCGGCGACGCCGACGACGTGACGTTCTCGGTCGAGCGCGTCTGAGACGACCGCCGCGGGGATTCGGAATCGGATTCGACGACCGCACGCTTCTGCCGTCGCCGTCACCGTCACCACCACCCATTGATGTCATCTAGATGACTCGAGGGCGACGCGGTCGAACGATTTTTCTTTCGACTCCGTGACCGGTCGTGCGTGTTGTTGGTCGTGACCTATTCGCAGGCGGCGCGGACGACGCTTCGGAACATCTGCCGGACCCACGACGAGGTCGTGGTCCGTCGGTTGGGTCGCGCCGCGCTGTTCGACGAGACGGAGTTGGCCGCCTTCCTCGCGCTTCGGCTTCGGGAGAAACACGACGAAGACGTTCAAATCGAGCAAACCCAGCCGTTCAACGAGTTCGCGGCCGTCCCCGATGCGGTCCGCGAGGCCGCGGCCGCCTACGAGGACCGCGAGTCGCCGGCGACGCCGTACAGCAAGTTCGCCTCGGGGACCGACCACCCGTCGGCCGCCGAGATGCAGCGCCGCGAGCTATGAGGCTCCGATTGCCCGACGGAACCGCCGTCGAGGGGCGAGCTATCGACCTCGCCAGCGACCCGGTCGATGTCGACGCCGACGAGGTCGTCGCCGCGATACGAGCGGACGGGGGAGCCGACGCACCGGGCGCGGTCCGCATCGACTGCTCGTCGCCCGGCCCCGGCCACGACCGACTCGGCAGAGTTCCCGTTTCGGACCCGGCCCCGTCCCGCGGGTGGCTCCTCGCGGCAGTCGGGCGGTCCCGCGGCCGCCGCGCTCCCGTCGCCGACGACCTCGACCGACTCGAAGCGAAACTCGCGGAGCACCGCGACCGTACGGCCGGGGAGTCGAATGCGGACGACCCCGAGCGCATCGACACGTCCGCGGCCGCGCTCCGCCAGGCCCGCCACCGCGTCGCCGCCGCCGGAGAAGACGAGTCTCGGCTCAGAGAGCGCGTCGCGACCCTCCGCGGACGGGTGAACGCCCACCGCGACGCCGGCGACGAGGAGGCGGCCGCGGCGGCGCAAGCGGACCTCGTGGAGACGGCGACGGAGCTCTCGGAAGTCGAAACCGAGCGCGTCGCGGCCGAACAGCGGCTGTCGGCGCTCGAACAGGCGAGCCGAGCCGAACGAGATAGACGGGACGCGAGACTCAAACTCGAAGACGCGGTCGAGAACCGCCGCCGAGACGCGCGGGCGTACTTCGCGGGCGAACTCGGAACGGAGTTCGAAGCGGCGCTCCGAGACCTCGCGTCGCTCCCGGCAGCGAGTGCGGCAGTCGGTTCACCGCCCGCGCCGACCGACCTCGAATCGGACCCCGTCGCGCGCTCGCTGGCCGCCGTTCGCCTCGCCGACCTGTCCGCCCCGGTCGTCCTCTCGTGCGGCCGGTTTTCGGACGCCGAGGCCGCGGCGGACTGGCTCGGCGCGCCGGTCGTTCGGTGCTCTCCCTCCGATTGACGGGGGTCGCTCCGGGCGTTTATTTATATACGAAGCGGCGGCCAACCCCGCCATGCACTCCGATATCGACGTGAGCGCGGACGACGGCGTCGCCCTCGTCTCGGTCCGAGTCGACAACGACGCGCCGGTCGACCGCCGCGTCAGGCTTCGCAACCGCCTCGACGGCCCGGTGCTTCCGCCGCGTCGCGCCGGCGTCCCCGAACCCGGCTGGGACGACGAGGGCTTCGAAGGCGTCGTTCCCGCGGGCTCGACGGTCGCGCTCGGCTACGCCGTTCCCCTATCGCCGCCGGGCGACCGCGACGCCGAGGCTGTCGATGCCGACAGCCTCCCGGAGCACGCGGTCGATGTCGAGACACTCGGCCGCGCCGACGAGTCGGACGAGGCCGCCGATTCGACGCCCGAGGGCGCGATTCGGTCGCTCGGCTCGGCGCGGCCGCCGGCCGATGCGGTTCCCGTTTCTGCTGACCCGTCGCCGACGGTCTCCGCGCCGGAGACGCCCGAGTCAGCTCCCGACACCGCCGGCGACGAACGTTCCACTCCGTCCGAGCAGCCGACGGACGCCGACGTGTCGGCGGCGGTCGAGCCGCGCGAGCCGCGCGACCACGAGACTCAGCGGCCGTCGGAGCCGGCGTCTCTCGCGGCCGTCGAGCGTCGTATCGACCTCGCTGAGCGGCTGGACGGCGCGTCGGTCGCGGACGCCGCGGCGGCGCTCTCGGAGACCGAACGCGGCGTCGACGCGCTCGAATCGCTCGACGCGGACCGCGAACGCCTTCGTCGATTGGCGGCGCGCGCGACGGCGCTCGCGGACCGCGCGGCCGACGCCGACCCCGACGTGGACGCGCTCCGGAGGCTCGCGTGATTCTCGCGGTCGTCTCCGGGAAGGGCGGCGTCGGGAAGTCGACGCTGTCGTTCGAACTCGCGGCGGAACTGGGGGCGGTCGTCGTGGACGCGGACCTCGGAATGGCGAACCTTCCGTACGCGCCCGGTCCCGACCTCCACGACGTGCTCGCGGGTCGGGCCGACCCGCTCGAAGCCGTCCGCTCGGGCGGGCCGGTCTCGATACTCCCGTGCGGGCGGACGCTCGCCGGCGCGCGGGCGGCCGACACGCGCCTCCTCGCCGACGCACTTCACGCGGTCGAAGCGGCCTACGGCGACGTGGTCGTGGACTGCCCCGCCGGGATGCGCGCCGACGCCGGCGTCCCGCTCGCCGTCGCCGACGCCTGCGTCGTGGTCGCGTCACCGAAGGGCTACGCGCTGGCCGACGCGGTTCGCACCCGCGAGCTGGCGCGCGAACTCGGCTGCGGGCTCGCCGCCGTCGCGGTCAACCGCGTCGTCGACGCGGTGCCGCTGGACGCCTTCGCCGACGTGCTCGGCGCGCCGGCGACGGGGATTCCCGCGGACTCGCGGCTGGCCGAGGCGGTCGAGCGGTTCGAGCCGGTCGTCGCGTCGTCGCCGGAGAGCCTTCCCAGTGCTCGGATTCGGGAACTCGCGGACGCGGTCCGGGTAAGCGGTCGGTAGAAGCGTCGTCTCGTCTTCGGTTCGTTCGCGAAACAGCGGTTCAGTTCTCGCGTCGCCGTCGCCGTCGGTCAGTGAATCCTCACGGTCGCAGCCTCGCGGCTCACTCGCGGAGCGCCACGTACGTCTTGCGGAGCGTCACGGGCGTCACGTCGGCCACGTCGGCGGCCTCGGCCTGCGTGCAGTCCTCGCCGCGGTCGGACGCGGCGGTGTAGAGACACGCCGCGGCGACGCCGCAGGGGTTCTTGCCGCCCACGACCCCCTCGTCGCGGGCCTCGGCGACGTACTCGCGCGCCCGGCGTTCGGTGTCGCTGTCGAGGTCGAGCTTGGTCGCAAAGCGCGGCAGGTACTCGGTCGGGTCGGCGGGCGCGACGGGGAGGCCGAGGTCGCGGTTGAGCGCGCCGTAGGCCGCTTGGTGCTCCGCCTCGGTGGCCTTCGACACGTCGCAGACCTCCTCGACGCTCCGGGAGACGCCGGCGACGCGGCAGGCGGCGTAGACGCAGGCCGCGGCGAACCCTTCGAGCGAGCGGCCGCGCAGGAGGTCTTCGTTCTGGGCGGACTCGAACAGCGAACACGCCTGGTCGCGGATGTGGTTCGGCAGCGACAGCGCGCTCGTCACGCGGCGAATCTCGGTGAAGGCGTACACCTGATTGCGCTCGCGCTTGGTCGAGATGCGGGCGCGGTTGTGCTGGCGGCGCATGCGGGCGAACTGCCGGCGCTTGCGACCCTTGATACGCGTCGAGCGGCCGATTTCGGTCGACAGGCCGCGGTCGTGCCGCGACCGGGTGAGCGGCGCGCCGGTCCGAGCGGGGTTGCGGTCGTCGTCGGCGAACGAGCGCCACTCGGGGCCGTGGTCGATGCGGTACTCCGAGACGACGAGGCCGCAGTCGGTACAGACCGTCTCGCCGGCTTCGAAACCGAGGTGTCCATCGCATTCGGGGCAACCCTGGGGGGAGCGTGCTTCACTCATCACAATTGAAAATCGGTCCCGAATGGGTATTTAAACACGGGTTGAAACGGGGTCGAACACCCGATTCGGCGCGGTAGAGCCTACCGGTTACCGTTACGCTTGGCTATCAGCACTGATATTATCTAAGAACACTTTTACCCGATAGGCGCGGAGCACCGAGCGATGGGGTTGTCAGAAATCGCCGCCGCGTTAGAGACGACGACGACTGAACAGCGTTCGCGCTGTGTCCCGACCGTCGATGACACCGATGTTTCCCTCCGCGAGCGCTTCGAGGCGCACGCAGACGCGCTCCCCTGTGCGCCTGCGGCAGCGGAACGGGTTGTCGAAGCACACGGGTCTGGCACGTCGGTCGGAGCCAGCGCGCGCGACGCAGGCGTCGCTCCCGTCACGGCGGCGAAGCTCTTGCACCGTTGCGGCGAAGCGGGCGTGACCCCCCTCGCACCCGAGGCGCGACGCATCGTCCGCGATTGGATCGACGGGCGCATCTCGCGCGCCGACGCGCTCGCGCTCACCGGCGCGGAGCCGTCGGAGTTCGCCCTCGCAACGTACGTCGAGACACACGACCCCATCGACCCCCTCGTCGAAGCCGTCGAGGGCGCGCTGGCCGACCGCACCGACGCGGCCGTCGCCAAGCGCGACTCGCTGGCCGAGACCATGAGCTCGGTCACCGATATGCAGTTCTGACGCGGGAAACGCCTCCCAACCTCCCGTTTTCGGCTCGGATTCCCCGCTCGCGAGCGGCGGCGCTCGTCGGTCAGCTATCGCTCCGTCCGAAACGCGGCTGGTGTCCCGTGCGCCTCAGCGACGGACGTACTCGCTGACCGAGCCGAGGACGCCGTCGGTGGCAGCCACGGCGTCGATTTCGACGTCGAGAAGCACCTCCGCGACCGCGGCGACGCCCGCCGCGAGCTCGGCGTCTTCGCGGCACGCCGGCGCGTCGGCGAGGGCAGTCGCCTCGGTCTCGGGCACGACCACGTCCGCGTCGTCGAGCGCCCCGAACGTGGAGACGACGGCGTCGATATCGGTGTCGATGTCGGCGGCCCGCGCGCTGAGCCGACCGACGGCGTCGGCACCGCGGTCCGTGGCGGGCGCGACGAGCGCGACCCGGTCGCAGGCCGCGGCGGCGGCGACCGTCTGGTTCGACGCGAGGAGCGGCGCGTCGACGAGGACGTGGTCGAAGCCGTCTGCGGCCTCGGCGATACGACCTTCGAATGCCCGCGCGGCGTCGGGCGTCATCGCCCGCGCGAGCCGCTCGAAGGGGGCCGCGGCCGGGCAGACGGCGACGCGTCCCTCGGCGTCGGCCTCGAAATCGACCAGCCCCGACTCCAGCGGCACGTCGGCGGCGTCGGTGACGAGCGCCGTCGCGTCGGGGTCGAGCGTCCCCGAAACGTAGTCTGAGAGCCCCTGCGTGGCGAACGCCGCGTCGAGGACGGCCACGTCGCGGCCGTCGGTCGCGAGCGCTGCGGCGAGTTCGAGCGACAGTCGGGTCGTGCCCGCGCCGCCGGTGGCCCCGACGAGCGCGGTGGTGGTGGGAATGGACATACCGCGAGTGGTCGGGTGCTCAGATTAATAGCTTCGGTCGCCCGCTGCCGGCGTCGCCGGACGCGCGACTACGCCGTCCACTCGCCGTCACCCGATTCCGGGTCCGCTCCCGGCGCGGCGTCCGCGCAGGCCCGGTAGAAACAGACCTTGTAGGTCCGTCCGACGAGCGTGGTGACCGTCGAGGCGACGGCCACGACGGCGATGTCGCCCGCCGACATCGGCGCCTGGAACGCCGTCACCGCGCCGGCGACGGTGGTCGCCCCGTCGAGGGTGACGAACCAGAGCACCGGCAGATCGACGACCGAGGTCGCGACGGTCGCCACGACCGCGTAGCCGACGACCTGCCGGAGGTTCCCGAAGACGAAGTTCACGCTTCGGCTGAGCGACCCGCCCGCGGTCTTCCCGTCGAAGACGACGGCGGTGTCGAAGAACGTGAAGACGTAGATGACCGCCGCGAGGACCACGAAGGCCGCCCCGGCGGCGGCGAGTTCGACGAGCGTGAGGGTCGCGGAGCCGTTCAGGACCGCGTTGAGCCGGTCGAAGCCGATGTAGCCGACGACGCCGCCGCCGACGACCATCGCGACGATCATGATGACGAGGCCGGAAAGGACGCTCGCACCGAGCAGGCTCACGTAGTAGCGCTGTGCCGCGGTGGACGCGCGCAGGTCGGTGTCGGAACCGGGTCGCGCGTCATCGATGACGGTGTAGAACGCGCCGATGAGCGCCGGTGAGCCGAACAGGAGCAGAAGCGTCCCGACCACACTGACGAGGCCGGAGGCGTTGTTCAACGCGCCCATGGCCCCGAACGCGAGGGCGAACGCGACGAGCACGGGCGTCTCGGTGACGACTTGGAGGGTCGTTCGAAACGATTGGAGGACTGTCACGACTGGCGGTACTTGCGGCGGCCATATATGTGTTCATATCGACACTTGCGGTGAAAAGGCGGGGTTGACGGGAACGAGAACGGTCGCTTCAGCCCGAGATGGCCGCCTCGATGTCGGCCAGTTCCTCGTCGGAGAGGTCGGGTCGCTCGCCCGCGACGGCGTGGATGGGACTGCCGCCGTCGCCCTCGAACCGCGGGACGATGTGGACGTGGACGTGGCCGACCTCCTGCCCGGCGGCGGGGCCGTCGTTGATGCCGACGTTCGTCGCGTCGGCGTCGACCGCCGCCTCGACGCGCGGGACGAGGTCGTTCACGGCGGCGAAGAGGTCGGCGGCCGCGCCGCCCGGCACCTCGTCGAGGCGGGCGTGGTGTTCCTTCGGCACGACGAGCGTGTGGCCGGGCGCGAGCGGGTTGGCGTCGAGGAACGCAAGCGTGTGCTCGGTCTCGTGGACGATTCGGCCGGGGATGTCGCCGTCGACGATGGCGCAGAAGATGCAGTCGGACATACGTGGCACGTCGATTGGCGGGAAAAAGAAAGTTCGGACCGGTTCGGAGTCAGGGGCGTGGCCCCGTCCGACGCGGCGGGCTCAGGGGAGACTCGACTCCAAGTCGGCCAGATACTCCTCTAACTCGTAGCCGAGGCGGGAGAGCCACACGTCTCGGTAGGAGGGGTGCAAAAGCGGAATCACGGTGTAGCCGAACCGCTCGCTCTCGACGGGGTCGAGGACGGTATCGAGGAAGCCGTCCAGCGAGGCGTCGTCGAGCGCGAGGACGCTTTCGGTCGCGTGGCGGCCGGTCGGGACCACCACGTCGGGGTCGACGGCTTCGAGTTCGGAAACGAGGTGGTCGCGGCAGTTCGCCTTCTCGGCGGCCGTGGGCGCGCGGTTCGACCCCTCGCCGTCCGAGGGGAAGCACTTGACCGCGTTCGTGTAGAAGACGCCCGATTCGTAGCCGACGGCGGCCATCGTCTCGCGGATGCGGCGGCCGGAGTGCCGGGCCGTGTAGGACATCCCGGTCCAGTTACCGCCCCGCCAGCGGTCGGCGTCGGGGTTACCCGCGCCGGGCGCTTCCCCGACGACCATCACGGTCGCGTCGTCGGGGCCGACGCCCCACGAGATGCGGTTGCGACACTCGACGAGCGCCGGACAGCGCGCGCAGTCGGGTTCGAGGACGAGCGTCTCGCCGTCGTCGGGGAACCGGGGGTCGGCGTCGGCCATCTACTCCGTCAGCGGGAGCACGATGCCGAAGATAATCGGCGAGAACAGGACCAGCGCGATGCCGAGCCACTCGGCGTCGAAAAACAGCGTTCGCTCCCAGCCGGGGATGGCACCGCCGCTCACGGCGAGGGCGACTTTCGCGCCGAGAGCGCCGAACAGGAACAGCGCGAGCCCCAGTCCGAGGCCGGTCTTGGTCATCCGCGGGTAGTCGATGTCTCCGTAACGTCCCATACTACCCCGAGATGCGGGAACCGGGAAAACCGTTTCGAGAGAGTGTGTGGTACGTTACCGCTCGAGTTCGGTCGCGAGGGCGGGCGCGACGGACACCTCGCTCACGTCGCGTTCGATGGTGTCGGTACCGACGACGCGCTCGATGCCGGCGCGGGCGAGTTTCGTGCGGGCGTTGCGGGCGAGAAGCGGGTGGACGGTCGCACAGAAGACGCGCTTCGCGCCGCCGTCGGTGAGGACGCCGACCGCCTCGCTCATGGTCGACCCGGTGGCGATGATGTCGTCGGTGATGACCACGTCGCGGCCCGCGAAGTCGGCGTCGCTCGGCGTGATGTCCACGTCGGTCCCGGAGTGGCGCACCTTCTCGAAGTAGTCGGTCTCGCCCTCGCCGTAGGCGTCGCGGACGGTTTCGGCGATGTCGATGGCTCCCGAGTCGGGCGACAGGAACAGCGGGGCGTCGAGTTCGGGGAGCGGTTCCGCGAGTCGCCCCGCGGCGTCGACGATGTCGACGGGCGCGTCGAAGAACTCCGAGACGGCGTCCTCGTGGGGGTTGACGAGCACGACGCGGTCGGTCGTCGTGCTGACGGCGCGGGCGACCGCGCGGGCCGAAACCGGGTGGCCGGCCTCGAACGCCTTGTCCTGTCGGGCGTAGCCCATGTACGGGATGACCGTCGTGACCGCCGATGCGCCGGCCTCGCGGACGGCGTCTTGCAGTTGGAGCAGTTCGACGTAGGCGTCGTTGCTGGCGGTGCTGGCGACGATGGTGGCGGCGTCGGCGTCGAAACCGGGGACCGCGGCCAGCGTCTCGCCGTCGGGGAAGCGGTCGTACTCGACGGCCGCGAGCGACTCGCCGAGTTCGTCGGCGAGCGCGGCCGCGAGTGCCTGGGAGGATGCGCCGGGTACGAGCATACCCGTTCGTCTCTCGTGGGGGGTAAAACCGCTTTTCGTTACGTTCAGCCGCGTCGCGTGTCAGCGAACCGCGACGCCGACCGTCTCTAATCCGAGCACCTGCGTCCGCCAGTCGCCCCCGGTCAGCCGAACGCAGAAACTCCCCGCGTCGGTGACGGCGTAGGCGGCGCGGGCGTCGTGGGCGAGCGCGACGACCGACTCGTCCAGCGGAATCGGCGCGGCCTCCCACGCGCCCGACTCCTCGTCGCGCGCGACGACGCCGTCCGGGCCGACCGCGTGGGCGCGGCCGTCCGGCATCGACGCGACCGCCGAAACCGCCCCGTCGAGCGCGTCCATCCAGCCGTTGCCGAGCGCGTACAGCCCCGAGTCGGTCGCGGCGAGCGGGGTTCCCGAGCCGCCGCCGAGGCGCCCCGCGGGGTCGGACACGTCGTTCACGTCGTCGAGGCCGACGTGCGAGAGACCGTCGTCACCGATTCGGTAGACGCCGTCGTCGGCCGCGACGAGGCTCCCGTCGAGGGCGCGGACCGCCCCGACCGCGCCGAGGTCGGTCCACCCGGATTCGTCGAAGCGGGCGACGCGACCCGATTCGTCGGCGGCGACGACGCGATTCCGGTGGAAGCCGACGGCCGCCGCGGGGCCGAAGTCGAGTTCGTGGTAGTCGTCGCCCTGCACGAGCAGCACGTCCTCGTCGGTGGCGACGGCGACTTCTCCGGGCGACCCGGCGGCGTCCAGCGCGGTACACCGGCGGTCGACGCGGAAGCCCCCGACGAGGTCGTCGGACACGTCGACGGTCACGACCCCGACGCCGGCGGCGACGTACGCCGTCTGCTTGCCGGACTTGTCCGCGTACACCCGCTTTTCGTCGATAGAGAGGTCGAAATCAGCCATCCGTTGGCCCGAGGTTCGCGGCGGGGTTCGGAAAGGATTGTGGTCGTTCCCGCGGCGCGGCGACGGGCCGAACGGGCGCGAGTGAGCCGTGTGCTTACAGGAACTCCCGCACGTCGGAGTACCACATGTCGTGGTGGTCGAGTTCGTCGAGGGCCTCGGCCACGTCGACCGCGAGGACGTGCCAACAGCGCTCGCCCTCGTCGGGGTCGAGGTTGTACTGGGAGTCCTTGCAGGTACAGCCGCGGTCTTCGACCACGTACTCGTCGTCGTAGCCGACGACCACGTCGAAGTCGCGGTAGCGCTTCACCCGCCGCTCGGAGACGGCCTCGATGGCCGTGACGCCCCGGTCGCCGTGGGCGTCGACGATGGCCTGCACGATTTGCGGCGAGAGCCGCCCGGCCGCTTCGAGGGCCGCTCGCCAGTCGTCGGCCGAATCCACGCTCCCGAGTTCGTCGGTGGCGGTGAAAACGCATTCGATGCCGCGGGGTGGACCGACCGCCGCAATCGCGTCGCACAATCGCATCGCAACCGGTTTCCGCCCGCGCGGGCGACTGCGGGTATGCACGTGAGCGAGGGAGGCGTCGAAATCGAGGTTCCCGACGCCCGCGACGGGGCGTCAGCGGGGACCGGCGACGATGTCTTCTACAACCCCACACAGGAGTTGAACCGGGACATCACCGCGGCCGTCCTCCGCGCCTTCCGCGAGCGCGAACCCCGCGCCGAGAGCTACCTCGACGCGATGGCCGCCTCGGGAATCCGGGGCGTCCGCGCCGCCGCCGAGGGCTACGACGTGACCTGCGCCGACCTCGACGCCGACGCCGTCGAACTCGCCCAGTCGAACCTCGACCGCGCCGGCAACGGCGGCGAGGCGGTCCACCGCAACGCCAACGCCCTCATGTACGACTCGGTCTTCGACGTGGTCGACCTCGACCCCTTCGGCACGCCGATGCCCTTCGCGGACCCCGCCTTCGCCAACACCCGCGACCTCGTCTGCGTCACCGCCACCGACACCGCCCCGCTGTGCGGCGCACACCAGAAAAGCGGCATCCGGAAGTACGGCTGTCTCCCGCAGAACACCGACTACCATCCCGAGATGGGGCTTCGGACCCTCCTCGGCGCGATGGTCCGCACCGCCGCCCGCTACGACAAGGCGGCCGTCCCGATTCTCTCGCACGCGACGCGTCACTACGCGCGGGCGTACCTCGAACTCGACGAGCGGGCGACGAAGGCCGACGAACTCCTCGAATCGACCGGCTTCGTCTACCACTGCGAGGACTGCCTCCACCGCGAGGCCGAGCACTCGCTGGTCGCGCACCCGCCCGAGGCGTGCGCGAACTGCGACTCGACCCGGATTCTCGAAGCGGGCCCCATCTGGCTCGGTCCCGTCTCCGAACCGGCGTTCGCCGGGGCCGTCCGCGACGAGGTGACCGAGGACTTCGGCACCGCGAAACGCGCCCGCAAACTCCTCGACACGCTCGCGGTCGAACTCGACACGCCGACCCACTTCGACCAGCACCGCCTCTGTAAGCTCTGGGGTCGCTCGGCCTCGAAGATGGAGACGTTCCTCGACACGCTCCGCGAGGCCGGCTACGAGGCCACCCCCGCGCACTACCACGGCACCGCGTTCAAGACCGACGCGACGGTCGCTGAGATACGCGAGGCGACCGCCGCGCTCGACCCCGAGGCCTGACGAGGGCGACGGCGAACCGCGTCGTAACCGGCACACGCCGCCGCTTCGGCGGGTAGCTTCTTTGCCTCCCGTGTCGTTTCGGTGATACGTGAGCGCCAACATCCGAACCGCCGTCCCCGTCGTGCGGGCGGTCGTCGACACGATTCGGGAGAAGGAAATCTCGTTTCTCGCGGCCAGCATCTCGTACTACGCGCTCGTCTCGCTGATTCCGCTTCTCGTCCTCGGCGTCGTCGTCGCCACCGCCGTCGGCGGCGCGGCGTTGCAGGCACAACTCCAGACGCTCGTCGAGCAGTATCTCGTCCCGACGGGTCAGGGCCTCGTCGAGGAGGCGCTTTCCGACCGAACCGGGCAGGGAAGCGTCGGCGCGGTGAGCCTCGGGCTGACGGTGTGGGGCGCGCTGAAGCTCTTTCGCGGCCTCGACATCGCCTTCTCGCGCATCTACGGCTCGGAGGCGGGCGGCCTCCTCGACCAGCTCCGCGACGGCGCAACCGCCCTCGCCAGCATCGGTGTCGGCACCATCGGCGTCGCGGTGCTGACCGCGCTCCTCGGTCTCCTCGACGTGCCGTTTCTCCAACTGCTCTCGCCGCTCCTGTTGTTGTTCACGCTCTGTGCGGCGTTCTTCCCGCTGTACTACGTCTTTCCCGACGCCGACCTCTCGCCGCGACAGGTCGTGCCGGGGACCGTCTTCGCGGCCGTCGGCTGGACCCTCCTCGGGGTCGGCTTCGGCATCTACGCGTCGGTGGCCGGCGCGTCGGTCGCGGGCGCGCTCGGGACGCTCCTGTTGCTCGTGACGTGGTTCTACTTCTCGGGGCTCATCCTGCTTTCCGGCGCGGTCGTCAACGCGGTCCTCGCGGGGGTCGGGGGCGACGCGTCGCCCGCAGAACCGCGTGACCCGCCGGGGGGACCGCCCGGAGTGGACCGGCAGGTACAACATACGGGAGGCCGACATGACGCTCGTACGGATATGAGCGACGACCGAGGTGACACCGATGGGCCGCGGACGGAGGACGCCGACGACCCGGAGACCGGCGCGTCCGTCTCCCCGCGCGGCGCTCCCGACATCGAGGAGCTGGAATCGCAGGTCGAGGAACTTCGGGCCGACCTCGACGCGTTCGAGGACGACGTGACCGACCGGACGGTCGAAAAGCCCAAGCTCGAAGCCGAGCTGAAGCGCTACGTCCGCCGCCGGATGCGCCGCGGCAAGGCCCGCGGGTGGGGTCCCTACCTCGTGCTCGGCTACGGCGTCGTCCTCACGCTCGGCGCGTTTCACTACCTCCAGTCGGACCTCATCGCGGTCGTCGCCATGCTCATCATCTTCCTGTCGACGCTCGGACTCTACGTCCTGTTCGTCATCTTCGGCATCGGCCTGAGCGCCCTCGGCGTCCCCGGGCGCGCCATCGACGCGGTCCGCAAACGCCGCGGCTGAGATGTTCCGGTCCGCGCTTTCGCTTCAGAGCCGCGGCTTCGGGGAGTTGGTGCTCGCGGACGCCCCGGACGCGCTCGTCTTCCTGTTCGGTCTCGTCACCCAACTCGGAGACCAGTGGTTCTTCTTCGTCGCGTTCACCTCGCTGTACTGGCTCTGTCGGCCCCGAATCACGGCGCGCCCGCGGCGGACCGCGGCCTCCTTCGTCGGCCTCGCGTTTATCTCCCTGTCGCTGGTGACGGCGCTCAAAGTCGGCTTCGCGCTCCCCCGCCCGCCGACGGCCGACATCGCTTCGGCACCGAACTGGCCTGCCCCGCTCGCGGACCTGTTCGTCTCGTTCACGACGGACGACGGGTTCGGATTCCCAAGCGGGCACGCACTCGGGACCACCGTCGTCTACGGGGCCGCCGCGCTGCTGCTCGACGTGTGGGACCGACGGCGACGCGTCCTCGCCGCCGCGGCTCTCGTCGCAACAGTCGCACTCTCCCGCGTCGTCATCGGGGTTCACTACGGCGTCGATGTCGTCGTCGGCGTGCTCCTCGGGCTCGTCGTGTTGAAAGCCGTCTTCACCGTCGCTGCCGCGGACGACGCCGACGCCCCCGGCCACCTCGATCCGACGCGACTGTTCGCACTCGCAGTCGGGCTCAGTGCCGTGGCCCTCGCAGTGGTCGTCGCGAGCGGGGCGTCGCACCACACGGCAAACGCGTCTGCTGCCCTCGGTGGGTCGCTCGGCGGCCTCGTCGGCTGGTCCCGGCTTGCTGACCACGAGTCGCTGCCGACACTGTCGCTTCCGGCTGCACTCGTGTCGCTCCTCGTTGCGGGCGCGCTCTGGGTCGCTGCCGACGCGCTTCAGGCTGTTCCAATCGCGATTCTCGCGACCGGAACTGCCGTCGCGTTCATCCTCGTCGCGCCGCGGATACAGGGCCGACTCGGGCTCGGCAGCGAAGCGACCCGGCGCGCCGACTGATGGCGCGCTTTCGGCCGCGGCTCCGCGGTGACGCGACGTTCTGATTCTGATTCTACGTGTCCCGCCGACCGCGACCCGAGCGCTTCGGCTCTCCGGCGAGCGGGCGCGAAAGAAAAATCGGTGTTAGTGCGCGACGGTTAGAACGTCTCGAGGTACCGGTCGAGTTCCCACTGGGAGACGTCGACGAGGTAGTCCTTGAACTCGGAGCGCTTGGCTTCGACGAACTTCTCGAAGACGTGGTCGCCCAGGGCCTCCTGGATGACTTCGTCTTCTTCGAGGGCGTCGACGGCGCCGCCGAGGTCCTTCGGGAGCGTCTCGATGCCGTACTCTTCGCGCTTCTCCTCGTCGAACTCGTAGATGTTCTCGCGGACCGGGTCGGGGCAGTCGAGGCCCTTCTCGACGCCGTCGAGACCGGCGTGGATGAGCGCGGCGAACGCGAGGTATGGGTTACAGGACGGGTCGGGGAAGCGGGCCTCGATGCGCGAGGCGGCCGGCGTGCGGGCGGCCGGCTTGCGGATGAGCGCCGAGCGGTTGCGGTCGGACCACGCGATGTAGACCGGCGCTTCGTAGCCGGGGACGAGGCGCTTGTAGGAGTTGACCGTCGGGTCAGCGACCGCCGTGATGGCGGGCGCGTGGTCGAGGATGCCCGCGACGAAGCTCTTGGCCGTATCGCTCAGGTCGAACTCGTCGTCGCCGTCGTGGAACGCGTTCTCGCCGTCCTTGAACAGCGAGATGTGCGTGTGCATGCCGGAGCCGTTGATGCGCGGGATTGGCTTGGGCATGAACGTCGCGTGGAGGTCGTGTTCGGCCGCGATGGCGCGGACGACGGACCGGAAGGTCGCGACGTTGTCGGCCGTCGAGAGGGCGTCGTCGTACGTGAAGTTAATCTCGTGTTGACCCTCGGCGACCTCGTGGTGCGAGGCTTCGATGTCGAAGCCCATGCTCTCGAGGCCGTAGATGATGTCGCGGCGCACGTCGGACGCGAGGTCCTTCGGGGCGAGGTCGAAGTAGCCGCCGGCGTCGTTCGTGACGGTCGTCGCGCGGCCGTCTTCGTCTTCTTCGAACAGGAAGAACTCCGGTTCGGGAGCGACGTTCACGTCATAGCCGAGTTCCTCGGCGCGCTCGATAGCGCGCTTGAGGACGCCGCGCGGGTCGCCGCTGAAGGGCTCGCCGGTGGACGTGTTGAACACGTCACAGATGAGACGACCGGCGGCGCTGTTTTCCTTCTTCCGCCACGGGAGGACGGCGAACGTCGACGGGTCGGGTTCGAGGCGCATGTCGGACTCCTGGATGCGCACGAAGCCGTCGATGGAGGAACCGTCGAAGTAGATACCCTCGGTGAACGCCTTCTCGGCCTGCGAGGCCGGGATGGAGACGTTCTTCACCGTTCCGAGAATGTCGGTGAACTGGAGTCGGAGGAAGTCGACGTTCTTCTCTTCGATTTCGTCGATGACTGCCTGTGCCTCGTCGCTCAGGCCGCCGTCGGTGAGTGCGTTGTCTTCCGTCATTTTCCTGAACACGCGATTCGAACACCCGCACTATAAAGACATTTCCGCTTAATGCAATTCCCCGCACCTCGCCACAGAATTGGATATTCGTAAAATTCTAATGCCCCCGGACGGTCTTTGGATGTAATGACGTACGAAAACCTCGACGCGAAGCTCATCAATGCGCTCCTCGGCGACGGTCGAGCGAGTCTGCGAAGCCTCGCTGAAGAGCTCGACGTGTCGGTGACGACCGTCTCGAACCACCTGCGAGACCTCGAAGACGAAGGCGTCATCGAGGGCTACACCCCCCGCGTCAACTACGACGCGCTCGGCTACGACGTGACCGCGGTCATCCAACTCAAAGTCGAGGGCTCCGCGCTCCCCGAGATTACAGAGCGCCTCCGCGCCGAAAAGCAGATGATTTCGGTGTACGAGGTCACCGGGGACTACGACATCATCGCCATCGGCAAGTTCCGCGACACCGACGGCATGAACACGCAGATCAAGAAACTGCTCACCGACGCGGACATCCGCGAGTCCAACACCTCGGTCGTGCTCAACGCCGTCACCGAAAACGAGCAGTTCGACCTCGACCTCGAAGAGTAGCGCCGTCAGACGATTCGCGTTTTTACGTCGCGCATCTCCGCCTTGCAGTAGGGACACCGATATCGCGTGTCGAAGCCGTCGGGCGTCGTCTTCGTCGTCGTCTCTATCTCGTGGACCGCCACGTCGCGTCCACACTCCCGGCACTGAACCGCTGGCATCGGTTCGTGTTCGTCGACTGGGCGGAATAAATCTACTGGCGTGTGTGTGTAGTTGTCATCAAACTGTCTGTATCCGGACGGGAACCGCTTCGACTGGAGAACCCGCGAGGGTCGCTCGATGCGACCGGCGTTCCGCCCGAGTTTCGCCCGCTGCTCCGCGCCGTTTCCGACGACCGCTCGAAGGCTCTCGTTTCGACTGGAAACCGGACGACGAGAGCCGATTCACCGGGCGATAAACTGGAGCTGAAACGTTGCGAGTTTTCGCTGCCCGGCGGAGCCGGCGGTCCGGTCAGAACCCGTCTTCGAAGACGAACGTGCCGTCTCGCTGGACGACCTCGCCGTCGACCTCGATGACCGAGTCCTCGGACATATCGACGATCATGTCGACGTGCTCGGCGCTCTCGTTGAGTTCGTTGTCCGCGCCGACCGTCTCGGGGTACGCCGAGCCGACGGCCATGTGGACGGTGTCACCCATCTTCTCGTCGAACAGCATGTTGTAGGTGAACTGGTCGATGCTGCGGTTCATACCGATGCCGAGTTCGCCCAGGTAGCGCGCGCCCTCGTCGGTGTCGAACACGCCGTCTAAGACCTCCTCGTTGCTCTCGGCGGAGTAGTTGACCACTTCACCGTCCTCGAAGCGGACGCGGACGCCGGAGACCTCGCGGCCCTGCCGGTACAGCGGCAGGTCGAAGTGGACCTCGCCGTTCACGGAGTCCTTTACGGGCGCGGTGAACACCTCGCCGCCGGGGAGGTTGTGTTCGGCCGTGTCGTTGATGGCGGTGTTGCCGGCGATGCGCATCGTCACGTCGGTCTCGTCGCCCGACTTGATGCGCACTTCGTCGCCGTCGTTGAGGATGTCGACTAACTGCTGTTGGAGTTCGCCCTGCGCCTCCCAGTCGAGGGTGACGGCGTCGTAGACGAAGTTCTCGTAGGCCTCGGTGCTCATGCCCGCGAGCTGGGCGCTCCCCTTCGCGGGGTACTGGGTGAGACACCAGCGCTTCGTGAGCATCTCGCCCTGTACGGGCTTGTAGGCGCGCTTGTACGCTGCGTTCGTCTCCGGCGGCACGTCGCTCTGTTCGGTGGCGTTCGTCTCGCCGCGGACGCGGATGATGACGTCGGTCTCCTCGTAAAGCGCCAGCATGTGTTCGGGCGTCTCGTAGTCGTCGTCGCCGGCGCGGAGGAACGCGCGGGTGAATCGCGGGTTCGCGTCCATCGCGACGACGTTCGCGCCGCGGTCGCCGAGCAGTTCGTGGATGGCCGTCACGAGGTCCTCGGCCACCGAGGGCGCGGAGACGACGACGTTGTCGCCGGCCTCGACGCTCGTGGAGTGGTCGACGATGGTTTGTGCGTGCTCGCGGATGCGCGGGTCCATACCGCGTCGTGTGTGTCCCCGGGGCAAACACCTTTCGAAGCGCAAATATTGCGCCCCCGGCCGAGAACGCCCCGCGGACCACCGATTATTTCTCCGTCGGCGCGGTCTCTCCGCGCATGATTGACCTCCGAAGCGACACCGTCACGCTCCCGTCAGACGAGATGCGCGAGGCCGCTCGCGACGCCGCCGTCGGTGACGACGTGTACGGCGACGACCCGACCGTGAACGAACTCGAAGCGCGCGCCGCCGAACTCGTCGGCAAGGAGGCCGCGCTGTTCGTGCCGTCGGGGACGATGGGCAACCAAATCGCCGCCCGCGTCCACGCCGACCCCGGGCAAGAGGCGCTCGTGGACGAGAAGGCGCACGTCTACAAGTGGGAGGTCGGCGGCTTCGCCCAACTGTCGGGCTTGCAGGTCCGCGCCTACGACGCCGGCGAGCGCGCCGCGCCGACGCCCGCACAGGTCCGCGACCACGCCCGCGAGGAGTCGCTTCACGTCGCCGGCACGGGCGTGCTGTGTCTCGAAAACACCCACAACGCCCGCGGCGGCGTCGCGGTCCCGAAAGCCGATATCGACGCCGCGGCCGACGCCGCCCGCGACCTCGGAATCCCGGTTCACCTCGACGGCGCGCGCCTGTTCAACGCCTGCGTCGCCCTCGACGAGGACCCGACGGCGATGGTCGAGCGCGTCGACACGGTGATGTGCTGTCTCTCGAAGGGCCTCGGCGCGCCCGTCGGCTCGATGCTCGCCGGCCCCGAGTCGTTCATCGAGGAGGCCGTCCGCGTCAGAAAGCAGTTCGGCGGCGGCATGCGACAGGCCGGTGTCATCGCCGCGCCGGGACTCGTCGCGCTCGACAACGTCGACCGCCTCGCCGACGACCACGAAAACGCGACGGTCCTCGCCGAGGGTCTCGACGCCGTTTCCGGTCTGTCGGTGCCGACGCCCGACACGAACATCGTCGTCGTCGACTCCGAGGGCGCCGGACTGACGGCCGAGGAGTTTGTGAGTCTGTGCGACGACGCGGGCGTCCTCGGCGGAACCTTCGGCCAGTACCACACCCGATTTACGACGAATCTGAACGTGTCGCGCGCGGACGTGGAGCGCGCGGTCGACCTCGTCGCCGACGCGGTCGAATCGCGGTAGGTCGGGGGAAGCCGCCGTGAGTCGCGGTCGGCCGGTGGCGGCCCACTCGGTTCGTTCGGGTTACAACTCGGGTTCGATGTAGACGAAGTGCACCCGGTCGTCGGCCGCCTTGAGTTCGTCCTCGATTTCGGTGATGTGGTCGTCCAGTTCCTCGGTGTCGAGTTCGGGGTCGAAGCTCACGTCGAGGGCGACGAGCAGTTTCTCGGGGCCGACGTAGGACGCGCGGAAGTGGTCGACGTGGACGACCCGCGGGTCGTTTTTGACGATGTCGCGGAGCGCCTGTTCTTCGTCCACGGGGACGCTCTCACCGATGAGCAGGCGTTTGTTCTCCCACGCGAGCGCGATGGCGAAGCCCATGAGCAGTATCCCGATGAGGAGCGCCGCGCCGGCGTCGAACAGCTCGTTGCCCGTGAGCTCGGTGAGGCCGATGCCGACGAGCGCGAGCACCGCGCCGGTGAGCGCGACGGTGTCCTCGGTGAACGCCGTGAGCGTCGTCACGTCGCTCGTCTCCCGGAAGGCCTCGACGAGGCCGCTCCACTCGTATTCTTCTATCTGCCGGCGGAGTTCGGCGTTCGCCTTCAGGAAGGCGTAGCTCTCGAAGGCAATCGCCCCGAGGAGGATGGCGACGTTGACCAACACGGGCTCGATTTCGAAGCCGAGCAGGACGAGCGCCTCGCCGCCCCCGCCGTGGCCGGGATGCATCAGGGCGTCGTAGCCGTGTTTGGCCGACTCCCAGCCGGCGATACCGAACAACATCACGGAGACGAGAAAGGAGTAGAAAAACTGCGACTTCCCGTGGCCGAAGGGGTGCGACTGCGTCTCGCCGCGCTTGCTGTCGCGGATGCCGATGAGGAGAAACACCTGGTTGCCGGTGTCGGAGATGGAGTGATACGTTTCGGAGAGCATGGAGGGACTCCCGGTCGCGAGGAAGCCGAGGAACTTGAGAATCGCAATCGCCCCGTTCGCGAAGAGCGCGGCGACGACGACGGACGTACTGCCTGCCATGTCGTGGGCCACTCCCCCCGCCCGGATAGAGCTACCGACGGCGAATCGAGAGACGGACCATCCTCGACGGGCCGCCGGGCGGACCGACGCCGCAGTCGGTAGGTTTCAATCCCTCCGGGCCCTAGCCCCGCGCATGCTCGTCGTCGTCTCCGACACCCACAGCACGGACGGTCATCGCCTGACCGACAGAACCCTCGACGCGGTCCGCGAGGCCGACCTCGTCGTCCACGCGGGCGACTTCATGCGCGAGTCCGCCCTCGACGCGTTCGTCGACGAGGCCGACACGCTCCTCGCGGTGTACGGCAACAACGACGGCTCCGAGATTCGCGACCGGATTCCCGCGGCGCGGAACGTCACCTACGGCGGCGTCGAGTTCGCGGTGACCCACACCCGCCGCGGCGGGAACACCGCGCTGTCGATGTTCGGCCGCGAGCGCGGGGCCGACGCGGTCATCTTCGGCCACAGCCACCGGCCGGGCTTCCACGGCACCGGGCCGATTCCGCTCCTCAACCCGGGGAGCCACGCCCAACCGCGGGGCAACCGCAAGGCGCACGCGGAACTGGAGGAACTGCCGGACGGCGGCCTCCGCGGGCGACTCGTCACGGTCGACGGCGAGACGTTCGAGACGTTCCGTATCGTCCCCGGGGAATAGGAGGAGGTCCGGTGGAGGGCCGGAAGAAGCAGCGGGAACAGACCGGAGCGGGTCTGTTGGGGGGGCAGTCCGAGGCCGCGCGAGACGACGGGGAGAGGGGCAGGGGGCACGGATGGCAGCCCCGTCGTCGTTGGGGGCCACGCGCGACCTCGCACTCACTCCTACGGGTGACGGTATCAAATACGCACCGTAAGCTCAAACAGCCGTTTTAGTCACGCAGCACGCCCACCGCGACCCACGCGAGAAGCACGGTCAGCCCGCCGAGGAAGAACAGCGTCCCCGGCGAGAGCGTCCCGATGGTCTCCGCGAGTCCGCCCGACCCGGACGTGACCCGCGCCGCGGTCTCCGTGGCCGTCTGCGCGGCCGTCGTGTCCGGAACCGGCGTCTGCGTCGGCGTCGCGGTCACGGTCTCCGTCGCGGTCTGCGCGGCTTCCGTCACGGTCGGCGTCGACTCGACCGCGGTTCGGGTCGCTTCCGCGGTCTGCGTCGTCGAATCCGCGGTCGTGGTCGCCTCGGCGATGCTGAACCC